>JAJYWF010000014.1 GCA_021791635.1 Actinomycetes bacterium
GCCAGTGCTCGGTGCCCCACTTGCTGGTGTAGGCCGGGTCGACGGCGATGACGACGACCCCGATGTTGGTCGCCATCTGGACCAGGCGTTGACAGAACTTGGAAGTCGGGATACCTGCGACCAAGCGTCGGAAGTTCTTCCCTCGTTTGCCCCGTGAAGGACGACACCCACTGTGCTCTCGACCCAGCTCCCAAGCCTCGGCGAAGTCCAGGTTCTCGATCACGATGGCCCGACAGTTGCTGGCCAGGGCGGTGGCGAGCAGTGCAGAGATCACCTGGCGCAGGTGGCCGTCACGGGTGGTGGCGGGCAGGCCGGCGAGTGCGAGCGGGATCGTGACCGGACGGCCGACCGGGTTCCCCGAGGGGGTCCGCCACCATTGCGTCGAGGTGACCGGCGTTGTCATCGACGGCCATGACCCGGTGCCCTCGGAGCTGGTCGAGGGTGGGGAGCTCTTGGGGCGGGCACTTCCACGAGGCGTCCACGTACCAGCATCCCTTCGCGGGTGCAAAGGTGATGTCGTAGCGGACGGCCCCGGTGGTTGCCTGGGCCGCCACCTCGTCACTGCGGCAGGAGAAGGCGACCGGGCACGACAGCCGGTAGCGACCGTGGGGGCGGTTGGCCAGGTAGGCGAGCGCCTTGGAGAGCGCGATCTCCACCCAGTGCTCGTCGGGGTGCCAGCGGATCGTGACGTTGCCCCAGCGCTGGTCCTTGTCCCCGCCGGCGGTCAAGAACAGCCGCTCGGCTCCCCAGCGTTCCTGCCACTGGGCATCGCTCAGACCGTCCTCGGCCAGGTTGTGATGGGCTCTGGCCAGGGCTCTCCCGCCACGACAGTCCGAGACCCGCCCTCTGTTGAGGCGCTCTCCCACCACCATGAGCCGGTGTTCGAGCATCTGGAGACGGCGCTGCTTTTGGAAACGCTCGTCCCTCGTCTCATAGCCATGGAGCCGCCCCCTGCGCTCGGCCAACGGGACCGAGAGACGGCGGCGTATCCGGGCAATGCGGGACTGGAGGCTCCGGTGCTCGGCTACGAGATTGCGAAGGACGAGCCCGAAGGCGCCCTCACTCTTCCTGGTGATCGCCCAGGCCCACCGAGACGAGCGCGTGGCCGCGAGCGAGCGCTTGCGCTCGCGGCGGGAGATGGCCTTCTCATTGGCGTCGAGCCTGCCCTGGCGGCACCGCTCGGCCATGTCCTTGGATGCGAGCGACCCGGGTAAGTGCCCACCGCCACGAGCACGGCAGCGTCAGTGTCGGTGGACTTCAGCCGGGGACGCACACGGGCACCTGACGGCGGTGCCACCACGAATGGTGGGGAGATTGCTCACAAGCGCTTCCTCACGGCTTCATCTTGCTCTTCGGCTGTAAGACTCCGACCGCCTTCGCCTGCTGGACTAGTGCCATCGGCCCCACGTCGTGGGCAGCCCAACGCAGAGCCTTCTCTGCCCGGTTACGGGCCGAGCGGCGTCCGTAGAGGCGGGCACAGAAGCTGGTGCGCACCTGGGTCTGCTCCAGCACCAGGTCGTCGTCGACCTCGCCTTCTGCGATCACCACCAGGCGCCGACCATGAGCCGACAGTGCCGCTTCGACCAGCTCGGCGTTCATCGAGGCCAGGCGGTCTCGGTGCTCGACGACAACGGTGGTGACCGTGGGGTCGGCGAGCAATCGGCGAAGCTTGGTCCGTGAACCGTTCATCCCCGAGCCGACCTCTGCTTCGACCCGGACCACTCGATGGCCGGTCTTGCCTGCCCACTCGGTGAGCGGTGCCACCTGGCGGTCCAGATCTCCCCGCTGGTCGCGAGAGGACACACGGGCGAAGAGCCCGAGCGTCTCTTCTGGAATAGAGAGGACGGCCTCGGGGGAGACGAGCAACGTCTGCTGGTTCACCCGGACCGCCGTCACCCGGAGCATGCCCGCATGGAACCAGCTGTATGCGGTCTGGGGGTGGATGCCCTGGCGACGTGCCCACTCGGTCAAGTTCACACACTCGCTACTACTCGAACGTGTGTGCATGGTGTATCACTGACTGATGTTGGAGCAGTTCGCTACCCCACTCGTGTCGGCCTCTCAGGCAGAGGGGCATCTACTCCCACACGGCCAGCTCGGTGTGCCGTGGCCCGTCTTCAACGCCAGATTCCGGTCCGAACACCATCGTTGCCCTTCGGTCTTCGTCCCAGCGCGGCCACTCGCCCACAAGTGGGTGTGACGGATCACCGTGCCAAGCGAAGGAGGTCCACGTGCTTTGCATCTTGTCCGACAAGGCATCAGCTTCGGGACCCGAGCCCGAGAACAGAGAAATCGCCGGATGACGGTGAGTACCGAAGACGAAGGGAATCTCCAGGGCGTGACATGAGCCCAGGAACCCTCCGAAGGCTGGGGTCTCCCACGTGAACAGATATACAAAGGTCTGTCTCTGATGGATCACCTGGGAGCTTGCCACCCTGAGAGACGGGACGCGAAAGACGAGGTCGCTTCCGGCCGCCACCCAGAGCTCGCGCGGTGTGACCTTCTCTCCTCGCTGCTCCCTGGCCCACCGATAGGCCTTGACCACATCCTCTGGACGGTGATCCGGATGAACCTGAGCCAGCCAGCGCAACAACCCTTCGTCATCCAAGTTGGCAAGGCGCGCGTCCGCCAGAGCGAAGAACGTCAGCTCGTCGCGGTTGGTTCCTATCAAAAGCGCCACGCCTGCCGCTTCTCCGCCAGCAACGGCATCCAGTGGTTGCCGAGGAAGGAGGTGTCCGTCAATTACGGGCAAGAACGGAAGTGGCAGCTCTCCGGCAGGCGGAGGCCGGTTCTGGATCTCCTGCGTTGCTGCCACCAGTTCCGCCGCCGGAATACCCAGCAGCGCTGTACGAGTGATCTCTCGGACACCGAGAAGCTTGGCCAGTTCTTCGGCCGCCCGGACTGCTTGGTTCGGCGAGTGCGTGTAGGGAGGTCCGCTTTGGACGATGGCCCGTTGGAAGAGGCCACGTGCTGCAGGCATGCCAAGAAGAGCGGAGATGCTCATTCCTCCGGCTGACTCGCCGAACACCGTCACGTTCCCCGGGTCACCTCCGAACGATGCGATGTTCTCCTGAACCCAACGCAGAGCGGCCAACTGGTCCCGAAGGCCCCAGTTCCCTCCCACCGTCGACCCAGTGCCTTCGGCCAGTGCCGGGTGACCCAGGAAGCCCAGAGCGCCCAGGCGGTAATTCACGGTGACGACGACGACACCCCCGTGGCGAGCAAGCTGTCCTCCGCGGTACAGCAGGCTGGAACCACTACCGCTGGTGAACCCACCTCCATGGATCCACACCATCACCGGCCTACCCTGCCCATTTGGAGCCACGTCTTCATCCGGTGTTGAGCCATGTGGCGTCCACACGTTGAGGGTGAGACAGTTCTCGTCTTGCTCCAGAGGATCCCCAGGTATGGCCACACCAGGGGTTGGGGGCGGTTGAGGGGCGATCGGACCGAACTCTGACGCCTCCCGGATGCCCGACCACCGAAGTGGAGGCTCGGGAGGACGCCAGCGGCGTACACCATCAGGAGAGCGGCCGTAGGGAATTCCCGAGAACGCCCAAACACCCTGCCGTTCGATTCCTCGAAGACGCCCTCCGGCTACTGAAACCACCCCGTCGAACACGATGGCACCCTACCGGGCGATTGGAACGGGAACGCGAACCAGCACCTCCCGGATGCAATCCCGAGTCGAAGTCATCGGGCCCGCCCCTTGGATTCTGTGGTCAATGCGGTTATTGTGGCCAATGTGGCAAGTGTGAAATGGGGGCTGGGACGTCCAAACGGGCCACAACACCGGTATCGAGCACCCCTGATCGGTGCTCTGGTCGCATCCCTCGCCGCCGCTTCACTGGTTCTCGCGCCCCCAATCGGTCCCGCCGGAGCCACGAGCGGTGCGACAAGCGCGACGCCTACAAGACCTGGAACAACCCAGATCACAAGTACTCAGCAGGAGGCCAGCTCCCTGGAGGCCACCAT
Organism: Actinomycetes bacterium; assembly: GCA_021791635.1. Taxonomy (GTDB): domain Bacteria; phylum Actinomycetota; class Acidimicrobiia; order Acidimicrobiales; family RAAP-2; genus JAJYWF01. The sequence continues at coordinate 3,976 of JAJYWF010000014.1, forward strand.
TGCCCAGCAAGAGCAGCAGTCAGCCGCCTTGAGCCAGCGCTTCGATGCCGCCCAACAGCAGATCGACACCCTCCAAGCCGAGCTGGCCGTCACCGAATCTCGGCTGCTGAGGATCCGGTCCCAGATCACGACCGACAGAGCCCGACTGGCCAAAGATGCAGTCCGGGCTTACATGTTCGGAGACGTGGCGACGCAAATCGCCGCGGTGTTCTCGACGTCGGCCAACGGAATCGACGACCGCGTCGAGTACGAGAACACGGTGATCGGCGACGTCTCGGCCGACGCCGCTTCACTCGGCCAGGCTGAGTCAAGCATGACCACCGACGAGGCCCACCAGAAGGCCGAAGTGAGTGGTGCTCAGGCCGCAGCACAACAGGCGGAACAGCTCCGCCAGTCCAATGAGGCGGCGACTGCGCAGACCGAAGCCACTCTCCAAAAGGTGCAGGGCACGTTGGCCCAGGAAGTCGCCGCTGCGGCCCGGGCCAAGGCCATTCAGGAAGCCGCCGCGGCGCAGGCGGCTCGCTCGGCAGCCGCGGCGCAAGCCGCCGCGGCGCAGGCGGCAGCGGCGGCGACGGTCGTCGCTACCGTCGATGGGAGCGGTACATCCACCGCTTCCATCACAGCTGCCAATCAAGCAGCGGCGGCGGCAAGTCACGACCAAGGTGGAACACCATCTGGGGCAGGCACTCCGACTTCCGTCGGAGGGAGCGGATCATCCAACAGTGCCGGTTTGGCGGCCGTGCGGGCAGCTATATCTCAGCTGGGAGTTCCCTACGTATGGGGGGGAGAGACTCCCGGAATCGGATTCGACTGCTCGGGCCTCACGCAATGGGCCTGGGCACAGGCCGGCGTGTCGATCCCGCGCACAGCGGCAAGCCAGTACGCGGCTGTGCCCCATGTGGCGCTCAACGATCTGGAGCCCGGGGACCTCCTCTTCTACTTCAACCTGGACGGGGACGGCATCGTGGACCACGTCGTCATGTTCGTAGGATCGGGGCCATATGGCTCACAAACCATCATCCAGGCACCCGAGACCGGAGAAACCGTCTCGTACTCCCCTCTCTTCACGTTCGGGCTGATCGGTGCTGGTCAGCCTTAGTCGGCACCACTGTGCGAGAAGCTGGGTGAGAGCACACGGTGATCCCACTCCGGGACGGGTCACACCCGGATGCTCATTGACACGCGGTCATTAGAGCGACATGATCTTAGGGATCTGCGATGGCGGCCGCAGGTAGTGGACTCGGCTCGAGATGCACGCCAGGCACTGATCTGATTGTGCGGGAGTATTCTGATCGCCGTCCGCGGGGAGCTGGGCCGGCGATGAGGGGATGGCGGGGAGCATGGGGGGAACTGCGGATACGCAGTGGGCGGAGGTCACCCGGTGATCGCGCCGGCCCCAGAGCACTCCAATCGCCCCGGAATGGCATTCCGGATCAGCGCTCGCCGCGATCCGAGGCCCGATCCCCGCGACCTCGCACTTACGATCGTCATTCCGGCCTTCAACGAAGAGGCTCGCCTAGATGACTCCCTCCCACTACTCACAGTGGGCGCCGCCACCGGCGCCATCGACCCCGCAACCACCGAGATCATCGTCGTGGATGACGGCAGCACCGACTGCACCGCCGAACGTGCTCTCGCCCTGCTCAGGAGATTCCCGCATTCCCGTGCCGTCCGCCTTCATCGCAACGTCGGCAAAGGTGGTGCGGTTCGCGCCGGAGTGGCTCAGGTCCGGTCACCAGTCTCAGTGTTCATGGACTCCGACATGTCCGTGGATCCTTCGCAACTTCCCCAGTTGCTCGCCGCTCTGGAGCAGGCAGACGTCGCCATCGGATCCCGCGCACTCCCGACGTCGACGGTCATCTGCGACAACTTCGGACGCATCATCATGGGCCGCATGTTCAACCGCGTGGTCAATGCTGCCACCAAGTTGTCGCTCGAAGATACGCAATGCGGGTTCAAGGCCTTCCGGACTCCCATTGCTCGCCTCCTGTTCCAATTCACCCGCACCGAGCGATTTGCCTTTGATGTCGACCTATTGGTCCTCGCTCGTAGGCTCGGCCTGAGGATTGCTGAGGTTCCGGTCTTCTGGCGTCACGTCGGAGGAAGTCGGGTGCGCATGTTGCGTGACCCACTGTCGATGTTGAGCGACGTAATGAGTATCAAAGTCGATAGCCATTCGACTCAGTCGACCGGTGGCTTAGTCGTCATGTCGGATGAGGCGAAGCAGGATCTGGTGCCGGCGATCCAGGCAGTGCTGGATGAAAATTATCAGTACGTGCCCGGTCGCTCCCCGCTCATATGCACCCTCGAAGGTGGAGGGGCACTCGTCCTATTCCCAATGACTCCCGAGAGCGAAGCCTGGGAGTTCGCCGAGTGCCTTACTACGCGCTTTCCCCAATTCCGGGTGTCGTACCAGAGGTTCGGTATCGAAGATCTGGCGCGCCACGAACTCTGGAGCGCGAGTTCGAGCTGCGGTCATTCAACGTCATTCAGGGCTAATGCCGTTGACGCCAGCGCCAGAGCTCTCAATCGCCCCATGTCTTCATCTCCGGGAGGCCAGATCGCCTCAAGCATCACCCCCCTGGTCACTTGATCGTTCCCACGCCTTCACCAATTTCGTGTCGACATCACGATTAGGCCATGCGCGATGAAGATCGTCATGGTCAATTGGCGTGACCTAGCCCATCCTCAGGCCGGTGGCTCCGAAGTGCTCGCAGACCGCCTACTTCGAGAGCTCACATCACGGGGACACCAGGTCGCGCTGGTCTGTGGTGGGCCTGTCGATGCCCGCCCATATCAAGTCCACGAAGCAGGAGGCACCTTCAGCCAGTACTTGGGTGTGCCGTTCGTCCATGCCCGCCATTACCGTGACGCAGACGTCGTCATCGACGTGGAGAACGGGCTCCCCTTCTTCTCGCCCTTATGGCGTCGGGGGCCGTCAATTTGCCTCGTTCACCACGTCCATACTGACCAGTGGAGGTCCCGCTTCCCGGCTCCGATTGCCGCAGGTGCCTCGGCAGTAGAGCGGCACCTCATGCCGGCGGTCTATCGGCACAACCTCTTCGTTGCCGTCTCACCGTCCACCGCTCGAGCACTCGTGGAGATCGGCGTAAGCCCCGGGCGGATCCGTGTCATCGAGAGCGGCGTGGACCTGCCCGAAGGGAAGTTGGCTGAAAAGACATCGGAGCCCCTATTCCTCTCCCTTGGCCGTCTCGTCCCACACAAGCGTCTTCACCTGCTTCTTGCGGCATGGAAGCACGTCCAGCCGCATGTCGGTGGTCGGTTCGTGATGGTCGGCGACGGTCCTGAGTTCGCTGCGCTACGGGCCCAGGCCGAGAGTGTCCCAGGTGCCCACGTCATCGGTCGAATAAGCGAAGAAGACAAAGCTCGCCTTTTAGCCCAATCATGGTTCCTGGTGCACGCAGCGCACCATGAAGGATGGGGAATGTCCATTCTCGAGGCGGCTGCGAGTGGGACGCCCTCCTTGGCTGCAGACGTTCCCGGTGTACGTGACGCCATTGTCAGGAACCAGACGGGTGTGCTGGTCGACGCGTCGGGGCCACGTCTGGAATTGGACTTGGCCCACGAGTGGATCGCGCTGGCGCGGAACGAATCTCTTCGCGAGGCGATGGGCACCAGCGCTCGCTCACACGCTGCTCGATACTCGTGGGAGCGCACTGTCTCCACGTGGATCAGGCTCCTCACTGAAGCGGTAGATACTTTCCACCATCGGCGACGATCCACCGGAATTCCCCTCGGACCCGTGGAACGGGGTGCGATTGCCACTTCTGGTCACCAGGAGACGCGGTGCCCCGGAAAGGGCCTCGAAAACTCCACTGGACCCGCACCACGCTCAGGGAACGGGATACGGCGCTCTCTGACTCTGTTCCAGGCGTTCCGACGGCAATTCGAAGATCCAGATCACTTCTACACGCTTCTGGGAGACGACACCGCGGAGATCGTTGACCGCTATCACAGGCTTGCCGGCACGAGTGTCTTGGACGTGGGTGGCGGCCCAGGATACTTTGCCGAGGCCTTCCGTCGGCGTGGGGCGAAGAGCGTCTTCGTGGAGCCGTTCTGGGACGAGATGACCGCACCTGGACGAGCACTCGGCTATGGCGTGATCGGCGATGGACTGGCGTTGCCTGTTGGTGACGACACCTTCGATGTGGTGCACTCGTCGAATGTCATCGAGCACGTTGACCGACCCGCGATCCTGTTCCACGAGCTCGTACGGGCGGCTAACCCCGGAGGCACCATCTTTCTGGCATTCACCAACTGGCTGTCGCCATTCGGCGGCCATGAAACTTCGCCATGGCACTATTTGGGGGGCGAACGTGCAGCTCGACGCTACGAGAGGCGGACGGGATATCCTCCCAAGAATCGTTTTGGCGCGAGCTTGTTCCCGCTCAGCATCAAGACCGTGCTCTCGCTAGCTCGGGATCACGCCGGAGTTGACGTGATCGATGTGTTCCCTCGCTACTACCCCCAGTGGACTCGAAGGGCAGTCGACGTCCCCGGACTGCGGGAATTCGTGACCTGGAACCTCGCCCTCGTCCTCCGCCGCCAAGAGGAATCGGACTGATGAGCTTCTTCAGGTTTGAAGCGACATGGGCACCGGAGTGACGACACCGAAAGCTACCGGTGTCGTCTCGACGTCCAATCTGTCGGGAGCTATCGGACCGGGACCCATTGGGGCAGGACCCACCACCCGTCGACAACCCCAAGTGACGCCGTCGACTGCTCTGGCGAATATTCGGCGCCGCATTCCCGATGTCCTAGTGACCGCAGGCCTGTTGGCCATCGCCTTCGCTCAGGCTGCGGGCCGGATCGTCGTGGACACCAAGTTCGACCTCACCGTGGACCCCGGCAGATTTCTGGCCGCCGCCACCCGTCTCTGGGATCCTCTGGCGTACTTCGGCTCGGTGCAGAACCAGGCTTACGGGTACCTCATTCCGATGGGTCCCTTCTACTGGCTTGGTCACGTCCTTGGGGTTCCCGCTTGGATCACTCAGCGTGCATGGCTCGGACTCCTGTTTGCCATCGCCTACTGGGGAACCATCCTCGTGGCCCAAGAGCTCGGTATCGGTGGACGGTGGACCCAGATGTGCGGCGGCATAGCGTACGCATTGTCGCCGATCATGCTCACTGCGGCATTGGCTTCGGCCGGCTTGCTGCCGGTCGTGCTCCTTCCTTGGGTCATGCTGCCCCTCCTCAGGGCATCTCACGGGAAGACCTCTCTCTCGGGAGCGGCCGCACGCTCCGGCGTCGCCATCCTCCTAATGGGAGGGGTAAACGCCACGTCAGTCTTCGCCGTGCTGCCGCTGCCGGCGATCTGGTTCCTCACCAGGAGAGCAGGGCCACAACGCAATCGACTGTTCGTCTACTGGGTGGGTGCCACCGTGCTCGCCACCGCGTGGTTTCTCGTAGCTCTCGTATTCCAGGGGAAGTACGGCTTCAACTTCATCCCGTACACCGAAACGGCGACGGCGACCACGAAGCTTGCCTCAGTCCCCGAAACCCTTCGAGGTGCAGGTGTATGGCTGTCACTGGTCACCATCAATGGCCAATGGACCCCTGCCGGCTACCTGTTCGAGACCCTTCCGGCCACCATCGTCGGAACCGCCTCCGTGGCAGCGGCAGGAATTTACGGTCTCACCCGACGCGACATGCCCGAGCGACTGTTCCTCGTGCTGTCGCTTGGACTGGCCTCGTTGGCAATCTGCGCTGGCTATTGGGGGGATCTCGGGGGGCCGCTGTCCGGGTTTGTCCGGTACCTTCTGACCGGTCCCCTCGCACCGCTCCGCAACGTCTACAAATTTCAGCCTGTCGTAACCTTTCCGCTGGTTCTGGGGCTCATTCACGCGCTTCACGTGTGGGGGCGGGCGATGGCACGCGCTCTGGGTGCTCTCCGCATGCTCGTGATGGTCGGGTTCGTGGCACTGGTTGTGACGGCGTTGGCCCTAGCATCCTTCCCAGCCCTCGATGGCAACCTATACCCGGCCGGCTCGTATGCGGCCTTGCCGTCGTACTGGACCCAGGCTTCCCATTGGCTGAACGCACGGGGAGCGCTTTCGACCACCGTCGTACTTCCCGGAGCACCGTTCGGGAGATTCGACTGGGGCACCACGAACGACCAGCCAATCGAAGCGCTCAGCAACGTCCCATGGGGAGATCGCAACATCGCACCACTGGGATCCATCGGCAACACGCAATTCCTCGACGCGCTGGACCGCGTCCTGGCGAACGGCCAGCCGGTTCCCGGGCTGGCTGAATATCTCGCGAGCGCTGGGGTCCGATACCTTCTGGTCGAGAACGACATCAACTCTTCGGAGACCGGCAGCCCTCCGGCTGTGACGATCCGTACCGCCCTTGCCGGTGATCCAGGCATCTCCCGGGTTGCGCAGTTCGGACCGGTCGTCGTCAACGATGACTCGGGTCCCTTCGCCGAGGTCGACTTCGCCCCTCTCTCGGAGACCTCGGGACTCAGAGCATTGGAGATCTACCAGGTGGCTACCACCGGATCGGGGAACTCCATGGTGACCACCTACCCTGCATCCACGGGTGTCGTGTTGTCTGGAGGACCCCAAGGCGTGTTGCCACTGGCTGCATCCGGTCAACTTGCGAACCAGGCAGTGGCGTTGGCAGGCGATGTCCTGGCACCGAAGTTCACAGATCCGACCTGGGTCGACACCGATAGCCAGCAGCTCCGTGACACCACATTCGGCCAGCTCTACGACAACGTTTCGTACGTCCTCCAGCCTAACGAAGCCGCTCCCACAGTCGGTGGAAACCCAAAGGAGTGGACCGTCGTCCCCGGGAACCGGCACGAGACGGTGAGTGTCCTCCATGGCGCGGCCTCGGTCACCGCGTCCTCCTATGGCACCCCTGTCGACCGGATCCCCGGATACCAGCCGTTGGACGCGTTCATCAACAATCCCGAAACGGCGAGCTGGGTTGCATCGGGCACGAATCTCCAAGATCCCTGGATCCAGATCACCTTTCACCATCCGGTCCCGATCAGCCGGATCGAGATCACCCCGCTGCACGACGGGCCGTGGCGGCCGATTGTGGAGCAGGTCGTGGTGTCCACCAGCCAGGGGAAGAGAGCCTCGTCGTTGACGCCCGACGAAGTCGCTCAATCGGTCCCGGTGGCTTCGGGCGACACCACGTTCCTACGGGTGACCATCGCCCGGCTTGCGAAGGCGCTGGAACCGGCCGCCGATGCCGGACCAGGCTTCATCCACATTTCCATTCCCGGAGTAACTGTCTCCCAGAGCTGGAAGCTCCCTGCCGATGGAGCAACCGGGGCCGGTACCATTCCGTCGTACCTGTTCACATCACCGCTTCCGAACCAGTTCGCCTATCTGTCGGCCCCTGACGAGGAGCCACACATGTCGCGGATTTTCTCAGTGCCCTTCAAGGCGACTTTCCATGTCGATGCGACCATCACTCCGCTTCCTATACCTCAAATTGTGAAAGAGGCAAATACCACAGGATCTTTGGTGGTGCGTGCCTCCTCGACGTTCGGCAACCTCCCGCTCTACAAGTCGGGGAACCTCATCGACAGCAGCACCCTGACCAGCTGGTGGGCTGGAGCCGGTGACAGCAACCCGCGCCTCACTTACACTTGGCCGCGCACTCTGACTCTGTCGTCGCTGGACTTCGCTCCCGATCTTGCCGCCAGCCGACCCGAAGTACTCCGCCTCACGACCCCGACGAAGAGCGAATTGGTGCAACTTCCGGCGACGGCAGGTACGGTGCAGTTCGCTCCGCTCACGACGAATCGGCTGACGGTGACGTTCCCGACTGAGCAGCGGCTCACGGGATACAACATCCTCACCAACGGGGATACGGTAATACCCATCGGCATGGCCGAGCTGTCCTTTCCCGCCGTCACCGCCGTCTACCCGCCGGTGGCACATCCCTTGAGTCGGCCGTTCACCCTGACGTGCGGTCACGGACCGACGATCGATGTCGACGGTCGGAACTACTCCACTGAAGTGACGGGCACCTACGCGCAGCTGAATGGCCTCGAACCGATGAGTGTCACCTTGTGCACCCCCCACAGTGACCTCACGTTGGGGCCCGGACTCCATACGTTGACGGTCCACGACTCCAAGCTGGCCATGAAAGTCACGTCGCTCTCCCTGAGCGGCACCCCCTTGCCCGCCGGTGCCGCGCCTCGTTCGGTCTCCATAGTTCACTGGGGAGCGACCCAGAGGACGATCCGTGTCACTCCTGGGTCCCGAGCCATTATCGGCGTACATCAGAACTACAACGTCGGGTGGGTGGCCCGAGCCGGCGGGATCCAACTCAAGCCTGTCCGCCTCGACGGTTGGCAGCAGGGGTACATCCTCCCAGCCAGCACTTCTCCACAGACTGTCACACTCACGTTCGCACCGGAGAACCCCTTCCGCTATGCCCTTCTGGCGGGTGCGGCTTTAGCCTTCCTTCTCGTCGTGTGGGCCTGCATTCCCAACCGCCGACGCCGTCCCCGCATTCGTTCCGATGCGAGAAGTGAATTACGCCCTAAGGCGAAGCACCGACCTCCCGTCCACGCTGCCTCCAGCAACCAAGTCCATCTCCGTGACTCCGGCGAGTCGGTGCCTCATCCGGCTGAAGGGAGCGGGCCGCGGGGAGCGTCGGAGGCTCGGGGCAGTGAACAGGGGCGGGCCCGCGGTCAGGCTCCGATCTCCTCCGTGCTCATGTCGCGCCACGGCTATACGTCCCGACCCGTGGTCTCCACCCTGGTCCTCACCGCGGCGATGTTCCTTCTCATCGGACCAGCAGCCGTGATCGTCCCACTCCTCGTGGTCGTTCCCAGGATCGATCGTCCCTCCCGCCAACGATTCAAGGTCGTCGGAACCGATCTCAGCCTGGTAATCTCGGCAACCCGAAGGGCGATATCACTGCCGTGGCTGGCGTTCGCGGCCACGGTAGCTGCAGGCGTCGTGATTGCCATTCGACCAGGTCTCACATCGAATGCATTCTTCGGTCCGCTGAGCTTCACGGCACAGATTCTCGGCGGGGTGGCATTGGGGGCTCTCGTCGTCTCTCTGATCCCGGGTCTTGCCCGATGGGAGAGCAGCGGTGGCGACAGCGGACCGCCGGCCTGGCACCCACCCCCACTGCCACTTGCGCCACCCCCGGGAGCGCCACCGCCACATCCGTCGCCATCACTGTCGACGTCTCCCGGTCCTCCGGCAGCGCCTGGCGTCTCGGCGACCGGCCGACATACCTGAATCCCGGACATACCTGAATCCCGGACATACCTGAATCCCGGACATACTTGACAATGGAGTCTTGCAACCCACCTCGCCCCGGCCAAACTCGGACGCGTCTTCTCGGCGAGGAGAGTCGTTTGCTCGGCACGTCCCGGTCGGGTCACGAGGGGCGATGAGCCGGGTAGTAGCCTCCGCGCGCGTGGCTCCGCTCGCCTCCAAATCCGTCGAAGGCTCGACAGCCCTCCCTCGGACCGCTACGTCCGGGGCACTCCATATGCTCCACCACCCCGATCGACGGACCACCTGGGTCGGACTGGGCGTGCTCCGATTCAAAGAGCCATTGGGGACCGACGAGCCGACTCTGCACGACTACCTCGCGTCGCGCCTCGCTGCAGTCCAGGCGGCACTCCCGCTCTCGGCTGCGCGAATCCGGGGTGATCGATGGGTCGCAGGGGCACCCTGCCGCCCCGAGGTGGTGACATCGGAAGACTCCATTCCGGCCGCGGTGGTGCGCGGCTTCGATCTGCACCGGGAACCTCCCCTGCGTGTGGTCGCCGCGGCTAACGGGATGTGGGTGACTATCGCCCTCCACCACGCCGCATTCGACGGTTCGAACGTCTTCACACTGTTCCGCATCATTGCCGGCCACCAGCCTCGGAGGGTTCCAAGAGCGAGAACGTTCGAGCGCCGGACGGTACCTCCGTGGTCGATCTTGAAACGGCTGCTCAGGCCGGCGGATCCGGTGGTTCCGTCGTCGCCACCCCCGACCACCGATACGTTCGTTTCGGTGACGCTCCCGCTCGTCGGGCGTGACATCACGACCCGTTTACCGGATGCGTGCGTCGCCGCAACGCTGGACCACTGCAACCGCGCCGGTGCTCCGTGTCGGCGCGTCGGACTCTCGCTTGGCCTCGTAGCCCATTCGGGCGACGGTGACATCTCGACCTACCGGCGCATCGATGCCCGTGCCGGTGGATCGCTGCGTCCAGCTATCGAGAGGTCCCTGGCGGCACGAGAGGAGCCTTGGGAGATCGTCCACGGAACGCGGCTCCTCAGGCTGGCAGCCCCGTTCGTAGGGCGGGTCTCCGACACGTTGCTGGTGTCGAACTTCGGTCGAGTCGAGATACCCGGCCTCCACGCCCTCGAGTGCTACCCGGTGGCCCGGGGCCGTTCGGCACTCGCATTCGGTGCAGTACGGGTCTCCGGTGGCCGATCGACGTTGACCCTCCGGGCCCGATATCTCTCTCCCGAGGATGGGCGCCGGATCCTCCTCGGAGTGATCGAGCACTTGACTCGATCAGCGAGCCAGCTCCCAGAGGGCCCAAAGTGACAACTCGCCCGGTCGCCGTGGCCCACGGACCGGTACGATGGCGATGTGCCTCCACCTCGCACGACTGAACGAAGGGATCGCTCTTCGACCGCCGTCGTCCCGATCCGGCTCCCCTCCCAGGCCCCTGATCAGCCCGATGATCCTCGCCTCTCCGACGTCGACGAGTGGGGACGATCCGAGCGTGTGCGTACCCTCCTCCGTCAGATCTACGACCCGGTGTACTCCAAGTGGTTTCGAGCCGAGTGGGAGGGCCTCGAGAAGATACCGACGGAAGGGGGTGCTTTACTCGTGGCCAACCACGCTGGGGCGATTCCATCCGACGCACCGGTCATCATGCACGGTATCGAAAAAGAGCTCGGCCGTCCGGTCTACGGATTGGCCGACTACTTCTTCCGCACCGTTCCCGTCGTCGGGACGTTGTGGAGCCGCGCCGGAGGTGTGTCCGCCAATCCGGACAACGCCTACCGCCTGCTCCACGATCAGCGCCAGCTCGCCGTCGTGTTCCCCGAAGGAACCAAGGGGCCGTCCAAGTCGTTCACGGACCGCTACCAGCTCCGCCGGTTCGGAAGAGGGGGGTTCGTCGAGATCGCCATGCGTACCGGCGTTCCCATAGTCCCCATTGCCGTGGTGGGGTCCGAAGAGTCGATGCCCGTGGTGTTCCGACTGCCGGCACTGGCCAAGCTCATCGGAGTGCCGTACTTTCCGATCACGGCGAACTTCATGATGCTCGGTCCACTCGGTGTCCTCGTTCCGTTCCCGGCGAAATTCCGTCTCCGGGTTCTCGATCCCGTGACGTTCGACGTCCCTCCTGATCAGGAGCGGTACTCCAAGAGCCGGGTGATGGACGAGGTCGAGAACATCCGGACTCTCATCCAAGAGACGATCTTCGACATGCTGCGCGACCGTCGCAGCATTTGGTTCGGCTGAGGCGGAGGTTCGCCACGATGGGCCGGAGGGTCCTTGTCACCGGAGCTGACACGTTCTGGGGAGGGCGCATGATCCAGGCCCTCGAAGGCGATCCCGACGTCGACATGATCCTGGGCATGGGATCGAGCAGTCCCTCGGTACAGCTCGAGAGAGCCGAGTTCGTACGCGCCGACCAGACGTACTCCACCTTGAGCCGGATCGTCCGGGCGACTCAGGTCGACACCATCATCCACACGTTCTTGGTGGTGGACTCGACGCTCGTGCGCCCCCGCGTCCTCCACGAGATCAATGTGATCGGAACCATGAACCTGCTCGCCGCGGCCGGTGCAGCCGAATCGCCGGTCCGCCATGTCGTCGTGAAGTCGTCCACCCTCGTCTACGGCTCGTCGGAGAAGGATCCCAACACCTTTTCCGAAGATGAGCCCCGATCGTCGCCCCCGAGAACTCGTGTCGAGCGCTCGCTGGTAGAAGCGGAGAGCCTCGTGCGGGATTTTGCCGAGGACAATCCTTCAACCACGGTGACCTTACTGAGGTTCGCCAACGTTCTGGGAAGCGACATCGTGACGTCGATCAGCAAGAATTTGTCCCGGCCAGTGTGTCCGTCGGTATTCGGGTTCGACCCGCTCGTCCAGTTCGTCGAAGAAGACGATGTCGTGCGGGCGCTGGAGTTCGTCACCCGCCATCAGCTGCCCGGCCTGTTCAATGTTGCCGGGTCGGGGCGACTCCCGTGGAGCGAAGTGGCCTCGATCTGCGGAACCCACCTCGTTCCTTTGCCTCCGGTGAAGCCGGCACTGGCTCTCAGACCCTTCATCCAGCTCGGGCTGTTCGATTTCCCCCCCGAGCTGGAATCCCTACTTCGCTTCGGGCGTGGGGTGGACACCCGGCGCCTGGTGGATGCCGGGTTCCGGTACCGCTACACGAGTGCCGGCGCGGTCCAAAACTTCATCCGATCCCTGCGTCTGCGTCGAAGTGCCGGCCATCGTCCCGAGACCTACACTTACGAGCACGACGTCGAGCAGTTCTTCCGCCACTCCCCCTCCGTGGTCGTCCGGGGGGGACCGGCGCCTCCGGGCTCTTTCGGCCCCGGAGGGTCCTGAGCGTGTGGGATCACCAACGCCCTAACCAGGTCCAGAGCAGCTCACGGCGACGGACCACCCACTCCTCGGCGGTGATGGCGAAGCGGGCGTGATCCTCCCATTGCCCGTTGATCTCCAAGAAGCGCTCCGCCACCCCCTCCATCCGCAACCCCAGCTTCTCCACCACCCTTAGGCTTGGTCGGTTGCGCGGGATGATCGAGATCTCGGCCCGGTGCAGGTACACGGCTTCGAATGCGAAGTGGAGCACCATGACCACCGCTTCAGGCACCAAACCTTGCCCTGCCATTTCCCGGTCGATCCAGTACCCTACGAAGCCGCTCTGGAAGGGGCCGCGCTGGATGGACGAAAGGGTCACCTCACCGGCGAACCGGCCTTGATCGAATATGCCGAAACCGAACCCCGTTCCCATCTGCCGTTCCCGGTCACGGATGGCACACCGGGCGGTGAAGCTCCCCCGATCCTCGGCCACCTGGGGAGCGTCATGGGGACGAGGCTCCCAGGGGATCAGCCAGTCGCGGCAGCGTGAGCGGACCTCGATCCAGGAGTCGTAGTCTCCCGGACCCAGCGTTCGCAGGATAATGCGGCGCCCCGAGAGCTCCAACGGCGTCACGTTGGACGTGCGGGCCATCAACCCGTCACCGCTTCAGCACCTCGGCCAGCGCACCGAGACAGGTGAGGACGTTGACCCTTCGAGACGAGTGCCCCATGCACCCGATCCGCCACACCCGTCCTGAGAGCTTCCCGGCACCTCCACCGATCTCGAGGTCGAAGCGGTCCAGGAGTGCTCGTCGAACGCCGGCCTCGTCCATTCCGTCGGGCAATGTCTCCGGCACGCGCACCGTCGTCAGCTGCGCCAGCCGATGGGAACGGGTGGCGAACAGCTCCAATCCCATGGCCTCCAATCCGTCTTGGAGCAGCTTCCCGCACCTGTAGTGACGGTCCCAACCCTCTTCAAGTCCTTCCCCCAGGATCACCCCCAGTCCGGCGTTGAGGGCGCCGATCATGGTCACCGGGGCCGTGTGGTGGTACACCCGTCCGGCGCCAGAGTCGACGTAACGGGCCAGGAGGTTGAGGTCCAAGTACCAGCTCGTGGGGCGCTCCACCAGACGGGACCGGGCTCGATCCGAGACGGTGAGAGGCGCCAGGCCGGGGGGAACACCGAGGCACTTCTGCGTACCGCTGTAGGCCACGTCCATGCCCCACGCGTCCACGAGGACCTCCATTCCCCCGAGGGACGTCACGGTGTCGACCACCAAGAGCGCATCTCCCTTGACCTTCCCGACCGCGGCGACGTCGTTCCACACCCCGGTGGACGTCTCGGCATGAACCAGGGCGATAATTCGAGGGGCAGGGTGCGCTGACACCAGGGCCGAAGGATCCAGGGGCTCGCCCCAGGGAGCGTCGACCCGCACGACGTCGGCACCGACCCTGGCCGCCACGTCACACATGCGCTCGCCGAACAACCCGTTGACCCCCACTACCACCGGGTCTCCTGGCCGGACGAAGTTCACGAACACCGCTTCCATGCCGGCGGAGCCGGTCCCGCTCAGCGGAAGCGTGAGGGCGTTCTCGGTCTGGAACACTTTCCGGAGCCGTCGACAGGTCTCGTCGAGGACGTCGAGGAACCTGGGGTCGAGATGGCCCAGTACCGGAAACGTCAGGGCCGCCGTCACTTCTGGATACGGGTTCGACGGTCCAGGGCCCATCAAGAGGCGTTCGGCAACAGGGGTCACCCGCGCATCGTGGCAGGTCTGCGGGCCGGCGCGCCAGCAGGAAGCACCCACGTGCCCAAGAGCGTGCACAGCTTGGACTACATTCCCAGCGTGGAACGGGTCCTCTTCGCCGCCCGCGACCTCCCTCAGCTGCGTCCGGACGTGAGCCAGGACCTGGATCGGTACAGGAAGTGGGCGACCACTCGCCAGGCTGAGCGCCAGGCTGGACACCAGGCCAAGCGCCCGACCAAGCGCCAGGCCGAGACCACGACCGGGGCCCGATCCGATATCCGCCTCCCCGAAGGCACCCCGACACTCACCTTGGACGTGGTGGTGGTGGTCGCCGACCCTGACCCAGCCTGGCTGGATCGGGGCCTCGGCTCCATCGCCAGCCAGACCGTCGGCGCTTGGGCTCTCCATCTGGCGGTCATCGGTCCACTCGACGCCACCACCGAGGCGGTCATCGGCAGGTACCTCCGCCAGATCCCCGGGGGCCTCCTACTCCACTTCGCACGAGAGACCCCGACCGCCGAAGCGGTACGGGCATCAGTGGCCGGCGGCTCGGCCGGTGCCTGGATCTCCCTGGACGGGCACGACCAGCTCGCCCCCGACGCCGTGGAGCTGCTGCTCGGGGCCCTGGGCTTCGTATCCGATCCCGTTGGAGATCGGGCTCTCCGTGCTGACGCTGCCTACGGCGACGAGGACCGTGTGGACGACGCCGGCCAACTACGTGACCCGGTGCTGAAACCAGGTTGGTCGCCCGAGCTCCTCTTGTCGCTTCCGTACGTGGGGCGGCCCGTGGTTTGGAGGAGGGCGTCGGTGGACGAGGCCGGCGGCATCCGTCCGGTCCCTGACGGGGACTGGGAGCACGACCTCATGCTGCGCGTCGCCGAGCTGGGCGGCCGGTATGCCCATGTGCCCGAAGTCCTTTGCCACCGCCCGGCCGACGGGCCCAGCGTCTGGGATCCGGTCCCGAACCCGGAACGTACGACGACCCCTCTCACGGCGACCCCTCTCACGGCGACACCGACGGGTGCGGCACCAGGCGCCCAGGCGGTCACCGACGCACTTCGGCGCCGGGGCGAGACCGGCTGCGTGACGAAGGGGCCCTTGGCCGGATCGTGGTGGATACGGCGCCGCTCCCACCGGTACTCGGCCAGCATCATCATCCCCTTCCGTGACGGTGCCCGGTTCCTCAGGACGTGCACCGAGTCCGTCTTCGCCACCACCGGTGACGAGAGGACCCAGATCGTCCTCGTGGACAACGGTTCGGTCGAGCCCGAGACCCAGAGCCTCCTCGACCGGCTCGGGACGCGGCCCGACGTCACCATCCTCCATGACGACCGGCCCTTCAACTGGTCGGAGCTCAACAACATGGCCGTCGACCACGTCCAAAGTGACGTCCTGGTCTTCATGAACAACGACGTAGAAGCACTACATAGGGGATGGCTTGAACAGATGGCTTCCCACGTCCAGCGCGCCCACGTCGGCGCGGTGGGCGCACGGCTTCTCTACCCTAATGGACGCGTGCAGCACGCCGGGGTGGTGCTGGGGATGGGAGGCGCCGCCGGCCACGTCCTCGCCGGTCTGAGTAGGACACTTCCCGGATATCTGGGAATGGCCGTTCTCGCCCGGGACTGCACGGCGGTGACCGGAGCATGCCTGGTCACCGGTCATTCCGTGTTCGACACATTGAACGGGTTCGACGCGAGCTTCGGGACGGACTTGAACGACATCGACTACTGCCTCAGGGCGGCTCGGTCCGGAAAGCTGACGATCTACGAGCCCCTTGTCGAGATGATCCACTACGAGTCACCCACCCGGGGCACTTCGGCGAACACCGACGAGATTGCTGCGTTCATCGACCGATGGTATGAGGCGATATCGGCCGGCGACGATCACCTAAATTGCCACCTCTCCCGGATAGACTCGGCCTGCGCGCTACGCACATTGGACGAATCCGAATGGTGGTCGAATTGGCGCCTGAGCCTCGGGAGATCGTGAACGACATTCGGGCGCGCCGGCGAACCGTGCCCGGCCCACCGTCGATGCTCACCCTGCCGGTCGGAACGCAACCCCTGCCGCCACCGGTCCATGAGCACCAAACCGTCACGGAGATGCACGCGGACTGGCACCGTGTCCACCACCGCCCCCGAGTCCCCGAAAGTGCGGGTCGAGGTCTGCGGGGGGCAGTGAGCAACCGGATCGCCGACGTGACTCGGAAGACCCTCGAACCGGACCTTCGTGACGACCGGATGCTCGTCGGCGACCTGATCCGCGCCACCGACGTCGTCGCCCGGAGGTGTGACGACCTTGCTCAGAGAATCGCCCAACTTGAAGCTGTGGTGGAAGAAGTCGTCCGGGTAATCAGCGCTGACGTCACCAGCCTGCGGGCCGCTCTCGTCGCCCTGGTCGGCGATGACGAGCCTGAGGGGGGACCCGGCGACTCCGGCCCCTCGGGGAGGTCCGTGCCAGGGTCTCCCAGCAGGGATGGCTGATACGGTCGCCGGTCGGCGTATCGCCGTCCTGAGCCGGGAGTGGGGGGAGCCCGGGAGCGAGGCCGGGTTCGTAGCTCGGAGCATTGCCGGGGCCCTGTCCCGTCACGGTCCCGTCGACATCCTGGTGCCCGGTGCTCCCGCCCCGGCCCGGCCCGACGGTGCCTTCGACGTCCACCCCGTGGGATCGGGTCCTCAACCCGGCCAGTGGCCGATGCGCGATGTCGGACCGGAGCTCGACGTGTTGCCCCCCCACGTCGTGGTGCTCGACGCCCTCGACCCCGACGTCGCGGCCGTGGCCCACTCCCTGGCCCCCGAGGCCCGGTCGGCCGCGTTCGCCCCCGGGCGAGCTCCGTCCGGTCACGAGGAGGGGACCTCCGCCCACCGGCTCGCGGTCTCGGTGGATCCGACAGGCGGAGGCGCCGGCGGGCACCGGATAGGACTTCACGTCGCCGTCAACCCGATGGCGGCGCATCGGCGTCACAACGCTCTCGGAGAGACCGGCTACCTCCTGGTGCTCACGGACCGTGACCCCGCCGCACCCGATGTTCGGGGGGAGCCCGGCGGCCATCCCGTCAATTCCTCGACCACCGGCTCGACGGCGCCGACCCCGCTGGCTGCATGGTTGGCCGCGCGCTTCGCCTCCCGTCTGGTGGTGGTCGTGGAGGACGGCGTCGCCTCGGTCTGGCGATCCCGGTCACTGCGCGGACAGCTCGGGGTCGATACCCGCACCGATCTGCAGCGGTTCATGGCCCACGCGTGGGCTGTGCTGGACTTGAGGCCCGGAGCTTACGTGGCTCGGGAGTGCGTCGAAGCCCAGCGGTTCGGCGTTCCCATCATCGTCCCGGACGCCACGGTCGCCGCCGACCTGGCTGCCGCCGGTGGAGGGCTGTGGTTCCGCGACGTTCACGAGCTGTTCGCAGCGGTCGAGTCACTGGACGACCCGACGGTGCATGACTCCCTCGGAGCGCATGGTCGCGCCGTCGCCGACGACTACTACGGGGACCCGGGATTGTTCGTGGCCCGAGTCGGTGAGGCGCTGACCTGGATCCAGGACTCGGCCGCGACGGCCGCTACGGCCGCGGGGACATCGTGACGCCCGTTCGGCGGGCTGTGGCCTCACGGTGGAGACGCTTCGACACCCTCGTGGTCATGACGGTCGTCGCTCTGGCATCGCTCCCCTACCTGGCCGGCTTCGTCACCACCGGCGTCCTTGGCTACAACAGCGGGCTGGCCACGATCCCGACCAGCGGGTTGCTCGGCTTCCATCCCGGTCTGCCCTGGCTCGACCCGAACGTCGGATTCGTGAGCCAGGCGCTGGGCCACCTCTCGGCGATGGACATCATCCACGGTCGGATCGGCTGGTGGAACCCTTACGAAGGTGTCGGGGTCCCGCTGGTCGGCGAAGGGCAGAGTGCGGCACTGTTCCCCCTCACGCCCCTCCTGGCCCTGGCCAACGGTCAGCTCTACTTCCACCTGGCTCTCGAGCTGATCGCCGGCATCGCCACCCAGAGGTTGCTGAAGGAGATGGGCCTGGCCCGCTGGGTCACGGTGGTCGGTGGGATCCTCTTCGGGCTGAACGGGACCTTTGCCTGGCTGACGAACGCCGCGTTCAATCCGGTCGCGTTCCTCCCGGTCGTCCTGTGGGGCATCGAGCGCGCTCGTCACCGCTCCGTGCGGGAGGGATGGAGCGGCTGGCTCCTCATCGCCGCCGGTCTGGCCCTGTCGGTCTACGCCGGCTTCCCCGAAACGGCGTACATCGACGGGGTGTTGGCTGCGGCATGGGCCGTGGTCCGACTGGTCCAACAACCCTCAGGGCGCCGGGCCGGGTACGCCGCGACGGTCGGTCTGGGGGGGGTGGTCGGCCTTGCCGTCTCGGCACCGTTCTTCGCCGCGTTCGCCGCCGCCACTTCCCACGCCGACCTGGGGGGCCACTCCGGAACGTTCGCGACGGCCCACCTCCCGGTCCAGGCCGTGTCCACGTTAGGTCTGCCGTACCTTTACGGGCCGCTCTACGGGTTCAATGCCTCGGTGCACGGGACGACGCTCCACGGGCTCTGGGGCTCGGTGGGGGGATTCGTCTCCGCAGCCCTGTTGACGGTGGCGTTCCTGGGCCTGTTCGCCGGCAGGGACCGGGGCATTCGAGGTCTTCTCGTCGTATGGATAGGGATCGTGCTCGCCAAGTCGTTCGGGGTAGGGCCGGTGGTCCACCTCGTGAACCTGCTGCCGGGCATCTCGGCGACTGCCTTCTCACGCTACGCCCCGCCGAGTTGGGAGATGGCGTTCGTCGTCCTGGCCGCTCTCGGGCTCCAGTCGGTGGGTGAACCGGCGACTCCTTCACGTCGCGTCCGCACCGCCGTGGCAGCGGCGGCCATTGCCTCGCTCCTGGCTGTCGGAGCAGAGCTGCTCGCCGCCAACGGACTTCTCCGGGCTCTCCAACGACAGACCGGGTTCGCCGACTATCCGATCGAAGCGGTGGTATGGGCCCTGGTCACCGTCGTCGTGCTCGCGATCGTTGGGTTGGCAGCACGACCTGCGCTTGCCCGATGGGGTATGGGCGCGGTGCTGGTCGTCGACGGGTTGATCATGTTCATGGTCCCCGAGCTCTCGGCTCCCGGGCGGATCCCGGTGGACCTGGCTCCGATCACCTTCCTGCAGGAGCACCTGGGGCTTTACCGCTTCGCCACCCTGGGACCGGTCGTGCCGAACTACGGCTCCTACTTCGGCATCGCCGAGGTCAATGCCCACGATCTTCCTCTCCCGGGGGCGTGGGCCACATTCGTCCGGCAGAACTTGGAGACCAACGAACGTCCGCAGCAGTTCGACGGCGTCACCTCGGTGAGCCCCACGGGCCTGAGCCCGGTCGAGGAGCTACGGCGGCACGTCACCTCCTACGAGGCCATCGGCGTGAAGTACGTCGTCGCACCAGCCGGTTGGCAGGACGTCCCGGGTCGTCTGGTGTTCAGGGACCGCCAGACCTGGATCTGGGAGCTCCCGTCTCCCACGCCGTTCTACCGAGTCTTGTCGGGTTCGTGCACCCTGGACCCGATCTCGTACGACTCACTCCGAACCTCGTGCACCAGGCCATCCGAGGTGGTCCGCAACGAGCTCGACCTTCCGGGTTGGGCGGCCACGACCAACGGCGTCCCGGCTCGGCTCACGCCGGTCGGACCACTCTTCTCCACCGTCCGGGTCCCCGCCGGTGCTTCGGTCGTGAACTTCACCTACGTGGCGCCGCACATGGGGATCGCCACCGCCGCCGCCGGAGGCGGGATCGCCCTGGTCGCCGGGGCCATGACCGTGCCGTTGCTGTCCCGGCGTCGCCGGCGCCATTCCCGAGCCGCCCACGCCGCCGGCACTCGACGATGGGTCGGTCCGACCGCCGGGTCGCCAGCTGGTCAAGGGCTCGCGGCTCCGCCGCCGGTCTACCGACCTCCAACCTTCCCTACACCAGCCCGCCCGGTACCGGTGTACCGGCCCCCCGTCCCCGGCATTCTCCAACCCGGCTACCAGTTGCCGCGCCGGGCACCGGGCTCGCAGGCGCCCCGCGGGATCGGGGTCTCGACCAGACCGGGCAACGGGAACGGCTCTGGGAATGGGAACGGCAATGGCCGCCACGTCGCCGGGAACGAGAACGGCAACGGGAACGGGAACGGCGCAGCCAACGGCCACGCACCCGCTCACGCGCCGGCGTCGCGCCGCTTGGTCTCTCGCTCGACCACCCCTTGAGCTCAGTTCAGCGGTAGGACGCCCGCGGTGGCCAGGCCAGTGGCCAGGTCTCGTGCGCCAGGGACAGGTTCGGGTTGTACGCCGGATCCCGTTCCAGGGTCTCTCTCCACCTGGTCTGGAGGTGACGGATCTCGCGGGCGAACCGCACTGCGTTCTCGCCGTCGGTCACCCGGGGCGCTGTCGGTGTCTCGTAATGGGTAAGGCGGGCGAATGGC
Organism: Actinomycetes bacterium; assembly: GCA_021791635.1. GTDB lineage: Bacteria > Actinomycetota > Acidimicrobiia > Acidimicrobiales > RAAP-2 > JAJYWF01. Next base: position 24,708 of record JAJYWF010000014.1, read on the forward strand.
GTCCAAGCCACCCGCCAGCCGGCTTCACCCATCCTCAGGCACAGATCGACGTCGAGGAATGCGCCTGACAAGTGCTCGCCATCGAAGCCGCCGACTTCCTCGAACGCTTCGCGGCGCACGGCCATGCACGCCATGGAGACGGCTGAGTAGCACTGGGCCAACATTGCCCGTCCGAAGTACCCCGGCTCTAACCCGCTGGCCTTCCGGTGAACGTTCCCCACGGTGCCCCCGATGCCCATCACCAGTCCGGCATGCTCGACGGTCCCGTCCGGGTACAAGAGCTTCGCCCCCACGGCACCAATGCCTGGATTGAGCAACAGGCCGACCATCTCCTCGAGCCAGCCATCGCTGATGACTTCGACATCATCGTGGAGGAAGCACACCAGGTCGCCCGAGCAGCTCCGGACGGCGCCATTCAACAGTTCTGCGTCGCTTGCGTCTCCAGAGGACTCATGCACCACGACGGTACCTCGAAAGTCGCGGAAGAAGGTCCGCATCAAAGGCCAGTCGCCGCCGTCGTCGATCACCACGATCTCGAAATCCGGATAGGTCGTGAGTGCCCTCACGCTGTCGAGGCATCGGGCCAAGCGAGCACCCGACCTGGGAAGCATCACGATGCTCACCGGTGGTGCGTGGTCGTCAACCGACCAGCGGATCCGGTTGAAGCTGCTCACCCCGATCGACCACACCGACGCCGCGACCCCCTTACGTTCGAGATGGTCGGCCACTGCCCGTCGAGCGGCAGTCGCCGCGTAGGGTTTCGCAGCCAGAGATGCCGACGTGGACCCGGGGTGCACCCGCCAGTGGTAGAGGACGTGTGGGACGTGCACCACCTGGTCGTCACGGATGAGGTCCACGACCCTCAGGACCAGGTCCCAGTCCTGGCTCCCCTCGTACCCGGGCCGGTACCGTCCAGCTTGTTCGACCAGGTCACGTCGGATCACGCTCAGGTGGGAGAAGTAATTCTGCCCATAGAGAAGGATGGGGTCGAAATCGGGCTTGAAGTACGGTGTCGAGCGGACGCCGTCGTCGTCGATGTGGTCTTCGTCACTGTAGAGAATTCCGGCGTCGGTGTGGCTGGCCAGGGCCAGCACGGAAAGGGCGAGGGCGTGCTCGGCCAGCACGTCGTCGTGGTCGAACAGGGCCACCCATGTCCCACTGGCCATGTCCAGCGCCGTGTTCGACGCTTCGGAGATGTGCCCGTTCGTCGCGCGGCGGACGACCCTGATCCGGGGATCGAGGGCTGCGTACTCGTCAAGGACCTTGGGGACCCACTCCGCCGAGGAGCAGTCGTCCGCGATACACAGCTCCCAGTTCCGGTAGAGCTGGTTCCGAATGGAGTCCAGCGCCTCTCGGAGATACGGCTCGGGCGTGTTGAACACCGGAAGTATGACCGACACCAGGGGCAGGTGGTCCAATTCCCCCACACGGCGCACGATGGCATCCCTGGCGTCGTCGTCCAAGGTGTCGTAGAGGGCTACCCACGACGGGTAGCGAGAGTCCTGAGGGAACCTCAATGCCGAAGCCAGAAGCTCCTGGGAATCTTCTGGTTCCTGGGAACCGGTCTCCGGCTTGAGCGGCATCCGGTGGCCCCCACCCCTCATTCCGCGACGTACGTACCCGGCGACCCGGTCCAATCGGCTGCCCATCCTGGTGGGCTGGACCGTTGCCAAGCTGGCGCTCTCGGCCTGGCACTGGGCCAGGGTCGACTCGAGCTCGGCGATCCGAGCCGCCATCCATTCGGTCCCGCGGTTCTCGGCGCGAAGGTGCTCCACCTCGGCCGCCAGCTCGAGACACCGTCGGCAGGTTCCAGGCGACGGCTCTTCGTGTGAAGCCCTGCCGGCAGGGAAGCGGAATCCTTTTTCGGTTCCTTGTGGCCCCTGCTCGCCTCCAGAAGCTGGATCGGGTGTCGTCAACGACAATCCCCATCCAGTGACTCCAGTGGCGGGCTCGTCACGACTGCTCAGGCTACCAGAGGCGTACAGGGTCAGAGGGGGTGCGCGTCGCGAACGAGTTCATCATGTGACGTCAGTGTCGCGCGTTGGTTTGGTCCGCACGGGACCACTGACGCCGTCCGGGAGTTCGGCGCGGGAATCCCATTCCGGGTGAGGACACCTGCGGTAGTGTGCGCGCAGAGCACGACTCCCAATGAACGATCCCAATGTAGGCATCTCCGACACCCGTGGGTCCCCCGGGCGCGCGCTGCCCGAGCAGCCTTCACTGCGCGTGCAGACCGTGCTGTTCAACCACGACGCCAGAGACGTCACACGTTTCGTGCACAGCATCTGCGCCGCCGGCACCGTGGCCCGGAGGCGCGGCGCGCTGGGGCGGATGGTACTGGCACTGGGAGATTCCTCGCCCGCACCTCTCCTCGACCGTGCAATGGAGAACGAGCATCGACGCGTCATCACTGCATCGGGCTTCGACAGCTACGAATACTTGTCCTTCGGCGAAAACTTGGGCTCAGCTGGCGGGCACAACGTCTTCCTCGGTCGCCAGGACATGGATCTCACCCTCGTGATCAATCCCGACGCGTATGCCAGTCCTGAGCTGATCGTCGAGCTGGTCTCGGGAATTCGAGATCGAGATGTCGGCATCGTCGAAGCCCGACAGGCGCCAATGGAGCACCCAAAGGAATTCGACCGCACGACCGGAGATACTGCATGGGCCTCGGGTGCATGCTTCCTCGTGCGACGTGAGGTGCTCTGTGAAATTGACGGCTTCGACTCGCACACGTTCTTTCTCTACTGCGACGACGTGGACTTCAGCTGGCGTGCGCGCCTGGCCGGTTTTCGCGTCGTCTACCACCCCCCCGCCGTGGTGTACCACGACAAGCGGCTCGACCGGGATGGACAGATGATTCCTGCGGCGTCCGAGGTGTACTTCTCGGCCGAGGCCTCATTGATGATGGCCTGGAAGTACTCGCGTCCCGACCTGGCCGATCAGTGGAGCCGTGCCCTGCTGGCGACCACTCATGCGACACATCAGCGGGCCGTTTTTGAATTCCGTCGGAGGATGGACGAGCACACGCTCCCGACGCCGCTCGACCCTGAGGGGACGGTGGCCGACTTCGTCGGTGACACTTACGGACCCCACCGCTTCAAGTATGACGACTGAGCCTCGACAGACGCAGTTCGGTGCCGGGTTCGACCAGATGGGTGAACATCCGCTCACCGTGCTCGTCCGTCCCGATACAAGTGGAGCCGTCGGCCTCCACGACACCCTTCTCTCTCTCGCTGCTCAAATTACACAGGAGTTCGACGTTGCGATATTGGCCGCCGGCTGGTCTGACGACCACGTCCGTCAGCTCGAAGGGATCGTCGCCGGCTTCGACAGGTCCTTTGCCGGCCGAGTGCGCGTGGTGACCGACAGGGATGGTTCGATGGCCAACGCACTCGTGTCCATCGGCCGAGCTCGATCGGTCTCGCATCGGTGGGCGACGAGCCCGTACGTGACTGTCGTGACATCGCCCGACGTTGCCTTCGCCCACTGGACCTCTTCGATCTCTTCCACGATCGAGAGGCGACCGGGTGTCCTCATCCATTCCGTCGTCGCCTCACAGCCTTTCGAGGTGGCGAGGCATGGGGAGCACCTGACGTACACCAGTGTTGGCCGGCCACGTGTCCCGTGGCCCACCCAATTCGACCTCGTCGCCTTCATCTCCAATGGACCTGGTACTGAGCCTTGCTCCGCCTTCGCCATTCCTGTTGACACGCTCAGCACGTTGCCCGAGAAGATCGAGGGGCCATCGTCGCTACCCGACGACGAGCGCCTCTGGCGGATCGTGTCCACCATTGCCCTACGGGGTGAGGTCGTCGACGTGAGCGAGGTGCTCCAGCTCCGCCGCCACAGCCAGGAAGGTTCCGGTCACGACTACGCCCTTAGCCCTTCGCCCATCTCTGGATCAGCTGCGGTATCCAGTTACCTCCGTGAGCTCGACGGACGGGGACTGCTGGGACCAGGGAGCAGCCTCCACACCCTTCTTGTCGACGGGGAGCGGGGCGAGGAGGCCGAGTGTGGACGAGCAACTGCTACCTCGACAACAGCATCCCAAGGATCGACGAAGCACTGGGGCATCCGGTCGCTGGCCGGCTTCATGGCATGGTGTAGACGGACGTTTCGGCCATGACGCACGATCTCCAGGTTCTCTGGATGGGAAGGCGTCCCGGTTCGGAGACACCCCTCGTGCCGGTCCACGGCGCTACCGCCGGTGGAGATGTCGCCGTCCACTGCTTCCTTCTCGGTGAAGGAGGTGCCGTGGTCACCAACGTGGCGGCCACAGGGGGGGAGCTGTGGACAGAGCAGGATTTCGTGGTTCGAGGAGGCGTAGCCCAGTTCCTCGTCGAATTCATCGCTTCGCGACGCGTCGACGTGCTCCATCTCCACTCCGGAAGAGCTTCGGCGGACCTTCTGCCGGCGATCTGCCGTGCCTTTCCCGACCTGGAAATTGTGGCGTCGGCTCGCTTCGATGGAGGGAGGCTTGACCCTTTCACCGAGTACCTCCACCTTCGCTACGCCGGCCTAATCTCCGGGTATCTGGTCGGGACACGATCCGTCACCGACGCATTGGTTCGCCGGGGGGTTCCCGAAGACGTGATCCGGCACATCCCCGACGATGGCGATCACGAGCGAAAAGAGCTCATCACCAGCTTCTACCGGTCGATCACCACTCGGCGATCTCATAGGGACACTTCGGTGTCGCCCACTTCGTCTGCGGCGGCCCGAGAAGATCTGGACCTGCCCTCGACGGCGGATGCAGCGCGGCCCCGGCGCGGTGGCGCCCGACTGAGTGAGACCAGAATGACCCGCCGGGTCACGTCGGCTACGTCAGCACGAGTGAGTGTCGTCATGCCGTTCTTCGACCACGCGGCATTCGTGGAAGAAGCCATCGGCTCGATCCGATCTCAGACGCGCCCAGTCGACGAGATCATCGTGGTCGACGACGGTTCGCGCCGCCAGCGGAGCGACGAGGTGCTGACGTCCCTTGTTGATTCCGGGGTCAGCGTGATCCGCCAGGAGCACCGAGGCCCGAGCGCGGCACGAAACACTGGCGCGGCGGCGTCGAGCGGCGAGGCCATCTTCTTCCTCGACAGCGACGACATGATGCCCTCCACTCAGATCGGGACTGCTCTCGAGACGCTGGCCGCCGCACCGGCAGATGTGGGCTTCGTCTACCCCGACTTCGAGATCTTCGGGGATCAGGAGCGGATTGTGGAGATGCCTCCGTACAATCTGTACCTGCTCATGCTTCGCAATTTCTGCGGCATGGGCTGCCTGGTCGACCGGGGGGTCTTTGACATCGGCTGCAAATTCAGCGAGGACCTGGTGGGAGTCCACGAAGACTGGGACTTCTTCCTCACGCTGGGTGCCGCAGGGATCCATGGCGTGCCCAACCACGCTGCGAGGCTTCGCTACCGCCACCATGCGACCTCTCGACGAAAGCTCATCCAAGAGGCAGAGGGTGACGGACGGAAAAGTGTCGCCTCGGTCCACCCAGAGCTGTTCGGCGACGCATCAATGATCGAAGTGAAGCGGAGCTGGGCGCCGGCACTGAGCATCGTCACCAGCTCACCGGAGCTAGTCGACGCCGAAGGGCAGTCGTGCGCGGACTTCGAAGTGCTCTTCGCTCCGGGCGTCGGTGCGATGCCCCAGGCACGAGGGAGATGGATCGTCGTCGTCGGGCCCGCCGGCATGGACGGCTTCTCGGACCCTGGATTCGTCGAGCGGCTCATCCGCCTGGCCCTGTGCAATCCCGACATGTCCGCTTTCGGGCTCGCGCACTTGGAGCCAGGGAACTTGGAGCCAGGGAACTTGGAGCCAGGGAGCATTGGGCGAGCGGACTTGGAGCCAGCGGACATCCCGATCGATCGACGATCGGGCTGGCACCGCAATGCGTCAGAACCCGGGCATGCCGCCGCGGTGGTGATCAATGGAGCGGCGTACGCTCACTGGCGGCTCAGCGCCCGTCTTGGACCAGACGGTCTCGACCCCGTCCTCGAAGACCTGGTGCGGACCCAAGGCATCACCGACTGGTGGAGGCTGGCTCCAGGCCCGATCCCTCCTGTCGTACCGGCACCCCACCGCATAGGGACGTTCGCCGGTACTGAAGCATCGCTCCTCGATCCCGGCCTGCCACCCGACAACGACTCACAGAACTCCGAGGCTCATTTCCGCTGGAGCGAACCGGCGCCCGTCTTCCTCCCGAAGGACGGCCTGCGACGCATCCCAATACCTCCACGCGGCTACCGCGATGGCGCCCATGCCATCGCTGAAGGCGCGTGGGCCCACTGGAAGCCGGAGAGTACGGTCCGCCTCGATCTGGTCCGCCGCCTGGATGGATGCGCCCGCTTGGAAGCTGTCGACGACGTCTCCGGTCCACAAGTGCCCAACGAGAACGAGCTGCGCGTGTCACTGGGTCGCGTCTGGACCGAGCCGCTACGGGGTACGGCTTGCCTGGCAGCCGGCACCGACCAGCTGACCAACGCTCCTGTGTACCGGGTGACGAACGACCCCACGCTGTCGGCGGGAGAGCTCCCAGTCGCCTACGTGTTCGACTCTCCCGTGGACGATGCCGTCGAACTGGCTGGGGCCTTCGAACGCGCCTATCGCTCGCTGGCCTCACAAATCCCTTCCACCACCGCCCCAGTGCTCAGGATCGAGACTGGGAAGGCACTTATCGACGGTGACTGCTCCGTCCCCGCCCATCGGGCCACTTCGACCGCCACCGGTCGCTTCGGTGCTCAGCTCACCGAATCCCGGACATGGCTCCCCTTGTACGAGATCGCCCTCGACGGCCACCGCTTCCGCTATTCGGCCGAGCCCGACGACTGCATGCTGAGCACTGGCTCGATCAGGCGGACGGCGATGACGGTGGCCCAGATCGCAACACCCTGGCGCGCGGCGCCTGCAGCCGGTCTCTTCGAAGCGGCTTCAAGCGACGGGGGAGGAACGTGGTACGTGAGCCGGTCAGAGTTGCTCCGTTCCGGTGAGCAATTGGTCGAGTCCCGACTGATCGGAGGTATCGCTCACCTTCCCGGACTGACCTCCCCGCTCGTGCGACTGATTCCCGGCTCGCCGGCGTTGACGCCGGTGGGCGAGCCGGGCCACCGCTTAGCGGTCGACTGGAGATCCCTCGTGCACCGTGGCTACCAGGTGGAAGGCACTATCGGTCACGCCCGAGTTCCCGACCCGGAGCTGGCCCCGCTGTACCGGTGGTCGGAGGTCGCGACCGGGCGCACTCGGCTGACGCTGGGCGACTGTCCCTCCGGCACCGGGCAGTCATGGAGGCTCGATGGCACGCTCGGGATGGCCTGGCGGCCGGGGTGCGCGCGGACGGGCCTTGCCGACCTGTGGGAGATGGCTCGCGGGGAAGAAGTGGCCTACACCGTCCAACCCGAGCTCTTCGAGGCGAACGGCTACCAAACCCAACGGATCGTGGCAAGCGTCAGCTTCGAGATGTCGCCGGACTTGCTACCGCTGATCTGGGCCGAGGCTCCTCGAGCCGAACACAGCTTCGCGACTGTCTCCGATCGGGAAGCCACTCTCGCTGGCTACGAGGAGCGACGCGTCATCGGCTACATCCGACCACTTTCGCTTCCCTTGGGATCCACCACCCATGTACTGACATCGGTGCCGGAGTCATGGGTCTGTCTCCCGGGTCCCGACGGTCTCCCGGCGTCGGGCGCCTGGGTGGCGTGCTTCCCGTTCCCCGATTGTGTGCCGATGCGAACGCTGACAGCTGATCCAACTGCTCTCGAGGTCGGAGGAAGCGAGGAGGACGAGCCGACGACCTCGTTCGTCGGCTATGCATCGAGCCGGCTCGTCCCGTACGCACGACCGGTGTTCGAGGTGGAGACTGATGACGGCCATGAGCGCTGGCTCAGCCTCACGCTCCCGCCTGGGGCCCGCGTCACCGGGGTGCGTTGCTACGCGTTCGGACGGCCAAGCGACCACCTTGTCGCCCACCACGGCGATAGAGCCACGGATGAACCGGCTGTTCACGGAACTACGGTTCCTTTTTCCTCGGTGGGCGGCACTTCCACCTTGGGAGAAGCCGACCGCACCCAGCCGAGGGGTGGAAGTGGGCCTGACGGATCCACGTCGACGTCACTACGTGATCGGCTGCGGGCTGCCAGTTGGCGCATCCGCCGCCAGCGACAGCAGCCATGATCCCCTACCCTTCGTCATGGGCATTGCGCTCACTCGGCGCGACATACCCAGTGGCCGCGTGTTTATCCTCCAGGTGGCTGATCGCCACGCCCACGTGAAGGCGTAGCCACTCACGGTCGATAGTGGGGACCGCGTGGTGACAGGGACACCGGACCTCCGCGTACTGCCTCCGAACCACCCTGGAATTCTTGGAGGCTCCTCGCCTTGGAAGAGGTTGGAGCCATGGATACCCACAAGCAAACCAATCAGCCCTCACAGCGGCGCTACACCC
>JAJYWF010000015.1 GCA_021791635.1 Actinomycetes bacterium
CGCCCACGCCCACATCCCCGACGCCCTGGACGCGGTCCTGACCGCCGGTACCTGAGCCGACGCCCCTGCCAGCGTCGCCGACGAGTCGATGAGCCCACCAGCCGACGAGCCGACGAGCCCACGAGCCGACGGGACGAGCCACCAGGCCGGAGACCCGGGCACCCTGATGCGACGGCTGGGTTGGGTGGTGCTTGGTGCCGGCCTGCCTGCTGTGGGGGTGGCCCTGGCCCTGGCCTCGACCAGGACCGGTGCGGCGGCCGCCCAGGATTGGCCCCCCTTCGTGCTCGTGAGCGGCCTGCTCCTCCTTGGAATGGTGGCCGGACGCGACGGCCTGTTCGCCGCCGGCGGGTTCTGGGTGGCCCGCCTGGCTCGAAGCGGGCTCTCGCTCCTGGCGGCGTCCGCCGTCCTGGTGGCCGTGGTGGCCGCGGTGCTGAACCTCGATACCGCCGTCGTGTTCCTCACCCCGGTCCTGATCGCCGCCGCCAGGCGGAGACAGGTCGACGAGGAACCCTTCATGTACCTCACCATCTTCCTGGCCAACGGCGCATCCCTGCTCCTCCCGGGCTCCAACCTCACGAACCTCATCGTCATCGAGGACCGCCATCTCTCGGGCGCCGGCTTCGCCGTCACCATGCTTCCGGCCTGGATCGCGTCGTGTGTGGCCATCTCGGTGACGGTGGCCGTGGTCTTCCGTCACCGCCTCGGAGCGGCGGCCGGCGGTGGACCCCCGGTCACCCGGCCCCGCCTCGGAGTCGGTCTGGCCGGTGTGGGGGTGGCCGTAGCCGCCATGGTGGCGCTCCCGGCCGGCTCGGCCGCGTGGGTGGTGCTCGCCGCCGGGCTCCTGGCCGCGGGGTGGAGATTGGCCGGTCACCGGCTCACGCTCGACGCCGTCCGCCGGTCGGTGCGGTTCCCCCTGCTGGCCGGTCTGTTCGGCCTGGCCGTAGGACTGGGAGCGCTGGGTCGGGTGTGGTCGGGCCCGCACCGGTTGCTGGCCCACGCCGGTTCGTGGGAGACGGCGGGCGTCGGTGCTCTGGCCGCGGTGGTGTTCAACAACCTGCCCGCGGCCTCGCTCCTGGCATCACGCCCGGTCCCGAACCCGTACGCCCTCCTGGTCGGCTTGAACCTCGGCCCCAACCTGGTCCTGACCGGGGGACTGGCCGCCCTGTTGTGGTGGCAGGTGTCCGGTTCGACCGGCGCCCACCCTTCCGTCTCCCGCTTCACCCGCCTCGGAGTGGTCGTGGTCCCGGTGTCCATGGCCGTGGCCGTCGGCGCGCTGGTCCTCTTCCACTGAACCCGAGCTCGTCTGCACCGGTGTTCGTCGCCGAGCGGGGCCGGTGCCCCGAGCCCGCGGGCGAGCCCTCAGCCGTTGGGGAACTGAGGTATGGCCGGCCCGCCGGGAGCCTCGGGGGGTCGCCGCATCCGGTGGCGCACGGTCAGCAGGTCCGAGTGCTCCTCGCCCTCCCCTTTGACCCCGCTCACCAGCGGGGAGCGGCAGAGCACGAGGGCGCCGGCGAAGAGCACGAGGAGGGAGAGTGCCTCCATCGGTCCCCAGGCCCCGCCCGTCCTCAGGTCGTCGCCGAAGAGCCCGACCCCGATGAGGATGCTGGCCAGCGGGTCCACCAGGACGATGGTGGACTGCGAGGCGGCGATCGGACCGGCGTGGTAGGCGTTCTGCGTCAAGAACACGGCCAACACGCCGCACCCGGCCAACCCGTAGGTCTGCCAGTGACGGAAGATCGACACCCAGTCGCTGGCCACGAAGTCGGTCACCGCCTTGGTCAGACCGGCGGTGAAGGCGTAGGCCACCGCCGCCGACGTCCCGAACATGGCTGCCCGCCACCACCGGGGTCCGCGCCGGGCCAAGGCGACCGCCACGGCCACCACCACCGCGCACGCCCCTCCCACTTCGGCCCATTCGATCCCGCTGGGCATGAGGTTCCCACCGGTGGGAGCAGCGAACACCAGGAAGCCCGCCAGCCCGGCGGCGGCGGCCCCGGCAGCCAGCCACTCCTTCCATCCGACGGAGAAGTTGAACCACGACCCGAGGATCAGCACCAAGAACAGCAGCTCGGTGGTGAGGACCGGCTGCACTTCGCTCAACCGTCCGACGTGCAGGGCCACGGCCTGCATGAGAAAGGAGACGGCCATCAGCCCGAACCCGGCCAGCCAGATGCCGTGCCGGAGCGCGTGGAGCATGAGCCGGGGCTTCAACGAGTCCGACGCGGGTGCGTCCTCCACGCCCATGCGCTGGAAGATGCTGGTGAGCGCATTGGCCAGGGCCGCGCCGAGTGCCAGGATGTAGACCATTGGACCGCGCCTAGTCTACGGGCCCGCCCCGTAGATCGCGCCATGGCTGTTCGGCGTTGCAGCGGCGGCCGGCGCGCGGTCACGAAGACCGGTCGGGGCAGCGACGGGACAGAGGGAGGATGCATGGACGAGGTGACCACGATGGAGCGGTTCGAGGCGGAAGCGCGGGCCTTCTTGGACGCCCACGCCCAACCCCGGGCCGAGGTCCACTTCGAATGGGGCCAGGGCTCCGACCGGGTGGCCCTGATCCCCGAGAGCACCCCCGAGCAGGACCGCATCGAGCTGGCTTCCGCCCGGGAGTGGTCCCAGACCGTCTTCGACGCCGGCTTCGGCTGGCTCACCGGCCCCCCGGCCTACGGCGGGCGGGGGCTCTCCCGGGACCACGAGCGCCGCTGGAGGGAGCTGGAGGGCGCCTACGAGACCCCTTCCCAGACCATCTTCGGCATCGGCCTGGGGATGGTGGCCCCCACCATCCTGGCCCACGGTAACGAGGACGTGAAGCAGCGCTACCTGCGCTCCATGTACCGGGGAGACATCGTGGGCTGCCAACTGTTCAGCGAGCCCGGTGCCGGGAGCGACTTGGCCGGGCTGCAGACCCGGGCGATACGCGACGGCGATGAATGGGTGGTGAACGGTCAGAAGGTCTGGACCTCGTTCGCCCACCTGGCCGATATCGGCGAGATCATCTGCCGTACCGATCCCGAACTTCCCAAGCACCGTGGGCTGACCGGCTTCATCGTCGACATGCACGCGCCGGGCGTCGACGTCCGACCACTGCGACAGATGACCGGGGGCGCGTCGTTCAACGAGGTGTTCTTCACCGACGTCCGCATCCCCGACTCCCACCGGCTCGGTGAAGTGAACGACGGATGGTCGGTGGCTCTCACCACCCTCATGAACGAGCGGGCCGCCATAGGCGGGGGAGGCGGTGGGGCCGGTGCCGGCGGTACGTCCCGACTGGTCGACCTGGTGCGCCACTGCGGGAAGGCCGACGATCCGATCGTCCGCCAGCAGCTGGCCCGGGTGATCGTGCACAGCCGTGTGGCGCGGTTCACGAACCTACGGGCCATGGCGAAGATCGCCGCCGGCCAGGCGCCGGGTCCCGAGATGTCCATCGCGAAGATGGCGCTCACCCAGAACCTGCTCATGACCTGTGAGCTGGTCTCGTCGGTGCTCGGGCCCGAGATGGTGGCGGACAGTGGGAGGTGGGGGACGTACGCCTGGAGCGAGCTGGTCCTGGGGGTGCCGGGAATGAGGGTGGCCGGGGGGACCGACGAGGTCCTCCGCAACATTGTCGGCGAACGCGTCCTCGGGCTACCCAAAGAGCCCGCCCCCCGCTGACCCCGCCCCGGCCCGGTGCCCGCCAAATTCGCTCATCCCCACGGCAGCTCCTTCACGTACGACCAGCTCCGCCGATGGATGGCCGAGAGCCCGAACCCGTTGAGCGCTCTGCGGTGGGACGGTGACGGGTAGCCCTTGTTCTGCTCGAAGTCGTACGGGGGGAAGTGGGCCGCCTGCTCGCGCATGATGCGGTCCCTGACCACCTTGGCCAGCACCGACGCCGCCGCCACGGACACGCAGCGGGCGTCACCTCCGACGACGGGAACGACCGCCGGACCGCCCGCGACCTGGCACGGCTCCTCACCCGATGTCCATCCGAAGAGATCGCGGGGACCGTCCACCAAGACGGCATCGGGCACCGGGCGTAGCTGGGCCCACGCCCGCATCGCGGCCAAGCGGATCGCCGCCGTCATCCCCCGCTGGTCGCACTCCTCGGGCCCGGCGTGGCCCACCGCCCAGTCGGTGCACCACCCGGCGACGTCCTCGAACATCGACTCGCGGCGTCGCTCGGAGAGGAGCTTGGAGTCCCGCAGGCCCTCGGGGTAGGAGCCGGGCCGTCCGACCTCCACGACGGCGACGCCCACGCTCACCGGGCCGGCCCACGCGCCCCGTCCGACTTCGTCGGCTCCGGCCACCAGACGGTGACCGGAGTCCCACAGCCCCCGCTCGTGGTCGAAGGTCGGCCAGCCGGGGCGCGTGCGGGCTCCGCCGTTCAATACCATGGGCTCGGTGGGGGCCAGATCGACGCAGGGTTCGCCACCCGGGACGGGCCCAGACCCGGTGACACGCCCGGTGCCACACCCGGTGTCAAGTCCCGGGCCAGGTCCGGAACCGCGGCCTCGCATCGAACCGGGCACGGCGGTCGAGGTCCGCAACCGCTTCGACGGCACCTGGGCCCGTGGCTTCTCGGTGGCCGACGTCGATCCGGAAGGCGCCTACCTGATCCGGCGCACGTCCGACGGGAGCATCCTGCCCGGTTCGTTCGCACGCGACGCCATCCGCCGTGAGCGCCGGCGGCGCTCGGGGTGGTGGTACTGACCGCAGCCGGGGTGGTCAGCCGACGTCGGTCCTGACGGCATCGACGTAGTCGTCGATGGCCACCGCGGTCAGGGTCAGCGTCTTCATCGTCCCCCGGGCCCCCAGGACGAGCGCCACACGGGACATGACCTTCTCGTCGGGAGCTTCGAGCACGGTGCAGAAGTCGTACGGACCGAGCAGCGCCCACTGCGCCACCACCCGGACCCCCATGGCCTCCACCTCGGCGTTCACCTGCTTCAGCCGGTCCGGGTTCTCCCGGAGAGTCTCCGCCCCGTCAGGGCCGACGGTCGAGAGCATGAGGAACGTGACCACATCTTCAAGCTACCGCGCCACGTGGACGCTCTGGAGGACGTGGCTCGGGCCGGACCGACGCGGATTGGACCGGGAGGAGTTCCGTCGTAACCTGCTCTCCATGAGCCCCCGCCGAGTCGCCATCGTCCCCCACACCCACTGGGACCGGGAGTGGTACGAACCCTTCCAGACCTTCCGGATGAACCTGGTGGACACCCTCGACCGCCTGCTGGACCTGATGGAGTCCGACCCCTCGTACACCGACTTCCTGATCGACGGCCAGATGGCGGCCGTCGACGACTACCTCGAGGTCCGCCCACAGGCCGAGACCCGGATCCGGGAGCTGGCCGTCGCCGGGCGCCTGACGATGGGACCGTGGTACATCCTCATGGACGAGTTCCTGGTCTCGGCCGAGACCATCGTGCGCGACCTCCAGATGGGCCTGGAGCGGGGTGCCTCGTTCGGTGGGGCCATGTCGGTCGGCTACCTCCCCGACATGTTCGGCCACATCGCCCAGATGCCCCAGATCCTCCGCATGGCCGGCCTCGAGCACGCCGTGGTGTGGCGCGGCGTGCCGTCGGACATCACGCGGACGGCCTTCTGGTGGGAGGCGCCGGACGGATCGACCGTCCGGGCCGAGTACCTGCCCCTCGGCTACGGCAACGGCGCCGAGCTCCCCGAAGACGGCAAGGCGCTCGTCCGCCGGACCGAGGACCACGAGCAGGAGGTGGCGTCCTTCCTCATGGACCGGATCTTGTTCATGAACGGGTCGGACCATCTCGCCCCCCAACCGTGGCTGGGTCGGGTGGTGGCCGAAGCGAACGCTCTCCAGGGGGACTACGAGTTCGAGATCACGTCGTTGCCGGCGTACCTGGCCGACGCTCCGACCGAAGGCCTCCAGCGCTGGAAGGGAGAGCTGCGCTCGGGAGCCCGGGCCAACGTCCTCATGGGGGTGACGTCGAACCGGGTCGACGTGAAGCACGCCGCGGCGGTGACCGAGCGCCAGCTGGAGCGACGGGCCGAGCCCTACGCCGCGCTGTTCCTCCCCCCCGACCAGTGGCCGGCGCGCCTCTTGGCCCTGGCCTGGAAGGAAGTGGTGCGCAACGCCGCCCACGACTCCATCTGCGCCTGCTCGGTCGACGACGTCGTCGACGCCGTGCTCCACCGGTTCGCCGAGTCGCGCCAGATCGCCGAAGGGGTCGCCGGACGTGCCCTCTCCTCATTCGCCCGGTCGATGGCCGAACCCGGGACGGTGGTGGTGAACCCCTCGGCCCGACCTCGTTCGGGGATGGTCGAGCTGGTGGTCGGTGCCGAGGAGCCCCCCGGCGACGACGTCCAAGTGCTCTCCGAACGGTTCGGCCTCCCCGGGTCGATGACCCTGGATGCCGACACGGTGCGTACCGTGCTCGGCATGCTCCAGGGGCCCAAGATCGATAACGACGCCTGGGTCCAGGACGTGCGCATCGAAGAGGACGAGACCGGCATCGACCTCACCGTCGCCGTCGGCCCCGAGGAGCGTCCCGGCGTGCCTATCACCGAGGCCAAGCAGGATATGTACACCCGCCTCGGCGCCCGTCCCGACGTCACCGTCCGCGTCCGTCTCGACCAGCCACCGATCCGTCGCATCGCCGCCCGGGTGACCGACGTCCCCGGCCTGGGGTGGCGGGTCTTCGCTCCAGGGTCCCTCGAGCACCCCGCCGCAGCGGAGCCCCCCTCTCCGAGGAACGGGCCCCAGGGCGGAGGCGCGGGAGCGAGCGCCGATGTCGCGCTGTCCAACGGCCTGGTCACGGTCGTCGTCGACGCCTCGGACGGAACGTTCGCCATCAATGGCCTCGGTGGCTTCGGCCGGCTGCTTGACGGCGGAGACCTCGGCGACTCCTACAACTACTCGCCGCCGAGGAACGACTCGGTCATCGACACCCCGCACTCGGTGCGTGTCGACATCGGGGAGCGGGGACCGGTGCGGGCCACGGCCGTGATCACCGCCGACTACCGCTGGCCCGACCATGTCGACGGTGGATCCCAGTCCCGGGTGGGCGAGCACGACGTCCAGGTGGTGACCACCGTGGAGGTTCGCGCCGACGAGCTCCCGGTGCGGGTCACCACGAGCTTCGTCAACCCGAGCCGCGACCACCGGCTCCGCGTGCACCTGCCGCTCCCCGAGCCGGCGTCCTCTTCGGAAGCCGAGTGCGCTTTCGGCACGGTCGTACGGGGCCTCACCATCGAAGGGCGTCCTGACGAGCTGGGGCTCCCGACCTTCCCGGCCCGGCGGTTCGTGACCGCCGGTGGGCTGACCGTCGTCCACGACGGCGTTGTCGAGTACGAGCTGGTAGACGTCGCTTCACCGGGTGACAGCTTGGACCACCCGACCGGCGGGGCCGGAGCACTGGCCCTGACCCTGCTGCGGTCCACCGGGATGCTCTCGCGCCTCGGCATGGCCTACCGGCCGTTCCCTGCCGGCCCTCTCACTCCGGTCGAGGGGCTCCAGCTCACCGGACGCCGTATCACCGCCCACTACGCGCTGGCTCTCGGGTGTGAGGATCCCTGGTCTCTGGCCGACGACATCCTGCTCCCGCTCGAAGTGGTCACGTCGCCCGGCGGGGGGTGGCGTCCCGACCACGGGTCGGTCCTCAGGGTGGAGGGCGCCGAGCTATCGGCGGTGCAGCGCCGGGCCGGGATGCTCGAAGTCCGGGTGTACAACCCCGGCCCCGACCCGGCGACGGTGCGGTTCCCCACACACCGAGGGTGGCTGGTCGACCTTCGAGGCACCCCTCTCGAGGCATTCGACGAGTCCTTCCAGCTACGACCCTTCGGGATCGCCACGGCCCGACTGCTCGACCCCGCGTCCTGAGCGCGCCCCGGGGGGCACCGCTCCCTCCGGTGCCGCTCCCTCCGGTGCCGAGGCTTCCGGCTCGGCACCTCCGTCACCAGAAGCTCGGGGCTCTGGAGCGGAGCGCCGAGCGCCCGACAGCAGGCGCTCGCCGGCCTCCCTCAGGTCGTCTAAGTCTCGGAGCACTTCGGCCAGCCGTTCCCAGCGCACGTTGCGTCGCTGATCGGCGGCCCACCCGGCCCCGTCGGCCTCCTGACCGGAGCGACCGCACCACCACAGCTGGACCCGGCCCAGGTCTTTCAGCACCCGTGGGCGCAACGGCTGGCCGATGAACTCGTCCCCGGCCTCGCTCATCAAACGGGAATGGAACTCGTCGGAAATGAGCACGGTGCCCGGATTGGCGATGTTCACGATCCGGTGGGCCAAGTTCACCGTGGGTCCGTAGTAGTCCCCGTCGTGGACCAGAACCGGTCCGACGGCCAGGCCGACGCGGACGTCGGACAGCAGCTCGTCGTCGGCGTAGGCCTCGGCCAACCCGAGCCCGATGCGGGCCGCCGCCACCACACTCTCGACGACGAACATGGCCTCGTCACCGATCATCTTCACCACCCTCCCCCCCATCCCGGTGACGATGTCATGGGAGATCTCCTCGAACCGCCGGACGACCGCCGCCAGCTCCTCTTGGGAGAGATGCTGGCTGAGGAGCGTGAAGCCCACCATGTCGGCAAACCCCACGGCCAGGTCGAGCCCGTCGGCGGAGACGTGGCCACGGGTCCGGAGCAGCATGGTCCGGCGGGTCGCCGCCTGGACGTGGCGTCTCCAGACGAACTCCAGCAGCCAGGCCATGGCCGGGACGGTGGCGTCGGCCAGGCTGGTGAACGCCTCGGCGGCGAGGACGTTGTCGTCGTCCGCCCCACCGAAGGCCATGGAGCTCGGCACTACTTCGGCCTCGGCGATCCGGGCCATGGAAGAGCCGATGACCCGTGAGAGCTGCAGCGCCGTGTCGACCTCGGCCGCTCCCACGCTGAGCATCCCCTGGAACAGCTTCACCGCCTGAATGTCCATGTCGGTGAACACGGCGTCGTCATCGGCCACGTCCAGAAAGCCCAGGGCCCGCCAGAGCCGGCGCAGGAGGTCGAGGGGAAGCCCGGTCCCCTGGGCCACCTGGACCTGGGTGTAGCGGCGGGTGGAAGGAACGAGGAGGCGATCCACGGCGAGCAGATCGAGCACGTCGTCGGCCACCGCCTGGTCCACCTCCTCGTCGGTGGCACCGGCTTCGAGCAGCCGCTTGCGGACGTGGTCGAGCGCGGCGGCCCGGCGGCTGGCGATGTCGCCAGGCCCTTGGCCGAGGGGCATAGTGCTGCCCGGTCGGAGCACGCTCTGGGGCGACTGCCGTTCTTCGGGGGGCGGAGGTTCGGTACCGGTCATCCGGTCAACCCGCGATGCAATACCACGTCCCATTCGGACCGGGCCGGCCGCCGCATGAGCGCCTCCAACGCTGCCCGTGGCGTCGTGGTCCCCGACACGATGGACGCCACCTGCTCGGCTATGGGCATCTCCACCCCGGCGCTCCGGGCCAGCGCCACCAGAGGTCCGGCGCTCTTCACCCCTTCGGCGACCATGGACATGCCAGACAGGATGTCCTCGAGCGTCACCCCACGGCCGAGGTCGAACCCCACGGTGCGGTTGCGACTGTGCGGGCTGGTGCACGTGGCCACCAGGTCGCCCACCCCGGCCAGCCCCCCGAACGTGAGGGTCTGACCACCGAGAGTGATGCCCAATCTCCCGAGCTCAGCCAGTCCCCGGGTGATGATCACCGCTCGGGTGTTCTCGCCGAACCCGAGGCCGTCGGAGATACCGGCGGCGATGGCCATCACGTTCTTGGTCGCTCCAGCGATCTCACACCCCACCACGTCGGTGCCGGTGTACACCCGGAACGTCGAGCAGTGCAGGCACTGCTGGACCCGCTGGGCCAGGCGCTCGTCGGGTAGCGCGACCAAGCTCGCCGCAGGCTGTCCCTGGGCCACCTCGCGCGCCAAGTTCGGGCCACTCAGGGCGCCGGCCACGTGGCCCGGTAGCACTTCACGGACGACTTCGGACATACGGAGGTTCGTTCCCCGCTCGATCCCCTTGGCCATGCTCACGATCACCGCGTCGGGTCGGAGGGACGGTCTCATGGCCTCGAGCACGGTGCGAAACCCGTGGGAAGGCACGCCCATGAGGATCACGTCGGCCCCGGCCACCGCTTCTTCCAGCCTTGCCGTGGCGACCAGCGCCGGCGGGAGCGTGATACCGGGGAGGTATCGGGAGTTCTCGCCGGTGCGGGCGATCTCCTCGGCCAGATCGGGCGATCGGGCCCACAGCCTCACCGGCTGCTTGTTGGCCACGAGTGACGCCACGGTGGTCCCCCACGAGCCAGCGCCCACCACCGCCGCAACCGATTGCATGGTGTCGAGCCTACGGTGCCGGGCAGCCCGAGCGCCGGACGACGCCAGGACGGTGTCCCTACACTGGGGCAGTGAGCATCGGAATGCCGGCCGGGTCCTCGGTGGGACTGCCGGCGACGGATCTTCTGGATGGCGGGTCGAAGCTCGGGAGTCAGGTCGTGCTGGTGCCCGTCAAGTCCTTCGACCAGGCCAAGCGCCGGCTTGGCTCGGTCTTGGGGGACGACGATCGTGAGGCCCTGGTCCGGCGTATGGCCGAAGGGGTGCTCGCCGCGGCGCATCCGCTCCCGGCGGCCGTCGTCTGCGACGACCCCGTGGTCGCCACCTGGGCCCGGGAGCATGGTGCGTTGGTGGTGTGGGAGCCCGGACGCGGGCTGAACGGTGCCGTCGAGGAGGGGATTGCCCGCCTCATGACCCTCGGTGTCGAAGTGGTCGTCGTCGCCCATGGGGACCTGCCCGACGCCACCGGTCTCGGCACGCTCGCCGACTTCGACGGCGTGACCCTGGTGCCCGACCGTCGTGGCGACGGCACGAACGTGATCCGCCTCCCGACCGGGACCGGGTTCCGGTTCTCGTACGGTCCGGGCTCGTTCCAGCGTCACCGAGCGGAGTGCGGGCGCCTGGGGCTCCCCTGCCGCGTCGAGCTCGACTCCCCGCTGCGTCTCGACGTGGACGTGCCCGAGGATCTCGTTTTGGTCACCCGGCAGCCGTCGGCCTCGTAGGGACCCGGAGGGCAGGCCGGGAGCCGGTGCCGGGCCCACCGGCCACTCCGGTCGGCTCCCGGGCGGGGCGCGGAGGCGGGGGCCCAGAGGCCCCCGCTCATCCGCTCTCGTCGGTGGGACGAAGCCCACCCTGCTCGTCGGCTAGCGCTTCGCCGCCTTCTTGGCCGGAGCCCGCTTCACCGCCTTCTTCACGGTCCGCTTGGCCGCCTTCTTCGCCGGGGCCCGCTTCACCGCCTTCTTCGCCGGGGCCCGCTTCACGGCCTTCTTGGCCGGGGCCCGCTTCTTCGCGGCTATCGCCACAGGTGCACCTCCCTAGGAGTGTCAGTGTTGACTTGAGGTGGAGCCTGCGGCACGACGGCTCCCAGTGGAGCCGTCATCCGCATCGCTGCACCGCCTACATGGAAACCAGGAGCACGATCACCGGAGCTCGCGGCACGACTCGTCCCGCGACCCTCGATGAACGTGGGCCTGATGACCCGGCCCACTGACATCGGAAGCGTTTGCCGGACCCGGCGCGACCGTTCCGTGTGATGCCTCACGGAGACGGCACACTCGTCACGTCGCCCTACGTCCACGTTCACTCTTCCTCCGCAGTGTTTCGGGTTGCACACCATCACAGTGCGTGGCAGCGCTCAGGTCAAGCATTCCTTCGCGCGCCGTGGATCTTCGGTCGTCGCTCGCTCTGCTCGGCGACGCATGTCGCGATCGTCGCGCGCAACGATCGGGGAGCGAGAGCGCGCCACGGCGGCCTCGAGTGTCCGTCGGGAACCATCGTCACTGGCGCGGCGACGACGCGGAGGCACTGCGACGAGAGCACCAACGACTGATGTATCGGCGTGGATCCAGACCGGCTCGAAGGGGCATGAAAGGCAGCGCCGGGTGGCGTCGGTGACACATGCCCGTCACGAACACGTTCCCACGAGGTCGGCCACGTCGGACGCATGGAGCGCCGCCCGCCTGCGTCGCACGGCGATGGAGGCGGGAGCTGGGATCTACCTCGGCCACGGGGGGCGAGGCTGGGCCTGGGCCGGAACCGAGCGGTCCACCCTGGTCCTCGGCCCGTCCCGGTCCGGGAAGACGTCGTCCCTGGTCATCCCCAATGTTCTCGCCGCTCCGGGGGCCGTGGTCTCGACGTCGACGAAGCCCGACGTCCTCCGCCACACGTCACCGGCTCGGAGCGCCGCAGGATGGACGCTGTTGTATGACCCCGGCGGAAACGTCGAGTGCCCCCCGGGCGTACGTCGCGTCGGATGGTCTCCGGTGAACGCCGGGAGCACGTGGGATGGCGCGCTCATGATGGCCGATTCCATGTCGGGGGCCGTCCGACCCGATCACGGAACTGATGCGTCGGCTGAGACGCACTGGTCAGAGCGTGCGACGTCACTGTTGGCCCCACTGCTGCACGCTGCCGCCATCGAAGGCGCCCCCATGTCCACTGTGTTGCACTGGGTCGACCGCCATGACGGTGCTGACGCGCTGGCCATCCTGGCGTCGCGCACGGGAGATCCCTCACCTCCCACTGACGTGCTCGCCGGAATCTTGATGACCGACCAGCGGGAGCAGTCCGGGATATGGTCGACGACCTCCGGCATACTCGGCGCTTATCGTTCGCGCGCCGCGATGGCGTCGACCGAACCGCCCTTCCTCGATGCCGCGGCGTTCTGTGAAGGCGCCAACACTCTCTACGTGTGCGCCAGTGGTCGCCAGCAGCGACTGTTCGCTCCGCTGGTGGTCGGCATGCTCAGCGAGGTGCGCGACGCCGCGTACGCGCGAGCTGATGGCGGCTGCCGGGAGCCACCGGTCCTCCTGGCCCTCGACGAAGTGGCGAACATCGCCCCCCTGCCCGATCTCCCGGCATTGGTGAGCGAGGGGGCCGGCCAGGGCCTGTTGACGTTGGCCTGCCTCCAGGACCTCTCCCAAGGGAGAACGCGCTGGGGGCGGCAGGCCGACGCCTTCCTCTCGCTGTTCGGCACCACCGTCGTGCTCGGTGGGATCGCCGACGTCCCGACCCTCGAGACCCTTTCGCAAGTGGCGGGGGAAGCCGAGATCGCCACCCGCACCGTCGGCCGATCCATGGGCGCCGACGGCCGTCCCCACCCTTCGGTCAGCATCTCGACGGTGCAGCGACGCCGCCTACCGCTGGACGTGATCGCCCGCGGGCACCAGGGGTGGGCTCTGGCCCTCGACGCTACGAACCGGATGGGCTGGGTAGCCCTCACGCCGGCCCATTCCACTCCACCGTGGTGCGACGTCGTTCGAGCCGCCGCCCGCACGGCTGCCGTGAGATCGGTCACGCTCGACCCAGCGAGAGGTTGGTGGGCTCCAGATCCCGGCCCGCGCTCCGCCCGAGGCGTTGGCCGACCTCGTTGACGACCCGGCGGGTGGTCAGGAACTCGGCCAGCTTGCGGGCGGGCATCGCCGCCAGCTCGTCCGCAGGCGCTGTCCGGCTCAGATCCGGCCGGTGGCCGGTGGGTTCCCAGGTGCGGAGGTACCGGTCGACCGCAGCCGCCCCACGCTGCCAGTGCACGAGCAGCTCGGGCGATCCCGGGCGGGCCCCGAGGGCCCGCACGTGGACCGGTCCGGGGACCAGGCCGGCCGGCGCACGTCGGGCCTCGGCCACGCCGACGCCGTCGTCCCAGCGGGCCAACCGATCGACGCAACCGTTGACGTCGGTCACCGTCGCTCCGGGTGCCAGGGCCCCGGCCCAGGCCGCCACCACGTCCCGGCGGGCGACAGCCACGTGCGGGCCCGTCACGAGCGCGGCGGCGAAACGGTGCTCGTCGACCGGCTCCGGAGTGGGAGCGCGCCGGGTACGCGGCTCGGCGAGGTCGACCGGGAGGTCGGCGTCGCGCGCCATCTGGGACCATCGCCCGACGAGGAGCGTCGGTGTGAGCCGTGACGGCTTGGGGTCGCGGGTCTCGGCCCAGGCGATCCGCGAAGCCGAGCGCGAGGAGCGTGGGCGGTGACGACCTGGCTGGTCCGCCCCGGCCAGGGTCGAGCGGATCTCGGCCTGGCGTGACGAGAACAGACCGATGGCCTCGGGCCCCACTCCCCCCACCTCGTAGGACCCCGACCGCCGGGGCGTCCACCCGGCACCGATCCGCAGGGTCAGCTCGTGGCGCAGGACGGCGTCGTAGAGCCGGCCGGCCGCCTTGGCGTGGGCGTAAACGCCACGGCCGTCGATCGCCGTCCACCTTCCGTCGGGGCCGTGCCCCAAGTTGGCCACGACCACGTGGGAGTGGAGATGGGGATCGAGGGACCGGCTCAACCCGTGGGTGAAGGACGCGCCCACCAGCCCCTCCACCGGGTAGACCTCCCGGTCCAGGCCGTTCCCCCGCCTCACCCCCACGCCGTGGGTGGCCAGGTAGCCCATCGCCCCCTCGACCGCCGCCTGGTGGGACTCCAGCACCTCGGTGCCCACGGGGGTCGGTCCCAGCGCCATCAGGATGCTGACCGACTTGGGTGCCGTGAACGTGAGGTCGAACCCGCTCACCGGGCCGTTGCGGGTCACCAGCGCACGACCGCTGCGGGGATTGGTCCCCGACAGGATCGCCACCAGGTCAGCCGGCGCCACCCACCGACCCAGCCCCAGCCCCGCCGCCCCCTCTCCCAACCACCGCCCGACTGACGGCCGGCCCAGCTCCGTGGCCAGGTCGGTGGTGTAGTACGACCCCCGGCGGTCGGTCAGCCGGGTGACGTGGAGCATCGGTCCGACCTGGGAGTCCCGATCACATCTCTCATATCATTCCATGTTAGTCTATATGATACCGTGCCAGGACCTTCTGGGCGGCCGCCACACCTACTCCGGTCCACCCTTCGGGACCGAGCACCCGGGCCTCCGGGCCGGCCTGGAGGAGGAGCCGCTCCAGCCACGCCACCCCGCCGACGGACAAGGTGACCTCTAGGGACCCTGTGACCAGCGGGTGGCGGTCCAGGAGCGGGACGGCATCGGCCACCCACCTCGCCCCCGGGCCGAGGTGGATGCGGACCGGCACGGCGCCCGGCCCCGGCACGAAGACCGCTCGGCCGACCCGGGACGGGTCGACCGGTCCGCGGGGGCGGGATCCCACGACGTCGATCCGGACGATCCGGTCGACTCGAAAGCGCCGGTGCCCTTCCGCTTGGTGGCAGTAGGCATCGAGGTACCAGTGCCCGTCGATCGACAACACCACCAGCGGGTCCACGACTCGCCGGGTGGTCTCGTCGCTCGAAGCCGAGTAGTAGTCGATGGCCAGCTGCGACGACTCGTCCACGGCGCGCCGGACCTCTTGGAGGAACGGTGGGTCGTCGAGGTCCACCACCACCCCCGCACGACCCCCCAGGGCGGTTTCGAGTTTGGCCAGGGCTCGCCCCAGTGAGCCGTCGGGGTCGGCTCCTGGAACCGCCTGGACGGCACGGGCCGCGGCCGCCAGGGCGAAGCCCTCTGCGCTCGTCAACCGCCGGGGCCGAGCCAAGGAGCGGGGCAGCGTCGCCTCCACCGTGTCTCGGGTCACGATGATGTCGAGGAGGGTGTCAGGGGTGTACGGGGGGACGCCACAGCACGCCGCCAACTCGAGCTCACGAACCACGTCATCTTCGGGCATCGAGAAGCGCGCCGCCACGTCGGCGATCGGAGCTTCGCCGACCTGCCCCAGCCAGCTCACAATGGCCAGGAGCCGGGTGAGCCGGGTCCTGGCGTCCACCGGTCTCCCCGAGGTGCGCACGATGGGCCCGGACCGCGGCCGAGGGGGCTCGGTCGTGGGCGGAGGTGACGGGTCGATCGGGGCTGCCCGGGCGATGGCCTCCAACCACTCCACCATGGCGGCGCGCGTCGGGCCGGGCCCGACCACTTCGGCATGGTCCAGGAGCCCGAGGACCCACGACCGGCTGGCCTCGGTGCTGACCACCCCGAGGCGCAGGAGCACCGTCCCGTCGGCCCGTCTCTCGATCACCGCCCGTTCACCTACTTCGGCGACGACTCGCGGCGCTGAGACCGCGTCCACCAGGACCTCGACGTTGTCCCCCCCGCCGGTGGAGGCACGCCACGATCCCTCCAGGTCCACCGTCGCGGCCTGAAAACCTTCGGGCGGGTCTCCGGAGCCCGGGAGGTCGACGACCGGCGTGGACTCGAACCGGTCGACCCTGAAGGTGCGGACGTCGTCGCGGGTGCGGTCCCACGCCACCAGGTACCAGTGGCCGTGGCGGAAGCGGAGGCCGCCGGGGGCCACCGACCTCTCCACCCCGCGGTAGGTGAACGTCACCTGGGCGCGGTTCTTCACGGCGTCGAACAGAGGACCCAGGGTGGCATCGGGCGCCAGCGA
Source organism: Actinomycetes bacterium (assembly GCA_021791635.1). Taxonomy (GTDB): domain Bacteria; phylum Actinomycetota; class Acidimicrobiia; order Acidimicrobiales; family RAAP-2; genus JAJYWF01. The sequence continues at coordinate 16,274 of JAJYWF010000015.1, forward strand.
CACCACCGGCTGGACGTCGGCCACACCCGAGGTTCCGAGCTTGAGCAGCGCGTCGTGCCCGCTGGCGTCACCCAGCTCGACCGCGGCCACAGCCAGGTGGAGCGCGGCCTGCTCGTCGGGAGAGAGATCGAGGTCCGGAAGGTAGACGGCGTCGGCGTCCACCAGGTACCCGTACTGGTCGGGTCCCTCCACCGCCTCGGTCCGGATCGGGATCCCCTCCTCGCGGAGCAGGCGCTTGTCGCGCTCGAACGCCTGTCGCCGGGCATCTCGGGTCGGTGGGTACCCGGGAACTTCGTCGGCGATCTCGCTGAGGGTCATCGGGCGTGACGTCTGCATGAGGACCAAGACCAGGTCGGCCAAGCGCTCGAGTCGATCGGGACCAGCCATCGGCGCGAGCCTACGGTGAACGTTCCACGCCCGCGTCCGGGCGCTCGGACACGAAGGCGGCTTCCCGATGGCCCGCGACCGACCGGCGTCCACCGCTCCATCGGGGATCAGGAGGCGGCAGCACTGCTCACGGCACACCGATATGGCTGTGGCCGAAGTGCAGCGGAGGCCGGGATATCAGCAACGTCGCCACCAGGCGGTCGCCGGGGTACACCAGCTCCACCACGGCCAGGTGCCCCCGCTCGCGTCCGACCGGATGCACCACCTCGTCGGCCCGGAAGGACCCCGAGAATGCCACCAGGCAGACCCGAGAGACGCCACCTCCGGCCGACGTCGCCGCCCGGTACAGGTGAGGGGCTGGGCCCTTCAAAGAGGCCACCGAGACCAGACGGACGCCGTCCAGCCGGCCCTGGCCGTGCACCGCCGTCGTGGCCGCCGGCAGGGCGCCGTAACACACGCTGCTGGACGTGCCCAGGTCGTTCCTGACCGACGTGCAGCCCGACGCCAGGAGGCTCACCAACGCCGCGACGGCCGCCATGGTGACGACACGGGCCTTCCCAGCCTGGACCTTCCCGGCCTGCACCTTCCCGGCCTGCATCATCGGGACACCTCCAGCGCCGGCGAACGGACCTGGCGGGGCCAACGCCCCCGGCGAAGGGCCACCGCGCCCCAGCCCCAGGCCATCCACCCCACCACGAGCTCCGCCCAGAAGCTTATGAGCCGGTAGATGAGCACCGCGTCGACCGTCGAGGCGTGCGCTCCCCCGAAGTACGCCAGCGCGATGGTGATGCTGCCTTCGACGGCACCGAGGCCGCCGGGCGTGATCGGTAGGTTGGCCGCCAGCTGCCCCGCCCCGTAGGCCAAGAGGAGCCCCTTCCAGGGGATCCCGGCCCCCACCACCAGGAAGGAGAAGGCGAAGCAGGCGCAGTCACCCAGCCAGTTCGCCAGGCCCCAGCCCACCACGGCCCCGGCCTTCCTCCAGTCCAAGCGCACCACCGTGACCCGGGACACGATCCGCTCGATCTGGACCTCGAGATCCCCGCGAGGCCGCCCGACGAGGCGGTGCGACATTCGCACCGTCCAGCGCACGGCGACGGCCAGTGGCCGCTCGTAGACGAAGAGCGCTCCGGCGGCAAGGGCCGCCACCAGCACGCCGGCCACCACCGGGACCAGGTCCAACGACGCGCCCTCCTCGGTGGCCAGCACCAGCCCGATGGCGGCCAGGAGGGCCAGTGAAAGGGCGGCAGCGACACCCGTTCCCACCAGGGCCCAACCGGCGATCTCGTCGTCGGCACCCAGCCGGCGATACCAGCGGAAGCCGTACACCGCGGCCAGGGCCGGGCCTCCGGGAAGGGAGTTCGTGATGGCCTGGGAGGCCAGCGTGATCCCCACCAGCGGGGCCACCGGCGGGTCCAGGCCTCCGGCTCGAAGAAGCCGCCACTGCACGCCGGCGAAGGCGACCACCGACACCGCCTCGACCAGGACGGCCGGGGGTAGCCACCACCAGCGCAGGTGGTCGAGGACTGTCCCGAACCCGCTGAGCTCGCCCCGGTGACCGGCCAGAACGTCGACGGCCACGACCAGCAGCCCCACTCCGAGCAGCCATCGCAGGACCGGCCAGCTCCGGCGGAACCGGCGCCACCAGCGCCGGCGCCCGGCGTGACGATTCGGCTCGGGATCGGGTGGCGCGCCAGAGGCGTCGGTCGACGTCAGCCCCTCAGCCGATGAGCTTGATGTAGTCGAACATCGGCAAGTACAGGCAGATGATGATGGTGCCGACGACCGCGCCCATCATCACCACGAGGAGCGGCTCGAGGATCGAGGTCAGGTTGTCCACGGTCTGGTTGACCTCGCCGTTGTAGAAGTCCGAGATCCGCTGAAGCATCTCGTCGAGGGCACCGGTCTGCTCGCCCACTTCCACCATCTGGACGACGAGGGGTGGGAACACGTCGTGAGAGCGCATGGGATCGGCGAACGGCTTCCCTTCGCGAACGGCGGCCTTCGTGTCCATCAGGGCCTGAGCCACCACCGCGTTCCCCGCCGCTTGGGCGACGATGTCGAGGGCCTCCATGGCCGGCACGCCGGCCGCCAGGAGCGACGACAGCGTCGAGGAGAAGCGGCTGAGGGCCGCCTTGTGGGCCAGCGGCCCGAAGATGGGGGGCTTGAGCTTGAAGGAGTCCCACTTGAGGCGCCCGGTGTCGGTCCTGATCCACCGGCGAAACACGATGACGGCGATCACGACCACCGCCAAGATGATGAGCACCCTCCAGCTGGCCAGGGTGTTGGAGACCTTGATCAAGGCCAGGGTGGGTCCCGGAAGCGGCCCGCCGAGGGTCTTGAACAGCCTCTTGAAGATGGGGACGATGACGATCATCATGGCCAGGAAGATGATCCCGATCACGCAGACCACCACCACCGGGTAGGTCATGGCGCCCCGGATCTTCCGGGAGAGCTCCACCTGCTTCTCGAGCTGGGTCGCCGTGCTCTTCAAGACGGTGTCGATCGAACCACCGATCTCACCGGCCTGGACCATCGACACGTACAGGCTGTTGAACACCTTGGGATGCTTGGCCAGAGCAGCCGACAGGGTCGACCCTGCTTCCACGTCGTTGCGGACCTCGAGCAGCTTCTGGCCCAGGTACTTGTTCTCCACCTGGTTCGCCAGCACGGCCAATGCCCGGCTGATCGACAGTCCCGAGTCCACCATGGTGGCGAACTGCCGGGTGAAGACCGCCACCTCCTTGGGCTTGATCCGGTCGGTGAAGCCCGGGATCACGATCTCCGTCGAGAGCGTCCCGCCGGTCACCGGCGTGACCGACACCGGCATGTAGCCCATCTCCCGCAGGCGGGCGACGACCACCGGCATGCTGTCGGCTTCCAGCTTCCCTTGGATCAGCTTCCCGGCCTGGTCCCGGACCTTGTAGTCGAACGTGGTCGCCATGTCACCCCTCCTCGTACCGGTACGTTCCCCGGCGCCCGACGTCGATCTTGTAACCGCTCATGGGCGTCACGCCCCCCTCAGGTGGTTCCTGAAGTCCTCTTCGCTCCGACAACGGTCCATCGCCACCCCCTGGGTGATGACCTGCTGCTGGACCAAGGTCGCCAGGCTCTGGTCCATCGTCTGCATCCCGTACTGGCCACCGGTCTGCATCAAAGAGTAGATCTGATGCGTCTTGGCCCCGCGGATGAGGTTCTGGACGGCCGTGGTGCACACCAGCACCTCGGCGGCGACGCAGCGACCGTCGCCCGATGCGGTGGGGACGAGCTGCTGGGTGACGACGCCCTGGAGCGACGACCCGAGCTGGATACGGATCTGGTCCTGCTGGTTCGGCGGGAACACGTCGATGATCCGATCGATGGTCGAAGGCGCATCCTGGGTGTGGAGGGTGGCGAAGACCAGGTGACCGGTCTCGGCCGCCGTCAAGGCCGTGGCGATGGTCTCGAGGTCCCGGAGCTCACCCACCAAGATGACGTCGGGGTCCTGGCGCAGCACCCGGCGGAGGGCCTCCGAGAAGGACGCGGTGTCGGCGCCGACCTCCCGCTGGCTGATCACCGAGCGCTTGTGGCCGTGGAGGAACTCGATGGGATCTTCCACGGTCACGATGTGCAGCGGCTTGGATCGGTTGATGATGTCGATCAACGACGCCAGCGAGGTGGACTTCCCCGAGCCGGTCGGTCCGGTGACCAGCACCAGCCCCCGGCGGAGGTCCGTGAAACCCCGGATGGCTGCGGGGAGCCCGAGGGTCTCGAACTCGGGGATCTCGTGGGGGATCGGCCGGAGGGCCACGGCAACCGAACCCCGCTGGAGGCAGACGTTCACCCGGAACCTTCCGACCCCGGCGATGGTGTGGGAGGTGTCGAGCTCGTGCTCGGCTTCGAACCGTTCACGCTGGGTCTGAGGCAGTATCCCGAAGATCATGTCCCTCAGGGTGCTGTTGTCGATACGTCCCACGTCCTCCATCGGGCGCAGCGCGCCGTGCAGGCGCACCGTCGGGGGCATGTTGGCCGTGAGGTGGAGGTCGGACGCCCCGATGCTCACCGCGTACCGCAGCAGGTCGTCGACGTGCAGAGGGGTGTCGGTCAGCCCCTGGGCGCGGTTCCGGCTTCCCGAAGTCGGGGTCGGGGAAGTCCCGTTCCCAGCGGTGGCGGCGCCGGCATGGGCGGAAGAACCCGCCGCCGCGGTGGTGGTCGCAGCCGTAGTGGCAGTGCCGTTGCCCCCCCCTCCTACGAGGTGGGCGATGGTCACCGGGTCACCCAGGGCCGGGACGACCTCTCGCCCCATCAGGTCGCTCAGCGACTTGACGTCGGCGGGCTCGGGTGGCTCGGCGAAGACCACGACCGCCTGGTTCCCCACCACCCGGACGGCCACCGCCTGGTGGTCCTGGGCCAGGAGGGTGGGGACCAGGTTCACTGCCTCGGGGGACGGCGGCTCGGCCTGGAGGTCCACCACCGGGAGCCGGGCCAGCTGAGCCAGCATGTTCACGGCTACCGGGGCGCTCACCACGCCTTGGGCGATGAGCAGCGCCCCGAGGGACACCCCACCCTCGGACGCCTGGGCCAGGACCGGGGCCAGGGCATCTTCGGTCACGTAGCCGTCGCTGACCAGGGCCCGGCCCAGCCGGCGTGACCATTCAGTTCGCGTCGCTGCCGAGAGGGGGCTCACACGACCACCCTGAGGACCTCTTCGAGCGTGGTCTCACCGCTCAGCGCCTTCAGCAGCCCGTCCCGCCGCAGGGAGCGCATGCCCTGTTCCACAGCCATGCGCTCGATGTTCACAATGGACTCCTGCTCGATGATCATCCGGTCAATCTCCTCGCTCAATGTCATGACTTCGGCCAGCACCGCCCGGCCGAAGTACCCCGTGTGGCTGCAGCTCCGACACCCGACGGCCCGGTACAGGGTCGACGTGTCGAGATCCTCTATGTCTGTCTCGTGGTACCCAGCCGAGAAGAAGTCCTTCTCCGAAGCTTCATAGGGCTCCTTGCACTGATCGCACAGGATTCGGGCCAATCGCTGGGTCAGCACGCAACTGAGCGACGACGTGACCAGGAACGGCTCGATACCCATCTCGGTGAGCCGGAGGGGGGTGGCCGCGGCCGAGTTGGTGTGGAGGGTGGACAGCACCAGGTGCCCTGAGAGGGCCGCCTCCATGGCGATGGTCGCGGTGTCAGAGTCGCGGATCTCCCCGATGAGCACGACGTCGGGGTCAGCCCTCAAGATGGACTTGAGGGCCGTGGAGAAGTGGAGCCCGGCCTTCTTGTTGATCTGGACCTGGGTGATGCCGTCGATCTGGTACTCGACTGGGTCCTCCACGGTCACCACCGACTTCTCCTTGGTCACCACTTCCTGGAGGGTGGCGTACAGGGTCGTCGTCTTGCCAGCGCCGGTGGGCCCGGTCACCAATATGACACCGTAGGGATGCTTGTACGCCCGGGCGTAGCGCTCGAGGGTGTCGGAGAAGAAGCCGAGCTCGGGCAGCGACCTGATGCTGGCCGACTTGTCCAGGAGGCGCATGACGCACGTCTCTCCGAACATCGAGGGCAGGGTGGCCAACCTCAAGTCGATCTGGCGGTCGCTCACCGACAACGACACTCGACCTTCTTGGGGGACGCGGTGCTCGGTGATGTCCATCTCGCCGAGCACCTTGAGCCGGCTCACCACGGACGAGTGGATGGACGCCGACGCCGAGGTGGCGTCGTGCATGACCCCGTCGATCCGGAACCGGATCCGCAGGCGCTTCGGCGTCGGCTCGATGTGGATGTCCGACGCCCGTTCGTTCAGGGCCTGGAGGATGAGCAGGTTCACGTAGCGGACGATGGGCGCGTCCTCGACGACCGCCTGAAGGCTCTCGAGCTCGAAGCCCGCACTCGCTCCGGAAGCTGCGTCGCTGGCCGCATCGAGAGCCACTCCTTCCACGTCGGCGTCGACGTTCTGGGAGTAGCGCACGTGCGTGGCGATCTGCGAGCGGGTGGCCACGACTGGGGTGAAGTTCCGCCCCATGATCGTCCGCAGGTCGTCCATGGCGAACACGTCCGTCGGGTTGGCCATCGCCACCAGGGGCACGCCGTTCTCCATCTTGATCGGCAGCACCATGTGGTGACGGGCCACCGACTCGGGGATCAGCCCGGCGACCGAGGTGTCGATGGGGAACTTGTCGAGGTCCACGAACTCGAGGCCCACCTCCTGGGCCATGGCCCGGACCAGGTCCTCCTCGGTGGCCATGTGGCGGTTGTAGAGGTAGCGGGCCAGGGACTCCCCGGTGGCCTGGTGCTCCCTGAGGGCTGCTTCCATCTCCTCGACGGTGACGCGGCCGGCCTCGACGAGGACCCGGGCCAGCGGCGGTCCGAAGGCGATCGACGGCGGCAGCCCGCCGGTGTCCACGACGCCGTACCCTTCGGGAACCGGTGGTGCATCACCGGTGGATGCCCCGACCGGCTGGTAGGAGCCGTACTCCGACGAGGGGGGCGGAGCCAGGATCTCCCGCAGCGACTCTTCGAGAGACGTGCTCGCCGTCGAAGGTGCTGGCTCCGGTGTCGCCCCCTCCACCGTGGTCGCGACGGAGTCGTAGTCGGCCGTGCCCAACGGCTCGGCCAGGTCGGAATCGGTGGCGTCACCGGCCAGCGCGTCAATCTCTGGCGCCGCTGCGAGCAACTCCTCGTCGGCGATCCCGCCATCCTCCTCTCCCTCTCCCTCTCGGACCAACGATCCCACCTCGGGCTCGATCACCTCAACCTCGGACATCCCTGCCTTCTCGGCGACATCGGCCTCATCGGCTTCGGCCGCACCGGTCGCATCGGTCGCCTTGCGCCCCTTGCCCCGCGTCCCTCTGGCACGCCCGGTGGTGGCGTGCCCGTTACCCACGTGGCCGTTGGCGTCCTGCCCGTTCGAACTCCCGAGATCGTCGGCCGGCGGCAGCGTGCCGAGCTTCATCTCCGGCGCTTCCTCGAGCGCTTCGGCTTCCCCGCCGCCGACGGCATCTTCGAGCACCGCTTCGTCGACCACCGCAACCGAAGCCGTGGCCGGTTCGGTCTCCAACTCGGGCTCGGACGCCGGCCGGTTGCCCTCCCCGGGCTCTCCACCGTCGTCCCCTTGGACCGACACCACGGCGTCGGCCGCCTCGTCCTCCTCGGCGTCGCCTGGAGCGTAGAGCTGGCGGATCGCCCGTTCCACCTGGTCGGGACGGGCGACCACGGCGACGAACTCGCGCCCCACGCTGGTCCGCAGAGCGTCCATGGCGAAGAGATCACCCGGATCGGACACCGCGATGACCGGCGTGCCCAGTCGACGGCCGATGGGCACGGCGTGATGGCGACGGGCGACGGCTTCGGTCAAGAGTGCGGCCGCGCCAGGGGCGAGTGCCGACTGAGTGAGGTCCACGAACCGCAGTCCGTGCTGCTCAGCCAGTCGCCGGGCACTTTCCTCGGCGTCGTCGCCCATCACTTTCCCCCTCAGTCGGTTCTCCGCCCGAACCTACCCTCACCGTCCCGGTTCGCCGGCACCGCCCGGATCGGCGCTCCACATCCATCCCTGTACTTCTGTACTTCCCCGCACGGCAACGGCCCAACCCGAGCTTCCGGGTTCCGTCCGGCCCAACAACGATACCCCTGATCGGGATCGGTTGGTAGTCCCATTCCTGCCCACGGGGATGTGAGCCCCACCCCGGCGGCTACAATCCGGGGCCCATGGCACCGGCGACGGCCCAGTGGGTGCTCCAGGTGACCGGGGCCGGCCTGTTCGGCCTGGTCATCGGCTCGTTCCTCAACGTCGTCATCTACCGGGTACCCCGCAAGATGTCTGTCGTCCGGCCGCCCTCGCACTGCCCTACCTGTGGCACGCAACTCGGCGCCGTCGAGAACGTACCGTTGATCTCCTGGGTGCTCCTGCGGGCGAAGTGCCGGCACTGCCACGCATCAATCTCGCCCCGCTATCCCCTGGTGGAGCTGGCAACCGGTCTGGCGTTCCTCGGACTGGCCTGGTCGACCGAGGTCACCCACGCCCTGCCCTTCCTCCTCGTCGTGGCAGGGTCGGCACTGGCTGGCGGGGGCATCGCCGCCGACGGCCTGGCCGTCCCCCCGTCCATTGCAGCCGTGGCATTCGGGGGTGCGGCCGGGCTCGCCGCGCTGGCCGCAGCTTCGGGCCAGCCCGGACGCGTCGGCTGGTCGGCCCTCGGGGGGGTGACCGTGGCGGTGGCAGGTGCAGCAGCCCTGGCCGCCACGCCGTCTCGACCACGACGTCGCCAGCTCCGCGAGCGATGGGGGTCAGTGCTCACCTTGACGGCTCTGGGCTGGTCGGCCAGCTGGCTCTGGGCGCCCGGAGGCGTGATCTTCGCCGGGTGGATCACCCTGGTGCTGCTAGCGACCCAGGTCGAGCGGGCACGGTCACGCGCCAGGGGAATTCCGATCCCCGTCGCCATCGTGACCTTGGGGGGTCTGACCCTGCTGGTGGCCGGGTCTCTCCTCAGCACCCGGGTCTGACCAGAGCACCTGAGGCAGGCAGTACCCCCACCGACGTCGTGACGGTGCTCGACCCAGACGGTGACCAGGCGGCCAGTCGGCCCTACGAGCTGAGCCCGTGGGTCCTACCAGTTCGTCCCGGTGGTGACCAGCCCGCGACGTTCGAGCATGACCCGGAGATCGTGCGGGTTCGACGCCATGAGGAGGGCCTCGTCGAGCGTCACGGCTCCGTTCTGGAGAAGCTGGGCCAGGCTCTGGTCGAACGTCTGCATCCCGTAGTACTCACCTTCGGCGATGATCTGCTCGATGTCGGCGGTGAGGTCGGGATCGGCGATGCTCTGCCGGATGCGGCCGTTCACGACCATGATCTCCAACGCCGGGACACGCCCCCTTCCATCGGCGCGGCGGACGAGGCGCTGGGCTACGGTCCCCTGGAGCGCTCCGGACAGCGACACCCTGGCCTGGGCCTGCTGGTGCGGCGGGAAGAAGTCGATGACCCGGTTGATCGTCTCGGTGGCATTGATGGTGTGAAGGGTCGTGAGCACAAGGTGACCCGTCTCGGCGGCGGAGAGCGCCGCCGAGGCCGTCTCGATGTCCCGCATCTCGCCCACCAGGATCACATCGGGATCCTGGCGGAGCACCACCCGCATGGCAGTGGCGAAGCTCTCGGTGTCGAACCCCACTTCCCTCTGGTCCACGGCGGCGACGTTGTCCCGGTGGAGGTACTCGATCGGGTCTTCAATGGTGATGATGTGGCACGGTCGAGTCCGATTGATGTAGTCGACCATGGTGGCCAGGGTCGTCGTCTTTCCCGAGCCCGTCGGTCCCGTGACCAGGACCAGCCCCCGCTGCCCGGACGCCAGCTCGTAGATGACCGGGGGCAGCCCGAGCTCTTCGGCCGACCCCGGATTGGGCCGGACCCATCGCAGGGCGATCGCTACGGAGCTTCGCTGGAAGTAGGCGTTCACGCGGAACCTTCCGACGCCGGCCACCGAATAGGCGAAGTCCGCCTCGTGGCGCTTCTCGAAGATCTCGGCCACCTGGGCCGGCATGATCGCTTCGGCCAGCGCCTCGGTGTCTTGAGGGCTGAACCTCTCCTCGTCGGCGAGGGTGTAGAGGACGCCGTCGATCCGCATCCGCGGCGGAGCTCCGGGCTTCACGTGCAGGTCCGAACCCTGTCGTTCGGCCAGCATGGAGAGCAGCCGGTCGAGGTCGCCTTGGTCCACGAGTGACTAGCCTAGATCGATTGCCCGTGTCCTGCCCGGGTCGGCGACCGAGAACGGGGCCACGCCACCGGCGAGGTCCCCAGCTTCGGGCCGGGTGCGCTAGGAGGCTTGGCGTGGGATCGAGCCCAGGTGCGGATCCCTGGACGTGCATGGACACCGATCACCGGAGGAACGCGATGACCGCAATGCGTCCAACATCGGGTGCGATCGAAGGCCCGATGCAGTACCCGGACCCGATCCCGGCACCGGGGAGGGTGAGCGGGCCGCCGGCAAGCAACTTCACGTTCACCGACGTGTACCTGCTCATCTCCTCGGGACCTGACGGCTCCACGGCCGTAGGGGAATTGCAGCTCGGCATCGGTCCGGCCGGGCTGTGGGTATCGAAGACGGACGGAAATCCGGTGTGGACGACGGACTGGGGTCACGTGAAGGATCTCGCCGCCCCGGAACGAGCCAAGCTGCCCGGCGGCAAACAAGGCGTGGTGCTCGTCGTGGTCACCCAGGACGACCGTGCTCACCGATTCGTCGTCCCCTCTGCCCATCCCGCGGCGTTTGAGGACGCGCTGGCCCGATTCGCCGGGATCCACGGCGCGCTCCTGACGCGCCGGCGTTGATGCGTCGGGATGCCCGCCTGGAGGTACGTGGCCGGCCCCCCATGTGCGGTCTCGTACTGCTCTCGTAGCGACCGAGCACATGGCCATGGGATCGACGACCGCGCCTCGGATGTGGGTGAGGTCCGAGGGAACAGAGGACCGCGAAGACGACGGACCGGGGCGACGACGCTCAGGACTTCGACGCGCTGTGAAGCTCGTCGACCGAGAGCTCGGCGGTGGCCTCCCCCCCGCACTGCGGGCAGTGCTCCACGTGGCGCCACGATCGCAGCAGACGGCTCCCGTCGGGGTTGAGTAGCACCACGAAGGATTCGGAGTCTCGGTCCAGGCGGAGACCGAAGTACGGGCGCCACTCAGTCGACGCCTGCCTGGCGTCGAGGTCGAGGCCCTTCAGGATCCGACGGAAGCGCATCCGCTCGGTGTCGAAGATCCACGTGCTATTGCACGATTCGAGCACCGTGGGCAGCACGCGGTCGGAAGGATCTGTGGCGTGGCGGTCCACGGTCGCGATCTTGCCCGAGCCAAGTGTGGGTTCCGCGACGTCCACATTGCAATTGGATGAAGGCTGTGGAGCACCTGGTCAGAGGGGCCCGGCGTCGTGCTTCTTTCCGGCGAGCGGCTCACGTTTGCTCCACAGGGCAGACAGTCCCTGCACCAGGGAACGCCGAGTGTCGGCCGGATCGATGACCGCATCGACGAATCCCCGTTCGGCGGCAGGCCACGGGGTCAAGAAGGTGTCGGCGTAGGACTCTTCGAGCCTCGCCCGGTCGGCGCCGGACTGCCGGCGGTAGAGGATCTGCACGGCGCCGGGTGCACCCATCACGGCCACCTCGGCACCCGGCCACGCCAGGCAGAGATCGTTCCCAAGGCCTTTCGAGTCCATCACGATGTAGGCGCCACCGAACGCCTTGCGCAGGATCACACACAGTCGGGGAACCGTGGCTTCGGCATAGGCGAAGGCCAGCTCGGCTCCGTGACGGATCATGCCCCGCCACTCGAGGTCCTTGCCCGGGAGGAAGCCCGGGGTGTCCACCATCGTGATGACCGGAAGGTTGAACGTGTCACACAGCCGCACGAACCTTGCCCCCTTCTGAGAGGCGCAGATGTCGAGCGTGCCGGCCAGAGCCGCCGGCTGGTTCGCCACGACTCCGACTGCTCGACCACCGAGACGGGCGAACGCCGTCACGAGTTGAGGGGCCCAGTCGGTCCACAGCTCGCACGTCGTCCCGTCATCGACCACGGCGTAGATGACATGCCTCACGTCGTAAGACGCCCCCGGACGGGCTGGCACCAGCTCCCTCAGCTCAGGGGTCCGACGGTCCTGTGGGTCTGCGTTGCGCTCGTAGGGTGCCGCTTCGTCGGCGTGCCGGGGAAGGAACCCGAGCAGGTCGGCCACCGAAGCCGCGACGTCGTCGGACTCGACCGCGCAGAGCCCGCTGGAGCGGGCGTGCATGCCCACTCCACCCAGTGCGTCGATCCCCACCGTGATCCCCGTGAACTCGGCCACCATCGACGGACCCGAGACGAAAGCGACCGCGGCTCCGGTCATCACCACCAGGTCGGCCAGCCCCAGTAGGAGGGCCGGGCCCGAGATCACCGGCCCGGTGGCGGCGGCAATCACCGGCACCACCCCCGAGCAGGCTGCGACTGCCGCCGCCGCCCCTCCCCATCCGTGGAGGGCATCGACACCGTCGGACACGTCGGCTCCGCTGGTGGCCAGCTCGAGCACGAGCGGCAGCCGGAGCCGGAGAGCCGTTCTCGCCGCCTCGGCCAAGCTCTCGCCGTCGCGTCTGGCCAGCGCTCCCCGGCGACGGTCGGACGCCGTCCGGGCGACCACCATTGCTCGGCCGCCGGTCGAGCAGACGTCCACCGCGACCGTCCCGACCACCCCGGCTCGCACCGGCACGCCCCTGTCCGAGGCATCGCCAGTCGCACGCATCTTGTGTAGTGTAAAACCCCGGTACTCACCTTCCGCGGTGTGAACCGGAATTGTGATCGGGGGCTCGCCTCGGAGGGGAACGGACGCTACAGTCTCGATGCTTCTCTGTGCTTCTCCGTGAGTGTAGGGTGAGCGCTCGGTCGGGATGTGATGTGGCCGGTGAACGGCAAGACGGAGCTTCCGTGGTGTGAGCGAGAGCGGTGTGATGGCTTCAGCGATGGGGGGCTGGACGGATGGCTGAACGGGTTGTCGGACTGGACATCGGGACCAGTGCCATCCGTGCCGCAGAGGTGACCATCAGTCCCGGGTCCCGCCCGATCCTCGAGAACTTCGGTCAGGTCGGCCTACCCACCGGATCTGTCGTCGGCGGGGAGATCCGTGACCGGGCAGCGATCGCCAGAGCGATCCGGCGCCTATGGGATGAAGGCGGGTTCTCCGAACGAAAGGTGGTCCTGGGCCTGGCCGGCCTCCGGGCCATCACCCGCGAGATCGACGTCCCACCGATCCCCCCCGACGAGCTGGACGATGCTCTGCGCTTCCAGGCCGACGAGATGATCCCGTTCCCGATGGACCAGACGGTGATCTCAGGCAAGGTCATGGCCCAGTTCACCGACGCCGACGGGGCCCCCCAGCTCAGAGTCCTCATGGCCGTCGCCCACCGCGAGGTCATCGACGCCGCAGTGGCCGCCGTGCAGGATGCCGGCCTGGAACCGATCGGGATCGACCTGAACACGGCGGCGCTGGCTCGGACCTTCTACGACCCCACGTTCGGCGGTGGTCCTGAAGCGATCGTGTCGGTGGGCGCCGGTCTGACCATGGTCGTGATCCACCAAGGTGGACAGCTGCAGTTCGTCCGTACCATCGACCTCGGCGGCCAGAGCGTTACCCAGTCGGTGGCCAGCGCCCTCGACCTCCCCTTGGCTGATGCGGAAGGCATCAAGCGCCGCTTGGGCGAGCCCGGAATCCACGACAGCCGCGCCGAGGAAGCGGCACGGGACACGGTCGAAGAGCTGGTCGGGGAGGTCCACAACTCGATTCGCTTCTTCTCTTCCCTCCCGGGCCGCAGCAAGCCGACCCGGCTCCTGGTCACCGGCGCCGGGTCCAGAACCGCGGGGCTCGTCTCCCGGCTCCAGGAGGGGTTGGACATCCCCGTCCTCCCGGCCTCGCCACTCTCGCTGCTCGAGAGCCATCTCTCGGTGTCCCCCGAAGAGGCGGCCACCATCGACCCGGTGCTTGCCGTATCGGTCGGGCTGGCCCTCCCCGACCCGAGCGGGAAGTCGTTCAATCTCCTCCCCCACGAAGTGCGAGCCGGCTACGTCGCCAAGCGGATCTACCGCACCTTGATAGCCGTCGCCGGTGTGATCCTGGTGCTGGTGATCGCCGGCACCGTCTGGCGGATCCTGAGCGTCAATCACGCCGAGAGCCAGGTCACCACACTCACGTCCACCGTCCATACCATCAACACAGTTGAGATCCCCAAGTACAACAAAGTGGTGGCGGCCAAGGCTGCGGTGACAAGTTTGGCGAAGTCCTACATCCCGCTGGTCTCTCCCATGGCCGACTGGCTCGCCGTGCTGAACCAGTTCGCCACCTACCTGCCCGCCACAGCCGTCGTGACCGACATGAGCCTTCAGTCGTCATTAAGCGCAGCAGCTTCGTCGTCAGCAGCTGGCGTCGGCACCGGGACGGCCAGCGTGCAGGTGGCTTCCATTCCTTCGTACGTCCAGTACGGCAACACCATGAGCACGGTGCCGGTGCTGACCTTCGCACAGGCTAGCGGGGGAATTACCGCGAATACCGAGATTTCCTTCTCATCGTCGTTCCAAATCGGCGTGGCAGCCCGTACGCGCCAGATCACCCTGTTCACAACGGGAGGACCCTCGTGAGCGACACTACGAGCACGGCTGACGTGCTCCGCAGTACCCCGGTCCTGATCGGGATCGTGGTCACCTTGGTGGTGGTGCTCATCTGGCTGTTCGCCTTCTTCCTTCCACAAGGCTCGAAGATCTCGAAGCTCGACGCCCAGGTGCAGACACTCCAACAGAAGGTCACCCAGGGGAACGCCCGGATCGCCGTTCTGAAGCGGGACTCTCAGACAGCACCCAAGCTAGCTACCGAGTTAGCCAAATTGAAGCAGTACATCCCCGCGACAGCAGGCGTCTACAACTACATCAATACGATCACAGCGACCGTCAAGGCGTCGGGAACGAAGTTGTCGACGATCTCAACCTCCCCGGAGTCCCCAGCGCCGACTGCGAGCAGCTACTACGCAATTCCCGTCTCCCTGTCGGTGACCGGCACGTACGACCAAGTCCTCAAGCTCATCACAGACATCTACGCACTCCCCAGGTTGACGATCATCCCGACAGTGCAGATCTCGGGGGGTGGAGTGGGAACGAACCGATCCACCGTGTTGTCGGTGTCGATGCGCCTCGAGACCTTCACCACGTCCAAACCGCCGATCGCGGCACCGTGAAGAAGGCAGCTGACATGTCCAGAAAAAGTTCGCGAACTATTTCGACACTCAGGCGAGGAAGATTCCCACGGCATGCCCGGCTTGGAGCAGCGTTGGGCGCGCTTGTGGTGATGGGCCTTCTCGCCGGCGGATGTGGAGGCTCCCAGGGTCCAGGCGCAGCCGCCGGACTAGACCAGCACGGCGTGCCCGCACATGATGCGATGCAGACATCGCATTCGACCACGCAGCTGGCCAAGACGACCCCCACTACCACGACGACCCTTCCCCAGTGCGGGGCCTCCAGGGATCCGTTCGACCCCACCGGCTCCCCCCCGCCCGCAGGTTCACCAGCCATCTGCTGAACGACCTGCTCGGGATCCACGATGCTTCCTGCGCTGGTCACCCTACCGCTGTCAAGTTGTTCCGATCTTCGACGCCGACAACGACGGCTGGGATCGTAAGTTCGAAGACCCTATTGCTGAAACCCCCGGCGGTGAATTTGGAAAAGTCCAGGTATCGCGCACGTAAATGTCGCCACCTGATCGCGCCGACCTTTGTGCGTGACGTACAAATTCTTCGCGGTCGAGCATGACCAGGTGAACCTGCTGCCCCCATCGGTGACCGACTGGCCCCCCGAGGATCATCCTGCCTGACTCGTGTCGTCCGTCACGGAATTCCCTCGCTGAGGCGGCGAATTCAAGGGGTGAGCGCGACAGCTCCTGACCAGGAGGTGTCCCGTGCCCAGAGGCGTCAAGGGTCCTTGGGGGCCATCGGATCTCGAAGCCGCCATTGAGGCGGTAGTCGAGGGCGAGACCTACGGCGCGGTCGAAGAGCGGACGGGTATCCCCGCTCCCACCGTTAGGAACCATATCCTTCGACGGCGCTTGGCGCGTAAGAGCCCGAGGGCGGATCGACCCGAAGACCGTCCGCAAGTACACCGGCCCGGCCAAGGAGGCTGGGATGTCCCCTGGCGGGCCACCCCTCGGGCCCGAGGCCTGGGCGGCACTGGTGGAGGGCTGGTTCCCCCACCTGGTCGACCGGTCGGTCCGCCAGAGCACCTGGCCCGACATCGCCATCCACCACGAGCAGATCAAGGCGTGGCTCGGCCAGGTGCACGTGAGCACCATCCACCAGCGCCTGCGTGTGCATTCCGGTGAACTTGGGCAGTCGATCCAGTCGAAGGTGGGCAGCGACCCGGGGCGACGGCCAAGGCGGCTCAGCGGTGAGCGGGCGCACCTGTGCGGCAGAGGGCTGTGAGAACCCCGTGCCCCTCCGGGCAGGACAGGTCGGCCGCCCGCCGATCTACTGCTCGCCGGCCCACCGGACCAGGCCAACGCGCGTCGAGCTCAGCGTCGAAGTTGAGCGCGCCGAAACCGCCGGTGACGATTCCAGCCGGGACTTCGAGGTCCGCCTGCGGCGTGGCACCCGCAGCGTCGTCGTCGCCAGCGGTCTTGGGCGATTCAGTGCTACCGCCCTCGCCACCGACCTGCGGAGCGTCGTCGGGTCCCAGACAGCTCGGTCCACATCATGACGGGCGCCGATTCCGCCCGACGGACCCGACCGGCTCACCTGCCCAGCAAGGTCCCG
>JAJYWF010000107.1 GCA_021791635.1 Actinomycetes bacterium
ACCGGCGTCCCGTCGGCCAGGAACGGCATGTCCTCGACCGGGAGGATCTTGGAGATCACGCCCTTGTTCCCGTGGCGACCGGCCAGCTTGTCCCCCTCGGAGATCTTGCGCTTCTGGGCCACGTACACCCGGACCAGCTGGTTCACCCCGGGGGGGAGCTCGTGGGAGTCCTCCCGGGAGAAGACCCGGACGTCGATGACCTTCCCCTCTTCACCGTGAGGGACCTTCAGGCTCGTGTCGCGCACCTCGCGGGCCTTCTCACCGAAGATCGCCCTCAAAAGGCGCTCTTCTGGGGTCTGCTCGGTCTCGCCCTTGGGCGTCACCTTGCCCACCAGCACGTCGCCGGGCCCGACCTCGGCCCCGACCCGGATGATGCCCCGATCGTCAAGGTCGGCCAGCGTCTCCTCGGAGAGGTTCGGGATGTCCCGCGTGATCTCCTCGGCGCCGAGCTTGGTGTCGCGGGCATCGACTTCGTGCTCTTCGATGTGGATAGAGGTCAGGACGTCGTCGCGGACCAGGCGCTGGGACAAGATGATGGCGTCCTCGTAGTTGTAGCCCTCCCAGGGCATGAAGGCCACGAGCAGGTTCTTGCCCAGGGCCAGCTCTCCGTGATCGGTGGAGGGCCCGTCGGCAAGGAGGTCCCCGGAAACGACCTTCTGGCCTTCGTCCACGAGGGGCTTCTGGTTGATCGAGGTGTTCTGGTTCGACCGGCGGAACTTGGCCAGGCGGTAGATCTTCCGTCCCAACGGATGGCCCAGGCGGTCCTTCTGGCCCGACCGGTACTCCACCACGATCTGGTCGCCGGAGACCTCGGTCACCGTGCCGTCGCCTTCGGCCAGCACCACGTCGCCGGCGTCGCGGGCCGCTCGGGCCTCCACGCCGGTGCCGATGTAGGGGGCCTCGGGGACGACAAGCGGCACCGCCTGCTTCTGCATGTTGGCGCCCATGAGCGCCCGGTTCGCGTCGTCGTGCTCCACGAAGGGGATGAGGGCCGTCGACACCGAGACGATCTGCTTCGGCGAGACGTCCATGAGGTCGACCTCTGACGGGGGGACGTAGTCGATCTCGCTGGTGGTCCCGTACGTCGTGCTGGCGACGCCGACCCGCACCCCGGTGCCCTGTGGGCCGCGGCGGACCAGGACCCGGTCCTCGTTGAAGTTCCCGCTGGCGTCCACCGAGGCGTTGGCCTGGGCGATGACGTGCTCCTCCTCCTCGTCGGCGGCCAGGTACACGACCTCGGAGGTCACCCGTCCGTCCTGCACCTTGCGGTACGGGGTCTCGATGAAGCCGTACTCGTTCACCCGGGCGTACGTGGCCAGCGCCCCGATCAGCCCGATGTTCGGGCCCTCTGGGGTCTCGATGGGGCACATGCGCCCGTAGTGGGAGCTGTGGACGTCGCGAACTTCGAACCCGGCCCGCTCCCGGGACAGACCACCGGGTCCGAGGGCCGAGAGCCGGCGCTTGTGCGCCAACCCTGACAGCGGGTTGTTCTGGTCCATGAACTGGCTCAGCTGGCTGGTCCCGAAGAACTCCTTCACGGCAGCCACCACCGGACGGATGTTGATCAGGGTCTGGGGAGTGATCGCCTCGACGTCCTGGGTGGTCATGCGCTCACGCACCACCCGCTCCATGCGCGACAGCCCGACGCGCACCTGGTTCTGGATGAGCTCGCCGACCGAGCGGATCCGGCGATTGGCAAAGTGGTCCTGGTCGTCGATGCGGTACGTGGAGTCCCCGTCGGCCATGTGCAGCGCCAGGTGGAGCATGTAGGTGGCCGACGCCAGGATCTCCGAAGGGCTCAGCACACCCTGTCCGGGTGCCGGACGCTCAAGGTCGAGCCCGAACAGCTCGGTGATCCGGTCGATCTCGGGCCCGAGCTTGCGGTTCAGCTTGTAGCGCCCCACCCGGGTCAGGTCGTACCGCTTGGGATTGAAGAAGGCGTTCTCGAAGTACTGGCGGGCGGCTTCGACCGACAACGGCTCACCCGGGCGCGCCCGCTTGTAGATCTCGAGCAGGGCCTCCTCGCGGGTCGGCGCCAGACCCTTCTCCTTCTCCCACTGGCCCTCCAGGAAGTCGAAGTGGCGGACGAAGCGCTCGAGAAATGCATCGTCCCCGTAGCCCAGGGCCCGGAGCAGCACGAACAACGAGATCCTCCGCTTACGCGCTACGCGCGCGCCGGCCGTGACGTCCTTGGACGGCTTGGCCTCCACATCCAGCTCGATCCACTCCCCTCGGTAGGGGTGGATGGTCCCGGTGAAGATCGTCTTGGCGTCCCGGCCCGGCTGGAATATCACTCCGGGGGACCGCACCAGCTGGCTCACCACCACGCGCTCGGTGCCGTTCACGATGAACGTTCCCCGGTCGGTCATCATGGGAAAGTCGCCCATGAAGACGGTCTGCTCCTTGATCTCACCGGTCATGGCGTTCAGGAACCGGGCACGGACGAACACCGGTGCGGCGTAGGTCATGTCCTTCTCCTTGCACTCCTCCACCGTGAACTTCGGCGGGGGGCGCAGGTCCGGGTCGGACGGGTCGAACTCGAGCTCGAGGCTGAGCTGGCCGGTGAAGTCCTCGATGGGGCTGATGTCGCTGAAGGCCTCGGCCAGCCCCTTGTCGAGGAACCACTGGAAGGAGTCGCGTTGGATCGAGATCAGATCGGGCAGAGGCATGGCCTCGTCGATGTTGGCAAAGGACACGCGTTCGGGGCTACGGGACCGCACGGGCAACGGCCTACTCCTCCCAGTTGGATGGCTGATGGGTCACACTGGCTGAGACTTGAAACGTCGACGGGTGGGCACGGCGAAGGTCCCGGCCGCGGGCGTCGAACCCGGATCGGGCCCGGGGTGGGGTGGCGGCGCGCGCCATTCAGGCGGAATTACGGGCAGAGACGAAGAGAACGACCACGGCAACCCGCGATCCTACCCGTTCGGGGACAGACGTACAACCCCGGCCCGCGCCCGATCCACCAGGACCCGCCACGGCGGCCTGAAAACGCCCGCCAGGCTAGGCAGCCCACGCTCCGAGGTCAAGGACCTCGCCGGGCTCCACCCGTCCGACTACTTCACCTCCACCGAGGCACCGGCTCCCTCGAGAGCGGCTTTGGCCTTCTCGGCGTCGTCCTTGCTGACCTTCTCCAGCACCGGCTTGGGGGCACCGTCCACCAGGTCCTTGGCCTCCTTCAGGCCCAGGCTGGTCAACGACCGAACCTCTTTGATGACCTGGATCTTCTTGTCTCCGGCGGCGGTGAGGATCACGTCGAACTCGGACTGCTCCTCGTCCCCCTCGGCTGTCCCGCCACCGGCGGCCACCGGGGCGGCGGCGACGGCCACCGGGGCGGCGGCGGTCACGCCGAAGCGCTCCTCGAAGTCCTTCAGCAGCTCGCTCAGCTCCAGCACCGAAAGCTCTGCGATGCCGTCGAGGATCTGCTCTTTGCTCAGGCTCCCTGCCATTTTCGTGGCCTTCCTTTCATTCCTTCTTCGATGTTCGGTCCCGGTGCACCGGGCACCGGCCGTCTGGCTGTCAGAGCTCCGTGGTCTCGGCGTCGGTCGCCTCGGCCGCACCTTGGGGGGCCGCCGTCCCGTCCTCGGGGGCCTCTGCCGTCCCGTCCTCGGGGGCCTCTACCGTCGGGGTCTGGGGTACTTGCGCCCCGGGCTCCCCCGCCGCCGGGGCCTCCGGTGCCCCGGGCTCGGCCTCCTCCTCGGCCACGGGACCCGACATCTCGGGTTCCGCCGCCTTCCGCTCGGACAGCAGAGCCGCCAGGCCGTAGGCCAGGTTCCTCGGCAAGGCTTCGAGCAGACCGGCCATCTGGGTGAGAGGTGCCGCCATGCCCCCGGCCAACCGGGCGAGGAGCACCTGGCGAGGAGGAAGGTCGGCCATGGCCACGAGCTGGCTGGCGCTCAGAACTCCGCCGTCGAGCAGCCCACCTTTGATCACCAGGCTCGGGGCGTTCCGGGAGAACTCCCGGAGTGCCTTGGCCACGGCGCTCACGTCCCCGCTCACGAAGGCGATCGCCGTCGGGCCCGTCAGCAGGTCCTCCAGGGTCTGGTGGTCGCTGCCGGCGATGGCCAGACGCACCAGGGTGTTCTTGTAGACCTTGTAGTCGCTCCCGGCGGCGGCCAGGCTTCGTCGGAGATCGGCCAGCTCGGCCACAGTGAGCCCTCGGTACTCGGTGACGATCGCCGCCGAGGCCGAGGCCAGGCGTTCACGCACCTCTTCGACCACTGCCACCTTCTCGGGCCTCGGGTTCTCCATCGCTCCTCCACCGGTTGATCCCGACCGGCTACGGGGCCAGGATCTCCGGGGTGCGACGGTCCGGGACCACACCACGACGGGCGGTTCGGATCGGCGACGCCTCGTCAGGCGGGCTGTGCAGGCCCATTGAGCACCGTGGGTGCACCGGAGATCTTCGGCGGCTAAATGTTCGATTGTGCGTGCTGTCACTCGACGACTGTGGCCCTGCAGGGCAGTCCCGCCGTCGGGCGTGGGGGTTGATGCTAGCCCGGGGCGCATGCCCCGGCAATTCGGGTGGGACAGTTCAGGCCGAGGCCAACAGCTCCTCGTCGATCTCACGGGCTCGGGCCGGATCCACGTGCACCCCAGGCCCCATCGTGGTCGACAGGGTGACCGACCTCAGGTAGCGGCCCTTGGCCGACGCCGGCTTCACTCTCACCAGCTCGTCGATCACCGCCCGAACGTTGGCCAGGAGCTGCTCTCTGGTGAACGACGCCTTGCCGACGCGCACGTGGACGTTGCCCACCTTGTCCGTCCGGTACTCCACCCGGCCACCCTTGAACTCCACAACCGCCCTCCCCACGTCGGTGGTGACGGTCCCGGTCTTGGGGTTCGGCATCAGCCCCCTCGGGCCCAGGATGCGGCCCAGCGTCCCGACCTGACCCATGAGGTCCGGGGTGGCGATCGCCACGTCGAAGTCCACGAAACCGTCGTCTCGGACCCGGGCGACGAGATCGTCGGCTCCCACGTGGTCCGCTCCGGCGGCTCGGGCCTCAGCCGCCGCCTCTCCGGCGGCGAACACGGCGACCCTCTCGGACCTGCCGGTCCCCGACGGGAGCGACAAGGTCCCACGGACAATCTGATCGGCCTTGCGAGGGTCCACCCCCAGATGCACCGCCAACTCGACCGTCTCGTCGAACCCTGCCCGCGAGGCGGCCTTCACCAGGTCGAGCGCCTCTCCAACGCCATAGAGGTGCTCCCGGTCGATGCCGGCCGATGCCTCTCGATACTTCCTGCCGTGCTTGGTCACCGGCGCGTTCCTTCCTCTTCCTCGTGGGTCGTGCGTTCCCCGGGCCCGTCAGCTGGCCACGGCAATGCCCATGGAGCGGGCAGTGCCGGCGACCTGCTTCTTCGCCGATTCGAGGTCGTCGGTGTTGAGATCGGGGAGCTTCACCTTGGCGATCTCCTCCAACTGGGCGGTGGTGATGGTCCCCACCTGCTCGCGCCCCGAGGTCGCCGACCCCTTCTCCAGACCGGCCGCCTGCCTGAGCAGCACCGGGGTGGGGGAGGTCCGCAGCACGAACGTGAAGCTGCGGTCCTCGTAGATCGTGATGTCCACCGGGATGACCGAACCGCGCTGGGACTCGGTCGCCGCGTTGTACTGCTTGCAGAACTCCATGGTCTGCACCCCGTGCGGTCCCAGGGCGGTTCCCACCGGTGGCGCCGGGGTGGCCGAGCCGGCCTCGAGCTGGATCTTCACCACGGCCAACACCCGCTTCTTCGGTGCCACTATCTGCTCCTCGTCACTCGTCTGGTTCGTCTGGCTCGTCCCGGACCGATGGACCGGTCCGGGGTCACAGCTTGGCCACCTGGCTGAAGTCCAATTCCACCGGGGTCTCCCGGCCGAAGATGTTCACCAGGACCTTCAGCTTCAGCTGGTCCTCGTTGATCTCGGCGATCTGGCCCGAGAAGTCGGCGAACGGTCCTTCCTTGACCCGGACGGTCTCGTTCACCTCGTACTCGGCACGGGGGCGGCTGCGCTTGGCCGGTGCCTCGCCTCCGTCGGCCTTCTCCTGGAGGATGCTCTCCACCTCGCGCCTCGACAGTGGGGTGGGCTTCGTCCCGGGCCCCACGAACCCGGTGACACCGGGCGTGTTGCGGATGGCTCCCCACGTGTCGTCGTCCAGATCGCAACGCACCAGCAGGTAGCCGGGGAAGACCTTCTTCTGGACCGTGACCCTCTTGCCACCTTTGAGCTCCACGACGTCTTCCATGGGGATCACCACTTCGAAGACCTTGTCCTCCATCCCTCTGGACGCCACGACGTTCTTCAAGTTCGAGGTGACCTTGTTCTCGTATCCCGAGTAGGTATGGACCACGTACCAGCGACCGGGGCGGTCGTACGCGCTCGGGAGCGGGACATCATCTTCGTCCTCGTCCTCGTCGTACTCGTCTTCGGCCGGGTCTTCGAAGCCCCCGACGGATCCTTCGGGGGCTCCAGGTCCGGGAGACCCCGGCGCGACCTCGGGCGCCTCGGCCCCGATGTCGGCGGCCACGGCGAGCGCGGCAGCGTCTACCGGCTCGGTGCCGACGTCGGTCTGGGTGGAGGGTTCAGCTGTCACAGGCACACCGTTCGCTCGGACCAGGTCACTTCTGGAACATGAAGAAGACGCCCTTGCCGAAGACGAAGTTCAGGGCGAAGATCAGGCAGATCATGAGGACCAGGGTGAAGAA
>JAJYWF010000016.1 GCA_021791635.1 Actinomycetes bacterium
CGGGTGCTCGCCCGGCGGTGACGGCCACCGTGGCCGACCTGGTCGGGCGGACGCCCATCTTCGGCATCTGCCTGGGCCACCAGATACTGGCAACCGCCGTCGGAGGGTCGACGTACAAGCTTCCCTTCGGACACCACGGCAGCAACCACCCGGTCAAGCACCTGGCCTCGGGTCACGTGGAGATCACCTCGCAGAACCACAACTACGCCGTGACCGGGGTGCCGGGCGCCGAAGTCACCCACGTGAACCTGAATGACGGGGTGATCGAAGGCATCGCTCTGGAGTCGGCATCGGCGTTCTCGGTGCAGTACCACCCCGAAGCCGGACCCGGGCCCCACGACGCCCGCTACCTGTTCGACCAATTCCGCGAGCTGATGGAGAGCTGATGCCCCGCCGCCACGACATCGAATCGATTCTCGTGATCGGATCGGGCCCCATCGTGATCGGACAGGCGTGCGAGTTCGACTACTCGGGGACCCAGGCATGCCGGGTCCTGGCCGAGGAGGGGTACCGGGTCATCCTGGCCAACTCCAACCCGGCCACGATCATGACCGATCCGGCGACGGCCGATCGGACGTACGTGGAGCCACTCGACGTCGACGTACTGGCGGCCATCATCGAGCGGGAGAAGCCCGACGCCCTCCTTCCCACCCTCGGAGGACAGACGGCGCTCAATCTGACGATGGAGCTGGTGGAGGCGGGTGCCCTCGGGTCGGTGGAGGTCATCGGTGCCCGGCCCGAAGCCATCCGCACGGCCGAGGACCGTGAGCTGTTCAAGTCGGCGATGGAGGAGATCGGGCTCAGCGTGTCGCCGTCGGGGTTCGCCCACACCCTCGAGGAGGCATGGGCGATCGTCGAGGAGGTGGGGTACCCGGCCATGGTGCGGCCGAGCTTCATCCTCGGAGGCAAGGGAACGGGGATCGCCGCCGATCCCGACTCGTTCGGGCGATTGGCGGCCGACGGGCTCGACGCGAGCCCGGTGGGGCAGATCCTGGTCGAGCGCGGGATCGCCGGCTGGAAGGAGTTCGAGCTCGAAGTGATGCGGGACGCCGCCGACAACTGCGTCGTGGTGTGCTCCATCGAGAACGTGGACCCAATGGGGGTGCACACCGGAGATTCGATCACGGTGGCCCCGGCCCAGACGTTGACCGACGTCGAGTACCAGGCGATGCGTGATGATGCGTTCGCCTGCCTCCGTCGTGTCGGGGTGGAGACCGGCGGTTCGAACGTCCAGTTCGCCGTCGAGCCTTCCACGGGCCGGCGCCTGATCATCGAGATGAACCCCAGGGTGTCTCGATCCTCGGCCCTGGCGTCGAAGGCCACCGGCTTCCCGATCGCCAAGATCGCCGCTCGGCTGGCGGTGGGCTACCTCCTCGACGAGATCCCCAATGACATCACCAAGGCGACGCCGGCCAGCTTCGAGCCGACCATCGACTACGTGGTGACGAAGATCCCGCGTTGGGCTTTCGAGAAGCTGCCGGGAGCCGAGAGCCGGCTCGGCACCAGGATGCAGTCGGTGGGTGAGGTCATGGCCATCGGGCGCACGTTCTGCGAGTCGCTCCAGAAGGCGGTGCGCTCGCTCGAAGAGGGCCGGTACGGCCTGAACGCCGACCCCTCCGAGGCCACGGTGGACGACGTGTCCGACGCCGAGCTCCTGGACCGGATGACCCGGGCTTCTCCGGAACGGATCTTCGAGGTGGAGTCGGCCTTGCGGCGCGGGCTCGGCCTGGAGACCGTGGCGACGCAGACCGGAATGGACCCGTGGTTCCTCACTCAGATCCAAAGACTGAGCGACGAGCGCCTGGCCATCGAAGCTGTTGGGCATCGGGCGCGTGTGTCGGGGATGATTCCGATTGAGGCTATGGACCGGCACGCTTGGCGGCGGGCCAAGCGGCTGGGCTTCTCCGACGCGCAGCTGGCGTACCTCCTCGACGGGGCCGGTGGACCCGGTACGGTGAGTGAGGCCGACGTACGGGTGGCCCGCCTGGCTGCGGGGGTGCGGACCACGTTCAAGACGGTCGACACCTGCGGCGCCGAGTTCGAAGCGGCGACGCCCTACCACTACGGCACCTACGAGGACGACTCCGAGGTACGTGCTTCCGATCACGATCGGGTGGTGATCCTCGGTTCGGGCCCGAACCGCATCGGCCAGGGCATCGAGTTCGACTACTGCTGCGTGCACGCCAGCATGGCCCTGCGGGCCGCTGGGTACGAGACGATCATGGTGAACTGCAACCCCGAGACCGTGTCCACCGACTACGACACCTCGGACCGCCTGTACTTCGAGCCGTTGACGGCCGAAGACGTCGCCAACGTGGTTGACGCCGAGCAGGAGGCGGGCGGGCGGGTGGTCGGCGTCGTGGTGTCCCTCGGTGGGCAGACGCCGCTGAAGCTGGCCGGCGCCCTGACACCGGGGCTGGTCCTGGGGACCAGCCCGGCTTCGATCGACCTGGCCGAGGACCGGCGCCGGTGGAACGCTCTGTGCGAGGAGCTCGGCATCCCGCAGCCCCCCGGGGGTACCGCCGTGAGCGCCGAAGAAGCACTGAGCGTCGCCCGCGGGATCGGGTACCCGGTCCTCATCCGGCCCAGCTACGTCTTGGGTGGTCGGGCTATGGAGATCGTCTACGACGACGAAGGCGTTCGCCGAGTGATGTCGGCGCTCACCGGCGAGCACGGCCTCCGGCGCGAGGGTGGGGTGACGGCGCAGCGACCGGTGCTGGTGGATCGGTTTCTGGAGGACGCAGTGGAAGTCGACGTCGACGCCGTGAGGGACGCCACCGGAGAGGTCCTCATCTGCGGGATCATGGAGCACGTCGAGGAGGCCGGCATCCATTCGGGGGACTCGGCGTGTGCACTGCCGCCCCAGACCCTCTCCGCCGCCACTCTCGAAGTAGTCGATCGATCGACCCGGGCCCTGGCCGACGCGCTCGACGTCCGTGGGCTCTTGAACGTCCAGTACGCGGTGAAGGACGAGACGGTCTACGTGCTCGAGGCCAACCCGCGAGCCAGCCGGACCGTGCCCTTCGTGGCCAAGGCCACCGGTGTGCCGGTCGCCATGGTGGCAACGAGGGTGATGGTGGGGAGCTCGCTGGCCGAGCTCCGTCGCATTGGCATGCTGCCCGAGTCCTCGGCCACCGGAAGGATCGCCGACCCCGATCACGTGAGCGTGAAGGAAGCCGTCCTCCCCTTCGACCGGTTTCCCGGGGTGGATACGCTCCTCGGTCCCGAGATGAGGTCCACGGGCGAGGTGATGGGGGTGGACGCTACGTTCGGGCTGGCGTTCGCCAAGAGCCAGATGGCCGCCGGCACCCGCCTGCCCCAGTCGGGCACGGTGTTCTTCTCCCTGGCCGACCGGGACAAGCCGGCCGGCCTCGACGTTGCCCGCAGGTTCGAGGCGCTGGGGTTCTCACTCGCCGCCACCTTGGGGACCGCCGGCTACCTCCGAGATCACGGGGTTCCCGTAGAGACCCTGGTGTCGAAAGTCGGCGAGGCCGGTGTGGCCGTCGATGCCGTGACCATGATCTCGGGCGGCAAGGTCCACCTGGTGGTGAACACCCCGCGAGGGCGAGGGCCCCGGGCCGACGGCGACCACATCCGAGCCGCAGCCCTGGCCCACCGTGTGCCCTGCCTGACGACGCTGTCGGCGGCGCGGGCCGCCGCCGCCGGGATCGCCGACATGGCCGCGCACCCACTCGTGGTGCGAACCCTTCAGGAGCTGCATGCCCGGTGATGCCACCGGACCGCCGGGCACCACGTCGGCGGGTTCGCTCGACGACCGTCGACGTCGGTGGATCGGCGCCCGAGCGCCGGTCGACCTCAACGCTCAGGTCGGCTCACTCTCGCTGACCACCCCGGTCATGACGGCCTCGGGCACGTCCGGGCGGGGATCGGAGCTCGCGGCCTACGGCCCCCTCGCCACCTTGGGGGCGGTGGTGGTGAAGTCGTTGTCGGCCGAGCCATGGCCCGGGAACCCTGCTCCGAGGGTGCACGGGGTGACCGGCGGGATGGTGAACAGCGTCGGTCTCCACGGTCCCGGAGTGGCGGCATGGGTGGACGAGGACCTGCACTCGCTGTCGGCGACGGGGGCTGTCGTGGTCGCCAGCATCTGGGGGCGATCGGTGAGCGAGTTCGCCCGGGCCGCGGCGATGCTGGCCGGCGTGCCCGGGATCTCGGCGTTGGAGGTGAACGTGAGCTGTCCGAACGTGGAGGACCGGTCTCGGATGTTCGCCCACTCGGCGTCGGCGACGGCAGACGCCGTCGCCGCGGCCGGGGCCTCGGGCTTGCCCAGGTGGGCCAAGCTCAGCCCGAACGTCGCAGACCTCTGCTCGGTGGCCGCGGCGGCTCTGGAGGCCGGAGCCGAGGCGGTCACGCTGGTCAACACGGTGCTCGGGATGGTGGTCGACGTCGAACGACGCCGCCCGGTCCTGGGCGCCGGTGGTGGGGGACTGTCGGGCCCGGCCATCCGGCCGGTGGCCGTGCGCTCGATCTGGGAGTGCCGGTCGGCGTTCCCCGGAGCGGGGATCGTGGGAGTAGGAGGTGTGAGCACCGGGCGCGACGCCGTCGAGCTGATGATGGCCGGTGCCGATGCCGTGCAGGTGGGGACGGCGTCGTTCCGTGACCCGAGAGCGGCCTGGAAGGTGAGCGCCGGGCTCGAGCGCTGGTGCCGACGGCACGGTGTGCAGCGAGTGACCGAGCTGGTGGGGGCCGCCCACCGTCACGACGACGACCAGCTGGGCCGGGCGCCCTACCGTCGGAGCAGCGGAACGTGACCGCCGGGGATGGCGCCGCCGCCGGGTTCGGCCAGCGCGTGGCGGCGGCCGTGGCTGCCTCGGGCCCGCTCTGCGTCGGGATCGATCCCTCGGCGAAGCTGCTCGGGGACTGGGGTCTTCCCGATGACGCCACCGGGCTCCGATCGTTCGGCCGGCGGTGCATCGAGGCCCTCTCCGGAGTGGTCCCGGTGCTCAAGCCCCAGGTGGCGTTCTTCGAGCGCCACGGCGCAGCAGGGTTCGCGGCGCTGGAGGAGCTGCTCCGTGAGGCCCGGACAGCCGGGTTCATGACTATCGCCGACGCCAAGCGCGCCGACATCGGGAGCACGTCGGACGCGTACGCCGAAGCGTGGCTGGACGGCGCCAGCCCGCTGGCCGCCGACGCCGTGACCGCCGTTCCGTACCTCGGCCTGGGGTCGCTCCACCCGCTGATCACCAAGGCGCAGCAGAGCGGGCGCGGGGTGCTCGTGGTGGTGCAGAGCAGCAACCCCGAGGGTCGGCCGATCCAAGAGGCGGTCACCGAAGGGGGGCGGTCGGTGGCGGACCGGCTGGTGGCCGAGATCGCCGAGATGAACCGATCCACCGCCGAGCAGAGCTCGTCGGTGGGGGCGGTCATCGGGGCCACGGTGGGGCGGCCCGCGGCCACATTGTCCCAGCTCGGAGGGGTGATCCTGGCGCCTGGGGTGGGAGCCCAGGGTGCGACGGCGTCCGACGTGGCCGCCATGTTCGAGGGGTGCCCCAGAGGCACGGTGCTCCCGAGCGTGTCCCGTTCGGTACTGGGCGCCGGGCCGGACGCTCGGTCGCTCCGCCGCGTGGCCACGCTGGCACGAGAGGAGATGGCAGCCGCCCTAATGTGACCGGGCTGGCCGGAGACGCTATGGTCATCCCATGCCTCAACCACCTGCACTTACCCCCGAGCAGCGCCAGGCGGCGCTGGAGAAGGCCGCAAAGGTCCGCCGAGAGCGGGCCGAGGTCAAGGAGAAGCTGAAGCTCGGCAACATGACGTTGCCCGAGCTCCTGAAGCGGGCCGAGAAGGACGAGACCATCGGCAAGATGAAGGTGCTCTCGGTCTTGGAGTCCCTCCCGGGGCTCGGCAAGGTCAAGGCTCGCCGCCTCATGGAGACCGTGGGGATCAGCGAGAGCCGTCGTCTCCAGGGTCTTGGGGCCAAGCAGCGCGTCGACTTGCTGAAGGAGACCACCCGCTGAGCTCGGCTGGTGGGTCCCGCCGGTGCCGTCGAGGGCGGGCGGGGTGGTGCTCGGGGGGCCGGTATACTCGCCCCGTAGGCCGCGTCCCCGAGGGCGCTCCGATGCGAGAGGACTCCTGATGGCCGTTGGTCGTACGACGCTCATGGACCCGCCGATCGAGGATCTCCTCGACAAGGTGGACTCGAAGTTCACCCTGGTCGCGCTGGGCTCGATGCGAGCCCGGCAGGTCAACTCCTACTACAACAGCCTGGGTGAGGGCCTCGGGAGAGTGGTGCCGCCACAGGTCACCTCGGTCTCGGGCAAGCCCCTCTCGATCGCCTTCGAGGAGATCGCCGCCGGCAAGGCCACGTACACCCGCTTCGATCCCGAGGCCGAGGCTGATCCCGAGGCCGGTCCCGAGGATGGGCTCGAAGCCGGACCGCTGGCCGCCGTCGAGGACGTAGCCGTCGAGGGGTCCGGCGACCAGGGCGATCCGGATCCTGCCGCCGGCTGACGCCTGCGGCGAGCCCGGGCGCGGTTCACGGATCCCACAGCGATGAGCCGGCGGGTCGTGCTCGGGGTGTGCGGGGGGATCGCCGCCTACAAGTCGGTGGAGCTGTGCCGAAGGCTGGTCGATGCGGGTCTCCACGTGGTCCCCGTCCTCACCCATGAGGCCACCCGGTTCGTGGGGACCGTGACCTTCTCGGCTGTGGCCTCCGAGGCCACCCAGGTGTCCCTGTGGGACGGTGACGATCCGATCCCGCACACCCGCCTGGGCCAGTCGGCTGACCTGGTACTCGTGGCTCCCGCCACGGCCCACCTGCTGGCCCGGTACGCCGCTGGGCTCGCCGACGATCTCCTGACGTCCACCCTCCTGGCCACGCGCGCTCCGGTGATGGTCTGCCCGGCGATGCACACCGAGATGTGGGAGCACCCCGCGGTGCAGGAGAACATCGCCGTGCTGTTGGGGCGCGGGGTGCTCGTGGTGCCGCCCGTCGTAGGTCGCTTGGCCGGTGGGGACGAGGGAGCCGGCCGTCTGGCTGATCCCGAGTCCATCGTCGATCAGGTGCTCACCGTGCTCGACGGTGAGCAACGCCGTGGCGCGACACTGCGGGGGGTCCGGGTCCTGGTGAGCGCCGGCGGGACGCGCGAGCCTCTCGACCCGGTACGCGTGCTCACGAACCGCTCGTCGGGCAAGCAAGGGCACGCACTGGCCGAAGCCTCGGCCCGGCGGGGTGCCGAAGTGGTGTTGGTGACCGCGTCGTCACTTCCCGTGCTCGCGCCGGCGATCTCCGTCGTGAGGGTGGACACCGCGGCCCAGATGGAAGGAGCCATTCGGGTTGCCGCTCCCGGGGCTCAAGTGATCGTCATGGCGGCGGCCGTGTCCGACTTCCGACCCAAGGCGCCTTCGCCGGACAAGCTGTCGAAAGAGGACGGCGTCCCCGACCTCGTGCTCGAGCCCACTCCGGACATCCTGACCGGACTGGCGTCGTCGCGAACCGCGGGCCAGATCTTGGTGGGGTTCGCCGCCGAGACCCACGACGCCGTCGCTCGGGGGCGGGTGAAGCTGCAGCGCAAGGGTGCCGATCTGCTGGTGGTGAACGACGTGACGGCGCCAGGAGCAGGGTTCGATCACGACACCAATGCCGTGACCATCCTCGACCGGGACGGGAGGGAGATCGACGTCCCGCTGACCTCGAAGAACGCCGTAGCCGACGCCGTCCTCGATAGGGTGGTCGCTCTGTTGAAGACGTCGTCGGACCAAGAGAGGACCTCATCATGAGAACCACGTTCACCTCCGAGTCGGTGACCGAGGGGCACCCGGACAAGATGGCCGACCAGATCTCCGACGCCGTCCTCGACGCGCTGTTGGAGCAAGATCCGAACAGCCGGGTGGCCTGTGAGACGCTGCTCACCACCGGCCTGGTGGTGGTGGCCGGTGAGATCAGCACCTCGACCTACGTGGACATTCCCTCGATCGTGCGGCGGGTGGTGTGCGAGATCGGGTACGACAACGACGCCTACGGCTTCAACGGCCGAACTTGCGGGGTCATGGTGGCGCTGGACGAGCAGTCGCCGGACATCGCCCAGGGTGTCGATTCGGCGTTCGAGCTGCGGACCGGCTCGGGCGGGGAGGATCGGCTGAACGCCCAGGGAGCGGGGGATCAGGGGATGATGTTCGGCTACGCCTGTGACGAGACGCCCGATCTCATGCCCCTCCCCGTCTGGCTGGCCCACCGCCTGGCCCAGCGCCTGGCTCAGGTTCGTCGGGTGGGTGTGCTCCCCTACCTGCGACCGGACGGGAAGACGCAGGTGAGCGTGGTCTACGAGGATGGGCGGCCGGTGTCCGTCGACACCGTGCTGATCTCGACCCAGCATCAGCCCGGGATCGATCTCGAGACCCTTCTGCTGCCGGATCTCCGGGAGCACGTCATCTCACCGCTCCTGCCGACGGACCTCGATTCCACCGGGCTTCGCATCCTGGCCAACCCGACCGGGCAGTTCGAGCTCGGGGGTCCGCACGCCGACACCGGCTTGACCGGACGCAAGATCATCGTGGACACCTACGGGGGCATGGCCCGGCACGGCGGTGGAGCGTTCTCGGGCAAGGACCCGTCGAAAGTGGACCGATCGGCTGCCTACGCGGCCCGGTGGGTGGCCAAGCACGTGGTGGCGGCCGGAGCAGCTCGTCGCTGTGAAGTGCAGGTGGCTTACGCCATCGGTGTGGCCCAGCCCGTGTCGCTCCTGGTCGAGACGTTCGGTACCGAGCAGGTCGATCCCGCCAGGATCGCCGAGGGTGTGCGTGAGCTGTTCGACCTGCGGCCGGCGGCCATCATCAGGGACCTCGACCTCCGCCGACCGATCTACCGTCGGACGGCCGCCTACGGGCACTTCGGTCGCAACGACAAGGAGTTCACGTGGGAGGCGACGCCGAGGGTGGACGAGTTGCGCCAGGCGTGGGGGCTCTGAGCCCGAGCCACCTGATGGCCGACGACCCGGTGATCCGAGTCGTCCCCGACATCCCCGGGCTCGCCAAGCAGTTCGACTACACGCTCCCGGTATCGCTGCGGGACTCGGTCGCGGTCGGCACCCGAGTCCGCATCGTGCTCCACGGACGCCGGGTCGGGGGCTGGGTCGTGGCGATCGGGGTCGACCCGCCGCACGGGGTGGAGCTACGGGGGATCGACGGGGTGACCGGTTGCGGTCCGCCCCCCGAGCTGATCGAGGTGGCGGAGTGGGCCGCGTGGCGGTGGGCCGGCCCGTTGACGACGTTCCTACGAGCGGCGTCGCCCGAGCGCCGCGTGCCTCGCCTTCCGACACCGCCGGTGGTCACCGGCCCAGAGGGTGAGCGTCGGAGCGGGGCGGGTGAGGCCCCGGTCGGGGGCGGAGCGTCGCTCCTGCGGTTGGCGCCGAGCTCCGATCCTCTTCCGGTGGTGCTCGAGGTCGTCGACGCGGCACGACGGGGCGCCCGCCCGGGGACGGTGCTGGTCATGGTGCCCAGTCGGGGATGGGCTGAGAGGATGGCCGGTCGCCTCAGGCGGCGAGGGGTGCCGGTGGCGCAGGGGTGGAGTGAAGCCGCAGCCGGATGGCCGGTGGTGGTGGGAGTCCGAGCGGCGGCGTGGACGCCGGCTCCCCGGCTGGCGGCCGCCATCGTCCTCGACGCTCACGACGAGGCCTACCAGGAGGAGCGGGCACCCACGTGGGTGGCCTGGGCCGTGGCGGTCGAGCGCGCTCGCCGTGACGGCGCCCCGTGCGTCCTGGTGTCCCCGTGCCCGACGGCCGAGCTCGTGCACCAGTTCCCGGTCTCGACCGGCGACCGCTCGGTGGAGCGTGCCGGGTGGCCGAGGGTGGTGGTCGCGGACCGGCGCCTCGACGATCCCCGGACTGGACTGCTGTCCGACGCGCTGGTGGACTTGGTCCGGCGATCGGTCGACCTCGGGCGTGGCCCGGTGGTGTGTGTCCTGAACCGCCGTGGTCGGGCTCGGCTCCTGGCCTGCGCCTCGTGCGGTGTCCTGGCTCGGTGCACACGTTGCGGCTGGCCGGCCGAGACGCGGTCCACCACGGACGAAGCACGGGTGAAGGGGTCGCCTGCGACCCGGCCCGGTGATGAGCTGGCGTGCCGGCGGTGCGCGTCGGTGCGTCCCGTCGTGTGCGCCGCCTGCGGCTCGGGCCGGTTCAAAGTGCTCCGGCCAGGCGTGTCGAAGGTGCGAGAGGACCTCGAAGCGCTCCTGGGGAGGCAAGTGGTGGAGGTCACCGGTGCCGCGCCATCCGACGTGGGCGAGGACCGCGTCTCCGAAGGTGGGGTGGTGATCGGCACCGAGGCCGTGCTGCACCGGGTGAGGCGGGCGGCCGCCGTGGCGTTCCTCGACTTCGACCAGCACCTCCTGGCCCCTCGGTTCGGTGCCGCCGAAGACGCGCTGGCCCTCGTCGTCCGGGCTGGGAGGATGGTGGGGGGCCGGGGCCAAGAGGGATCGGGGGTCGTCCTGGTGCAGACCAGGATCCCGGAGCACGCGGTGATCACCGCCGCCGTCCACGGCGATCCGGGTCCACTGGTCGCCGAAGAGCTGGCCCTGCGACGCCAGCTGCTGCTCCCGCCGTTCGCCGCACTGGCCCTGGTGTCCGGTCCGACCGCCGAGGAGTACTGCCGGCGCGTGGTCGGTGGTGATCGAGTGTCGGCAGGCCCGGTGTCGGCAGGCCCGGTGTCGGCGGTGCCGATGGGTGGTGACCGGTGGCTGATCCGGGCTCCGGACCACCAGGTGCTGTGTGACCGACTGGCCTCGTCACCGCGAACCGAAGGGCGCCTTCGGGTGGCGCTGGATCCCCGCGACGTCTGAACGATGGCCGGGCGGCCCCTTCGGCCCCGATACGCTGGGGTCGTGACGACGTACCCGATCCGCCTCTACGGCGATCCCGTGCTGAAGCAGCCGACCCGAGAGGTGTCTGAGATCGACGGCCGGGTGGCCAAGTTGGCCGAGGACATGATCGAGACCATGTACGACGCCCCTGGCACCGGATTGGCGGCGAACCAGGTGGGGGTGGAGCGCCGGATCTTCGTGTACGACGTCGGCGACGGCCCCCGGACGGTCATCAACCCCCGTATCGTGGAGACTTCCGGAGAGTGGGTCTACGACGAAGGGTGCCTCTCGGTCCCGGGCCTCAGCTGGCCCATTGTCCGACCGAACCAGGTGCACCTAGTGGGGCTCGACCTCGACGGGAACGAGCTGTCCATCGAGGCCGACACGCTCGAAGGACGGGTCTTCCAGCACGAGCTGGACCACCTCGACGGGATCCTGCTCGTTGAACGGCTCGACGAGGACCAGCGCCGGCAGGCGGCCAAGATCCTCCGGTCTCGGGCACTGGGGCTCGACCCCGACGGCTTATCGCTCGCCTGAACCCTCGAGCGGCTTTCGGGCCACGCCCCGGATCGTGGGCCGCACCACACCGGGCGCCTTGCGCATGCTCTCCCGCGTCACGTGGCCCAGCTCGAACCCGCTGCGGACGATGGCGTCTTCGGTACGACGGGTCAGGTGGCAGTTACCGGCGATGAGCTTCCAGGCCGGTTCGATCCGACGCTGCCAGGCCAGGCGGGATGGGCGTTCGTCGGCGGCCACGTGCTCGATGAAGACCAGCTGACCCCCGGGCCGGAGCACGCGGTGGATACTGGCCAATGCGGCGTCGGGATCCCGGACCGAGCAGAGGACCAGCGTGGCGACGACGGCGTCGAAGGAGCCCTCGGCGAAAGGCAGCTCCTCCGCCGGGGCATCGTGCACCGTCGCCGACCGCTTCCGGGCCGCGGGTGCCAGCCGGCCCCGCATGTGGCGATCAGGCTCGGTGAGGACCAGCTCGGAGACCGACGGCGGGTACAGATCGAGGTTCGCCCCGGTCCCGGCTCCCACCTCCAGCACCACGCCGTCGAGGCCGGCGAGCAACTCGGACCGCCACTCTCGCAGGCAGCCCTCCTCCACGCCCCGCATGAAACGGTCGTAGAGGGCCGCAGCCGGCCTCAACACTCTCTGGTCCCTCGGTTTCTCTGTCCGCAGACCAGGGCCTCGAGATCGGTCGGTGGGGGCGAGCCGGTGGACATCAGTGGCTGAACCTCACGTTAGGCAGGATGCGGTGCAGCCAGCGATGGCGGTGCCAGATCCGGTGTCCGCCGAGGCGGAGGATGACCGGCAGCAGGGCCAGGCGGACGATGGCGGCGTCCAAAAGGACGGCGACGGCCAAGATCACCCCCATCTCCTTGGGCGCCAACGGGCCCGAGAGGGCGAAGGTGAGGAACACCGCCACCATGACCGCGGCCGCCGACACCACGACCCGACCCGAGGTGCGGACCGAGGAGACCATGGCGTGCTCCGGGTTGTCATGGAGCTCGAACTGCTCCTTGGCCGCCGACAGCAGGAACAGGGTGTAGTCCATGGCCACGCCCATCACCATGGCCCCGAAGAAGATGGGTCCCCACGCGTCGACGAACCCCTGCGGGGTGAAGTGCAGAAGGTGGGAGCCCCAGCCGTCCTGGAAGACCAGCCGGGCGACACCGAACGCGCCGGCTACCGAGAGCCCGGTCACCAGCACGCCGGCCAGGGCCAGGAGTGGCGCCCCCAGGGCGATCAGCAGCATGAGGAACCCGATCCCCAAGAGCAGCCCGAAGACCAGCGGGGTCTTCGCGGCGAGCGCCGTCTGGAGGTCGTAGTTCTCGGCGGCCGCACCGCCAACGAGCGTACCGGTCGGGAGCTCGTCCCGCAGCCGGCTGATCGTGGCCCCGGTGGCCGGCGACGAAGGTCCCGAGGTGGGGACTACTTCGAAGAGCTGCCAGGCCTTGGACGTCGAACCGGGCTCGACGGCAGCCACCCCCGGAGTGGCCGTCATGGTCACCAGGGGGTCGGGCCCCGACCGTGAGCCGGCATGGTCCGGTACGAGCACATCGAGCGTCCCGGGTGCTCCGGGACCGAAAGCCGAGACGACCTGGTCGTACCCGATACGGGCGCTCGACGTCGCCGGGATGATGGTGATCGAGGGCATCGACGTCCGGAACCCGATCAGGGGCAGGGCCAGAGCACCCAGGACGATGAGGGACGTGGCCGCCACCGGGTAAGGGTGCCGCCACATGAACGATCCCCAACGGTGGAGGCGACGTTCGAGCGCACCCCCCGAGGGCGTCGTCTTCGGCGCGCGTCCCGGCAGCCGGAGCCGGCCGGCGTTCACCCGAAGCCCCAGACGTCCGAGCACCGCCGGCAGCAGCGTGAGGGTGGCGGCCAGCACGGCCACCACCGCCAGCATGATGCCCAGGGCCATCGAGCGGAAGGCCGGGCTCGGCACCAAGAGCACGGCCGAGAGCGAGAGCAGTACGGTGACGGCGCTGAACGCCACCGCTTTCCCGGCGGTGTCCATGGTCTCGGCCACCGAGGCCACCACGCCGGCCCGATCGGAGGCGGTCACGCCACGCCGGGACAGGGCTGCCCGGAACCGCACCACGAGGAAGAGCGCGTAGTCGATCCCGAGGGCCAGCGCGAACATGAGGGCGAAATTGAGCGCCCATATCGACACCGGCCCCACCTTGGTGGCGAGGACCAACGCGCCGGCGGCCACCAGCAGGCCGGCCATGGTCAGCATGAGCGGGAGGCCGGCCGCGACCAGCGATCCGAAAGCGATCACCAAGATCACCAGGGTCACCGGCCAGGAGAGCACTTCTGAGCGGAGCATGGCGCTGCGGTTGGCGCTGTTGAACTGGCTCCACAAAGCGCTGTCACCGGTGATCGACACGGTGATGCCGGGTGAGGCCAACCGGGCCAGTGGAGCGGCCAACGTGCCGGCGGTGCGCACCATCTGGTTCGGGCCGTCCTTGGCCCCTCCGGTGATCACCGCGGTCCTTCCGTCGCGCGAGAGGCTGGCTCCGGCTTGGGGGAGCTGGACGTCGGTGATGGTCGGGTTCGATCGGAGGAGCTCGGCGACCCGAGCCACGGTGGAGCGGGCCTTCGGGTCGGCGACAATGGGAGCTCGCCGGTCCTGGATGACGACGCCGATGGCCGTGGACCCGAAGCCGGCGAAGTCCTTCTGGATGACGGCGCGGGCGGCGACCGACTGGCTGGAGCTGTCTGTCCAGCCGGCACCCGAGAGGGCGCTCTCCACCCGGGGGGCGAAGAACCCGAACGCCACCAGGACGAAGAGCCACGCCACGAGGACGACCCGGAGGTGGGTGGCGGTCCAGGTGCCGAGCCGGGAGAGCCAACCGGCCCGGCCGTGGGTGTCGCCGGGGACGTGGGTGTCGCCGGGAACGGGAGAGCCATCGGGGACAGGGGAGCCGCCGACCCCGGTTCCCTTTCCGGGCGTCGAGAAGGGATCGGGGCGGACGGGCAGGGTGTCGGTGGTCATCGGTCTCTCCCAAAAAATAGAGTACGGGGTAGGGTATATGGGTCGTGGGACGCCAGGAAACGGCGGACAGTGAAATACGGGCGGCCCCCCGAGCTCCGGTCAGGCCAGGGACAAGAAGAGCTTCTCCATACGCTGGGCGTCGGGCGGGGTACCACCGGTCGCTGCCGCCGGGTCGAGGCACTGGCGCATCCCCGAGGCCACGATCTTGAACCCAGCCCGGCTGAGGGCACGGCTGGCCGCGGCGAGCTGCGTGACCACGTCTTCGCAGTCCCGGCCCTCCTCGATCATCCGGACGATTCCCGCCAGCTGCCCCTCCACCCGGCGCAGGCGGGCCGTCACTTGCTCACCGGTGGCGTCGTCGATCTGCATGGCCCCACTCTACATACCCCATAGGGTATGTGCAAGTACCGGTGAGGCTACCTCCCCGGGAGACCCGGAGACCTTCAGCGCAAGGTGCCGGTCGCCAGCTGGAGCCCGAGGCTGGTGCTGGCCACGACGATCCACAGCACGGCCCCGAGGGCCAGTGGTCGGAACCCGGTCCGGCGGATATCGCGGACCCGGGTGGAGAGCCCGATGGCCGCCAGGGCCACGGTGATCATGAACTGGGCCAGGTCCGAGAGGGGGCCGTGCCACGAGCCAGGGATCCACCCCAGGGTGTTCACGGTGACGGCCACCAGGAACCAGCCGATGAACACCGGCAGGACCGGCGCCAAGCGCCGATGGAGCCGGACCCGCTCGGTACCGGCCGGCTTGTCGCCGGCAGCGCGACTCCGCCAGATGCCGAGCCCGATGGCGATGGGGATGATCATGAGGGTACGGGTGAGCTTCACCACCACCGCAGTGGAGGTGGCCCCGTGGCCGAAGATGGTCGAGGCGGCGACCACCGAGGAGAGGTCGTTGATGGCCGTGCCGGCCCACAGGCCGAACGAGTGTGGACCCAGGTGCATGAGGCGACCGATGGACGGAAAGGTGAGGACCGCCAGGACGTTGAAGGTGAAGATGGTGGCGATGGCGTAGGACACGTCGACTTCAGGCGCCGAGATGACGGCATCGGTGGCGGCGATGGCCGAAGCGCCGCAGATCCCGGTCCCGACGCCGATCAGGGTCCGCAGGTCTCGGTCGATATGGAGGAACCGGCCGACGATGGCGGCGGCCAGCAGGGCCACGGCCAGCGTGCCGAGGAGCACCGGCAGCGAAGAGGTCCCGGTGTCCAGGACTTGGCGGAAGGACAGCGCGGTGCCGAACACGACGATCGAGGCCTGAAGCACGGCCTTGGACGAGAAGTGGATCCCGGGGCGCATCGACTCCGACGGCGGCCGTAGCACGGCCACGAAGATCCCGCCGACGATGGCGATGACCGGCGCACCGACCACGGCGGCAAAGTGCCCGATCACCGTGGCGACCGCGGCCAGGGACAGCGCCAGGGCCAGCCCCGGGGTGATGGCCTTCAGCTTTCCGGCGCGTCCTCTGGGCGGCTGGGCGTCGAGGTCGCCCACGGGGGCGACGACCGGAGGGGCAGGCGGGCTTCCCGTTGGTTCCATGCCCCCACTGTGCTGGGTCATCAGGCCGGCGTGAAGGCCGAGAATCCTGCCACAGCGATAGGATTTCCTTATGCCCCTGCCCGAACCGGTGCCGGACTTGGTGTCGCTCGACCTCCTCGACAGCGTCATCCGCCTGGGCTCCATCCGTCGGGCCGCGGCGGCGCACGGGATCAGCCAGCCGGCGGCCAGCATGCGACTCCGGTCACTGGAGCGGGTGCTCGGGCTGGACCTTCTCGATCGCTCCAGCGGCCGGGCTCGACCGACCCTGGCCGGTGAAGCGGTAACCGAATGGGGACGCCAGGTCCTCGATGCCACGAGGGATCTGATGGTGGGGGCCGAGGCGCTCCGCCATCAGGGGCGGACCCAGGTACGCATTGCCGCCAGCATGACCGTGGCCGAGTACCTGGTGCCCGGCTGGCTCCAGCGGATGGCGGCGTCGACCCCCGATGTGGCGGTGTCACTGCAGATGGGCAACTCCGAGCAGGTCGCCGAATCGGTGGCCGCGGGAGCCAACGACCTCGGCTTCGTCGAGGGCCGGACGGCTCCGGCCGGGCTCGAGAGCCTGGTGGTGCTCGAAGACGAGCTGGTGCTGGTCGTGGCGCCTTCACATCCTTGGGCCCGCCGGCGCCGCCCGATCACGGCGGCCGAGCTGGCCCGAACCCCCATCGTGGTGCGGGAACGGGGCTCAGGCACCCGCGAGGTCCTCGAGGCGGCGCTGGGGCCGCTGGGCTTGGCCGTGACGGTCGGAGTGGAGCTGGGGTCGACGACGGCGATCAAGACGGCGATCGAGGCCGGCGCCGGCCCCTCGGTCCTGAGCACGCTCGCCGTGGGCACCGACGCCGCCGAAGGGCGGCTGGTACCGGTGGCGGTGGCCGGGTTGTCCTTCGACCGGGACATCCGTGCCGTGTGGATGCCGGATCGGCGGCTCCCCGAAGCCGCCAGGGAGTTCCTGGCCATCGCCGAAGGCACCACCCCCGGCGCACCGGTCTTCAGCCGGCGCGGACCCCGACGGCCGGGTGGAGCCCCCGAGGGACCTGGTCGGCCTCCTGGACGATGACGTAGAGGAGGTCGATCACGGCCCGGGTGGGCGCCGAGGGGAGGCCCCGGCTGCGCAGGGCGACGCCGACCTGTCGGCGCGGGAAGCCCTCGATCGGGAGGAGCCGGAACCGGTGGCGCTGGTTGCCGGGGACGGCCGACGCCGGGAGAATGGCCGGACCGTACCCGTCGAACGTCAGCGAGGCGATCATCCTCAGGCCGTCCACCTCGATCGAGGGGCGCAGCACGACACCGGCCGGGCGCACCGTGGCGTCGATCTCGTCGCGCAGGGCGGTGCCGGGGAGGGGGAGGAGGAGCTCGAGGTCGGCCAGGGCCGATACCGGGATCGGCGGGAGTGTGTCCGGCTCGGCGTCGATCCCCTCGATGTCCTCCATGCGACCTACGGCCCGCTCGACACCGTCGAGGGCGGGGTCGTGGTTCGATCCGTCGGCCGGGTGCCGAGCTCCCACGGTGACCTTGCCGGCGACCAACGGGTGGCCCGCCGGCACCACCAGCACGAGGTCCTCCTCGAAGAGAGGGGAGGCCGACAGCTCGTCTCCGGCCACGGGCATGGTGACCACCGCCAGGTCCAGCTGGCCCGAGACCAGACGGGGCTCGAGCGTGGTGCTGGTGCCGTCGGCCACGGTCATCGTGACCCGGGGGTAGCGCTCGCTCAGCCTGCTGAACAGCCGGGGCACCAGCCAGCGCCCGGTGGTGCCGATCATTCCCACCCGTACCGTCCCGCTCACGTCATGGCGCATCGCCCCTACGTCGGCCACCATGGCCTCCATCTCGGCCATCATCCGCCGGGTGCGAGCCACGACCACCTCTCCCTCCTCGGTGAGCCGGCCGGTGGAGCGGTCCACCAGGGCCACGTCAAGCTCCCGCTCCAGCCGGGCCACGTGTGCCGACACGTTGGACTGCACCGTGCCGATGGCTTCGGCCGCGGCCGAGAAGCTCCCGGTGTCGGCGATCCCGACCAGTGCTTGCAGGTGTTTTATGTCCATGAGCTTCCAGTCGCGTCCTTCTGCTTGCTCTCGTGTCCAGTGTAATCGGATAAGACGATGATAAGTATCTCACGAAACTGCTTGACAGATTGACCTCGATCCGGCACAATGGCTTCAGACCGCAGGGATACCGGAACCCCCCCTCCGTTCCTAGCGAGTCCGAGTGAAGGGATCGCCTCCCCCCCCGGCGATCCCTTCACCGCGTCACGGGGCAAATTCGGATGTTCCGGGGCAGCGGACAGTTGGTAGCCTCCCGATCGGTGGCCACCGTCTTCGTCGACCTCGATCGCACCCTCCTGCGCCGGGCCAGCGGCCAGGTCCTGCATTCGGCGCTGGAGGCCGAAGGTGTGGTGGCACCAGGCTCCTCGTTGCCCGGAGACCGGGTCCTCTACAGCCTCTACGACCGGTTCGGGGAGAACCTCTTCGCCATGGCCCTGGCTCGGAGCGCGGCCCTCATGGCCCGGGGATGGTCCCAGCGCGACGTGCGGAGGGCGGGGGAGCGGGCGGTGGAGAACCTGGCCGGACTGGTGGCCCCTTTCGCTCCGGGGGTCCTGGCGTCCTTCCGCCGCCAGGGCTTGGCGATCGTGCTCTCCACCACCACGCCGGTGGACATGATCGCCCCGTTCGCCGAGGCCTGGGGTTTCGACGGGGTGGTGGCCACGGAGTACGAGGTGGTGGACGGCCGCTACACCGGCCGGCTCGAAGGAGGCTTCGTATGGGGCGTGGGGAAGCTCACCGCCGTCCGGCGTTGGGCTCTGGACCACGGCGAGGAGCTCTCGGAGTGCCACGCGTGCTCCGACAGCTTCTTCGACATCCCCCTCCTGGCCAGCGTCGGGTCGCCCCACGCGGTGAACCCCGATCCCAGCCTGCGAGCGGTGGCGGCCCTACGGCGCTGGCCGGTGGAGTACTGGGACCGCCCCCCGGGAGTGCCTTCGATGGTCGGCCTCGAGCCCTACCACCTCCTCCGTCCATTCGTCCGCCCCGAAGTGTTCCCGTACGCCCGCTTCGACATCGAGGGGGTGGAGCGCGTTCCTCGACAGGGTCCGGTGCTGCTGGCGGCGAACCACCGCAGCTACTTCGACGTCGTCGCACTGGCCCTCGTGGCGGCGCGTCTGAATCGACCGGTCCGGTTCCTCGGCAAGAAGGAGCTGTTCGACGCACCGGTGTTGGGCTGGGTGGCTCGGTCCCTAGGAGGCATCCCGGTCGATCGTGGGAGTGGCTCGGATCGCCCGCTGCGCCAGGCTGAGGAGGCGCTGCGGGCCGGGGAGGTGGTGATCGTGCTTCCCGAGGGGACCATCCGGCGCGGGGAGGACTTCTTCGACCCGGTGCTGCGGGGGAAGACGGGGACGGTCCGTCTGGCCGCCACGACCGGAGCGCCCGTGGTGCCGGTCGGCCTGTGGGGCACCGAGCAGGTGTGGCCACGATCCTCTCAGCTCCCGAACGTCTCCGAGGTGCTCCACCCCCCGACCGTCCGGGTGCGGGTTGGGCTTCCCTTCACGCCCGAAGGCGACGATGCCGTGGCCGACACGGCGGCCCTCATGGAGGCCATCTCGGCGTTGCTCCCGGCCGAGGCCCGGGTGCGTCGGACCCCGAGCCCGGGGGAGCTGGCCCGGACGTACCCCCACGGGCACGCACCGGGTCCGGCGGGTCGGGAGTGAGCCCGGGCATCCGGAGCTCGGCGGCAGCCGTGGCGACGCGGGCCGTGAACACGGCGGTGCGGCGGGTGGGGAGAGGCTCTGGGACCGTGGCCGGCGGGAGGGTCGGCCTGCGCCTCGATCCGTCCCTGCTGGAGCACTTGGGTGCCGGACGCCGGACGCTCCTGGTCACCGGGACGAACGGGAAGACGACCACGACCCGGCTCCTGGTCGCCGCCCTGGAGCCGGCCTGCGGTGGACCGGGATCGGTGGCCACCAACGCCACCGGCTCGAACATGCCCGCCGGCCATGTGGCGGCTCTGGCCACCGGCCGACGCGACGCGACGGCGGTGCTCGAAGTGGACGAGGGATACCTGGCCGAAGCGCTGGTGGCCCTGGACCCCGTGGTGTCCGTGCTCCTCAACCTCTCGCGGGACCAACTGGACCGCACCAGCGAGGTGCGGATGCTGTCGGGCCGGTGGCGGAGCGCACTGGGTGCCGCCGAGCACACCTGGGTGGTGGCGAACGCCGACGACCCCCTGGTGGTCTGGGCCGCCGGTGAGGCGTCGCGGGTCCGATGGGTGGCTGCGGGCCTCGGGTGGCGAGCCGACGCGGTCGGCTGCCCGGCATGCGAGGGACGGATCACCTTCGAAGAGGGCGGAGGTGACGGGTGGGTGTGCCGATGCGGGTTCTCCCGGCCGGTCGTCGACGTGTCGGTGGAGCGCGACGGTGCGGGGACGTGGGCCGTCTGGAGGGACGGGCGGCGCGCACGGGTGGCACTGGGGATCCCGGGCAAGTTCAACGCCTCGAACGCGGTCATGGCGGCCGAGGCGGCCGGGATCACCGGGGTCGACGCCGGTGCCGCACTGCGGGCGATGGGGGAGCTGGAGTCCGTCGGCGGGCGCTTCTCGATCAAGGACGTGAAGGGAGTGCCGACCAGGCTGCTGCTGGCGAAGAACCCCGCCGGGTGGCACGAGCTGCTCGAGCTCGTGGGTGACGACACCGGATCGGTGGTGGTGGCGATCAACGCCCGTCTGGCCGACGGCCGGGACCCGTCGTGGCTCTGGGACGTGGACTTCGAACGCCTGGGTGGTCGCCACGTGGTGGCTACCGGTGAGCGGTGCTTGGACCTGGCGGTG
Organism: Actinomycetes bacterium; assembly: GCA_021791635.1. Classification (GTDB taxonomy): domain Bacteria; phylum Actinomycetota; class Acidimicrobiia; order Acidimicrobiales; family RAAP-2; genus JAJYWF01. The sequence goes on from JAJYWF010000016.1 coordinate 20,678, forward strand.
CGCCTGCGCTACGCCCAGGTGCCCCACCTCACCGTCCGCCAACCCGAAGCGGCGGTGGCGATCGCAGGCCAGCACGGAGGGCGGGTGGACTTCATCGGGAACTACACGGCCTTCGCCGAGCTCCTGGGACGCTCGTGAGCCTGGTGGTGGTGGTCGTGTACCCCGAGCTCCTCGGGACGTACGGCGATGGAGGCAACGGCGTCGTCCTGTGGAGACGGGCCCGCTGGCGCGGGATCCGATCGGAGCTGCTCATGGCCAGTTCGGACCAACCGTTGCCGGACGGAGACGTCTACTGCCTTGGAGGAGGGGAGGACGGTCCCCAGGTGCAGGCGGCCGCGGCCCTCCGGTCCGACGGCCGGCTGCAGGGGGCGGCGGACGAGGGTGCAGTCGTGCTGGCCGTGTGCGCCGGGTACCAGATCATCGGGACCTCGTTCCCCGGTGCCGACGGCGAGCAGCATCCGGGCGTGGGTCTCCTCGACGTGGCGACGGTCAAGGGGCAGGGTCCCCGGGCCGTCGGCGAGGTCCTGGCTGGACCGTTCGATCCCGGACTGCCGTTCCTCACCGGGTTCGAGAACCACAGCGGGGTCACCACCGTGGGACCCGGCGCCAGCCCGCTGGCCGCGGTCCAGGTCGGCTCGGGCAACGGGGTCGGACCCGGCCACTTGACCGAGGGCGCGGTGTCCGGGCGCGTCATGGGGACCTACCTGCACGGACCGGTGCTGGCCCGGAACCCGGCACTGGCCGATCTCCTGCTCGACTGGGGCCTCAAGGGTGCCGCCGAACGCCGAGGCCAGGAGCTCCCAACCCCGCTGGCGGTGCTCGACGACGCCGAGGAGGAGGCCCTGCGGGCCGAACGGTTGGCATCGGGCAGCCCCGGGCGCCGCCGGTCCCGACGCCGACATCGCACCGCACCGGCAGGCGACGACCTCCGCGGGGTGCCCTGACGGAGCCGTCCGTCCTCGCCGGCTCCGATCAGCGTTTCGGCCAACCGCTCCCGCGGTCGCTGTCCAGAGCGACCCGTGTCCTTCGGGGAGACGGACCACTCGGTGGGGGGGCGAGGGCCCAGGACCGTCGCCAGGGCGACGCGGAGGGGCCAGCCGACGAGGAGGGGGCGCCGGACGCGGCACGGCGCCGGGCCGACCACCAGTCGGTCGCCACCTCGTCGGACAGCGTGGCGACGGCCGCTTCCACCCGGGCCCCGAAGCGACGGGCGTCCTCTCCGACGTCGGGGGTGATCGGGGCGCCGAACATCACCGTGATGGGGGAACGGCGGATGCCGCGGCGTCCTTCGGACTCGCTCCCGGATCCACCGGCCGGCCGGCCGGCATCGCCTGAGGACACCTCGGGGGCCTTGCCCAGGACGTGCCGGGTCCCGTGGAGGTACACGGGGACCACCGGCCGACCGGTGCGCCGGGCCAGGTACGCGGCCCCGCCGCGGAACGGCTGGATCCAACCGTCGGGGGTGCGTCCCCCCTCGGGGAAGATGACCAGGTTCCAACCGTCGTCCAGGAGCCCGGCGGCGGTATCGGCCGAGCGGCGGTTCACTTTCGAGCGCTCGATGGGGATGGCGGCGAGCGAGAACGACCACAGCACCGACTTCCACGTCGAGTCGAAGAAGTAGTCGGAGGCCGCGGCCACCACGGTGCGGTGCCGGAACCGGACCGGGAGGGTGGTCAACAAGATCGGCGTGTCCATGTGGCTGGCGTGGTTCGCAGCGAAGATCACCGGGGGATCGACCAGTCGAAGGAGCTCGTCACCTCGGACGGTGGCCGGGGCGACGGCGCGGACGAGGGGACGGGCCAGATTGTCGAGGACCATGGCCCGGGCCAGTCGGACCGGGTACCGCCTCGACCACTCGTGGTCGTACTCGAGGCCCACGCGCCGCTCGGGGCCGAGGCGGGGTACCCCGGCGGGCCACGTGGGGCGGGCCAACGGCCCGTGCAACCGACCGAGGCGGGCCAGAACCGACGGCCGATACGACGGTGAACGGGGGCTCATGGGATCCTCATCGGACGTCGGCCATAAGGAGCGGGGGGGTGTGGAGGTGGGTGAGCGAAGGGGACCGGCCCACCACGTCCGAGGCGATCTCCAAGGCATCGTTCAGCGTGCTGGCCGGGGCGAAGCCCATCCGGCGAACGGCCCTGGGGTCGCCGCCCACGACGACCACCTTCCCCAGGTGCTCGAGGGCATGGGCGCACCAGTACCACATGTAGAACGGATGGACCCCGTGGTAGGCGTGGCCGGTCCGGTAGAGGTGGATGTACCACGGATCCGTGGCGAAGGGCTCCTCGTAGACCTTGGACATCACTTCGGGGTCGGTGGTCTGCGAGAGCACCTGCTCGAAGAAGTCGATGTAGCTGGGGTGGTGGCCGGGATGGAACTCCCAGGGCGTGGGGTGGCGCAGGATGAGCACCCCGCCCTCGCGGACCACCGGGCGCCCCCGGTAGAGGTTGAAGAAGTACCCGAGCCCCAGGCAGGCCACGAGCACCGGGTTCATGATCGAGTTCACGTTGTACGGGCAGATGTAGGGAAGACCCATGGTCACGATGTCGGTCTGACCTTGGACCTCGACTCCTTGCTGCTCCCACACCTTTGACGTGGTGACCGCGTGCACGGCTTCGACTTCGCCGGCCTGGACCGAGGTCATCGCGTGGGGGGAGCGGATGGAGTGGAAGATCTGGCGGGCTACCCGTGAAGGCGTGCGGTCGAGGGCGGTGGACGTGGCAGCGTAGGTCGCCCGGTCGCGCAGTGACCACTCCCACTCCCGCTTCTGGAGGAAGCCGAACTGCGCCGGGAACGTGTCGCCGTTCAACGTGGTCTCGATCTGGAAGACCTTCACGCCGTTTTCGGCGATGAGCCGGCCCATGCGCCAGTTCGAGCTGTGCAGCTCGGCGGAAGGGGCGTCCATGAACGAGCGACTATGACGCATGGTCGAAGGATTGTGGTGGTGGCGCAGGCTGCGGTAGCTGGCGAGACCGGTGGCCACGCTCTTGTGACCTCCGTCCATGGCCACCAGGTTGATGTTCACGTACACCAGGAGATCGCCGGTGGCGGCTCTCTTGTTCAGCTCCACGTCTTCGCCCATCTCGGTGGTCCCGAGGTGGATGAGGTTCTCAGGATCCTCGGCGTCGTGCTGGGTGAGCAGGCCGTGGGGGGCGAAGGCTTCGTAGATCCGGTCGCCGAGGGCGTGGCGGAGCTCGGCCTCGGTCATCCGGCGGTGGAGAGCCAAGGCGGCCACCAGGACCACGTCGTCGACCCCCGCTTCCGCAGCCATGTCGAGCACCTGCTCGATGACCAGCTGTCGCACGTCGGGAGCCTGCATCGGGGGGAGCGGGAGGGAGACGTCGTCGAAGCAGACGGTGAGCCGCATACCGGCGTGCAGCAACGCCGGCAGCGGAGCACTGTCGCCGAGTGGGTGGGTGAGCGCGTGTCGCACTGCGGCCACCGGGTCGACGAGGGGCTCGAGGGGCTCGGGCGCGTACACCACCCGACTGCCCTCGGGCAGCTTCTCCTGGCAGAACCGCTCACCGTTCCAGAACAGGGTGGGGGGCGTGGACCCGTCCACCTCGAGCACGAATCCCGGTCTGGGGCTCACTTCGGGCCCTCCTTCCTCGGCGCCGACGCCGGTGGCGGTGCCTTGTGGGGTGGTTGCTTCAAGTCGAAGGCGATCTTCACCGCGCCACGGCGGCCGGCCGAGCCGGCGTGCGCCACGGCCTCCTCGAATCGCTCCAGGGGATAGGTGGCCGTGACCAGCCGCCCCGTCCCGGTCGCGGCCACCACGTCGAACGCCAGGCTGAACGTCGAGATCGGCGCCGCCGTCCGGCGTGAGAGCTCGGTGCCGTAGGCGTACGCCCCGACCAGCGTCACCTCACGATGCCAGAGCGAGGCCAAGTCGAGGTGGACCCGCCCGGCCATGCCCACCAGCACCACCCGTCCCCGGGGGCGGACCAGGTCGAGTGCCTGACCGATGGAGGCCGCCGTTCCGACGCAGTCGAGCACCACGTCGGCTCCTCCGGTGAGTCGTTGGCCACCCCCGCTCGGAGCTCCCACGGCCATGGAGCGAGTACGGCGGCGGACGGCGCGCGAGACGTGCTCGGGGGCCAGGACGTCGGTGGCGCCAAGCTCGGCGGCCCACGTGCGCTGGTGGGGGTAGCGGGCGCCGACGAGGACGTCGGTCGGCTCTGCGACGTGCCCAGCTCGGGCCAGGTGGGACAGGGCGGCGACGGAGGCCAGGCCCAAGGTGCCGGCGCCGACGACGACCACCGTCTCCCCACCTCGCAGCGCGGCGGACATCACAGCGTGAACGGCGCACGCCACCGGCTCCACGGTGACGGCGTCCCGATCGTCCAGGCCTGGCGGCACGGCGTGGAGCTGGCTCTCGTGGGCCACCAGGCCGGCGGTCGACCACCCCCCACCGGTGTCGGCGCAGAAGCCGGTCTGCAGTCCGGGGCGCAGGTGCCCGAAGGCGACCATCCGGCAACTCCCAGTCCGACCCTGGGCGCACTCGTCGCAGACCGGGTCCAGACCTCGGGCCCGGCAGCCCAGGACCGGCTCGACCACCACCCGGGAACCCGGTGGGAGATCGGTGCCGTCGGCGGCGCGGGCGGGGGTGGCGACGGTGCCCACGACCTCGTGGCCCGGGACGAAGGGGAAGCTGACGAGGTCTTCGAAGTAGCGCGAGCTGCGGGCGTCGAGCGTGGCCAGGTCGGACCCGCAGATGCCCGAGAGGATGGGATCGACGTGTTGCCAGCCGGGGGCCGGGAGCGCCGGCGCCTGCCCTTCGACCAGTCGGAGCGGCCCGATCCCGGCGCCGCGCCCCGAACCGAAGGCCGAGACGACCCGGGAGGCGGCGAAGCGGGCCGGGTTCCGTTCGAACAGGAGAGTCTTCACCGCCGGACGCCACCTGGGGCCGGCGACGCCACCGGGTTCCGCCGGCCCGACATCGAAGTGTCGATCGGTCCCAGGGGCAGGGTCGAGTGCGAACCCCCGGCGGCCTTGGACCAGTGCTCGACGTGCCACCCGCGCCGTCTGGCGATCGCCGCCAGCCGGGACTCGGGATTCACGGCCACGGGGAAGCCCACTGCCTCGAGCATGGCCAGGTCGCTGGCCGAGTCGGCGTACGCCACCGCCTCGTCCAAGGACAGGTCGTGGGCCTCCGCGTACTCGGCGAGCAGGAGGGCCCGAGCCTCGCCGATGGGGGGGAGCACGTCGAGACGACCGGTGTACCGCCCGTCCCGTACGCCGAGCCGGGCACAGACCACGTGGTCGAAGAGGGGCCGGAGGGGGGCCACGACGAAGTCCAGGGCGCCGGTGACCAGGATCGTCCGATGGCCCAGGCGGCGGTGCTCGCGGACGCGGGCGAAACCGTCAGGGAACGAACGGGGCAGGAGGTGGCGGTGGAAAAGCTCCCACGCGTCCTCGGACAGGAGGTCGACGGGGGCATCCTCGTAGCGGCGGTAGAACGAACGAAGGAAGTCGCCACGGTCGCGTCGGTCGAGAGCCAGCAGCCCGGGCGCGTCCTTCACCAGGCCGGCGACGAAGGACGCCCGCCGGGTCGCCGACAGGTGGCGACTCGCGAGCCAGGCGTAGGTGTCCACGACGTTCGAGGCCACCAAGGTGTGCTCGAGATCGAACACCGCCAGATGGCGATCCGGGGACAGGATCGCCCGGCGGGCCCGTTCGGGGCGCTTGTCCACGACCGATCGACCCGGGCTGGTGCGGACTCGGGCGTGCTCGACCACCGAGGGCAGGTGGACGTCGTGGACGTAGTGGTCCCAGTCGATGGTGGCCGGGTCGAAATTGAAGGCGGCCCGATCGTCCGGGGCGAGGGTGTCGGCGAGAGCCAGGAGGCGGTCGACCCGGTACCGGGCCTCGGTCTCGGTATAGGCGCCGTAGAGCTCGACGTACCCCAGGGCCCGGGTAGCCAGGGTGTGGCGGTCCTCGACCTTCGCCGCCAGCTCGGCCTGCCGACCGCGGACGGGGAGTGCCGTGACCGCCTTCTCCACCAGGTCCATGGCCCGCGTGGCCCGCTGGAGCTGACGCTGCACCCGGCCCCGGCCGGGGAACGACCACGCCGGGACGTTGATGGGCTGACCCCGGTCGTCGTAGAGGGGATTGCGCCCGAACCAGTCCTGGACCAGGTCGACCAGGCGCCCGTAGCGGAGTGGGTTCCGTACTCCTGAGGCCACGTGGTACACCGACGGCTCGGTCTCGGGCCCGTGGGCCGCCACGGCCAGAATGGCGGCCACGACCATGTCCACCGGGATGACGTCGATGATGCCTTCGGGGACACCCGGGAACTCCCGCAAGAGGCCTCGGGCATACGAGACGATGATGGGCTCAGCCATTCGAAAGCCGCGGATCCACCCCGGCCGGGGCTCGGCCAGCGCCGATTCGATGATCGAGGGCCGCACGATGGTGATCGGGAGTTGGTGGTCGGAAGGTGTGGTTCCCATTCCGTAACCGGCAACGAGGGCTCGTTCGCCCAGGGCCTTGGTGAACGGGTAGGCGTCGGGCCACCCGAGCGACCGGGCCCTGGCCGATCCGGCATCGACGAGCTGGCGACGCACCCACTCGTCACGCAGCTTCTCGGAACGAGCTGCCAGCAGGTGGTCGCCGGCGCCGCCCAGCTCCCGCCGGGCCGCCCGGGCGAATTCGGAGAGGCGCTCGGGGTGCCGCGAGCGGGCTTGGAGGTCCTGGCGCAGTCCGCGGGCGTGGTCGACCTCGGCCTGCCAGTCGGCGTCGATGGTGAAGCGATTGGCGTCGAGGAGCTCTTCGCCGGCCTCGCCCTGATGGGTGCCGGCCACATAGGCGGTGGACACGGCGATCAGGTGGGGCAGAGGGGTGGCGGCAGGGTCGTGGGTGGCGGCAGGGTCGTGGGTGGCGGCAGGGTCATGGGTGGCGGCGATGGCGGCGGCGACCCGGGACGGACCCAGGAGGTTGATCTCGACGGCCTGGTCCAGCGGAGCGTCGAAGCTCACGGTGGCGGCGGCATGGACCACCACGTCGCACGACGCCAGCAGCCGGCGACCGTCGTCGTCGAGCCCCAATGCGTCGAGGCCCACGTCCCCGGCTACAGGGTGCACCCGACGGCCGACCTCGTCGTCGAATCGGTCCCCCAATTCGGAGCGGAGCCGGTCGAAGCAGTCGTTCTTCAGGACCTCACGGGTCGTGCGTTGCGCCGCCGTGGTCCGGCGGCCAGGTCTCACGAGCAGGACCACCTCGGCCTCGGGGACGGTCCGGAGGATCCGCTCCACCAGGGCGGTGCCCAGGAAGCCAGTCGATCCGGTGACGAAGAACCGCTTCCCGGTCAGCGTCCCAGCTATGGACATCCCATTTGTCTACCACCGGGTAGATCGGTTGTCTACCATCTGGTAAAGACCTACCATCGGGGCGGTGAGGAGGAGCGCCACCCCGGAGCGGATCCTGGATGCCGCGCTGGTGTCGTTCGGGACCCGAGGATACGACGGCACTTCGCTCGACGCCCTGGCCTCCTCACTGGGTGTGACCAAGCAGACCATCCTGTACTGGTTCCCGAGCAAGGAGGAGCTGCTGGCAGCCCTCATCGACCGCAGCGCAGGAGAGCTGGCGGCAGCCATGCAGTCGGCGCTCGACGGGGCGGGGGACGGATGGGACCGGGTAGAAGCGGTGGTGCGATCGGTGTTCCGGCTGGCCGCCCGGCGCCCCGAGCTGCTGGGCCTGGTGCGCGAGGTCTCGAGGTTGGGACCGCCGGCGGCCACCCAGATGACCCAGGCGCTCGAACCGCTGGTCCGCCGGGCGTCCGACTTCCTCGAAGCGGAGATGGCCGCCGGGCACATGCGCCGGCACGATCCCCACATCCTCCTGCTCGCCATCTATTCGACCGTGATCGGGATGGTGACCGAAGTCGAGGTGTTACGGGCCATCGGGGAGGAGCCGACGGCGAAGTCGCTCGTCCGTCGTCGAGCGGACGTGCTCGGCCTCCTCCGCTCGGCCCTGATGACGGGCCCGGTGTTCGGTGAGAGCGGGACCGGGTAGGCGGGGGCGGTGCTCACTCCGGGGGCGCTGCTCACGCCGGGGGCGCTGCTCACTCCGGGGGCGCTGCTCACTCCGGGGGTGGAGCCTTCTTCCTGGGAGGCGTCTTGGGGGTGTAGCGCTTGTTCGGCGCCGGAGCTGACCGGGAGCTCTCCGGTTCTGCTCGGTCCGACTGGCGTCGCCGGAACAGCCCACCACCCGAGCTCGCCCGGCCTGAGGTGGTTCCTCCGGCCGACGATCGCTCGGTCGACGAGCGACCGGTCGGTGACCGTGAAGACCCGACACTGCGGCGAGGTTCTCGAGGTCCGGGGCGGACGTACCCTTCGAGGGGAGCCCGTGCCGTCGGCGACCCGTACCGCTGGGTCCGCCAGGCACGCACCAGGAGCCAACCCCCGGCGGCGACGAACGGGACGATCACGATGAACGTCCCGAAGGCCAATCCGGTGAGGACCAGGGCGAACGCCACCGGTGCCCGACGCCCAATTCGAACGGTCACGAATATCGCCAGGGCGAACACCAGCCACACGACGAGTGGGAAGACGTAGTGGCTGGCCGGGTAGACGCCGTTACACGTCGCCGGCCCCTTTCCGTTCGCCTCGTAGGTGAGATGTCCGGCACAGGTCTTGTGGAGTGGCTTGACTGTCGTGGCGACGGCGATCTTCGACACCATGTAGGGGATGGTGAAGATGAGGGCGAAGATCGTGGCCAGAATGGCGCCGGCGAGGCCGATCTTGCGTTCGGTGTCGTCGATCTGGTTGATCCGGGCTCTAATCTCCGCACTGGTCATCTTCGAGAAGTTGATCGGTGCCGGGGACTGACCCTTCGGGGTACGGGGCGGGGGGGGCTTGAAGAAGGTCTGCTGCAGGCGCTGCCACCCGGTCATCGACCCCGTAGCGCGCTGGCGCGCCTGATCGGCATCGTCCTCGACGTCGAGCCCCTCCTCGCCGCCCTCTCCCAGGTCGGTGGCGTCGCCCGATCTCCCGGCCTGGGCCTCCTCGGACAGCCCGCCGTCGGCGTCCTCGTCCCGAGCGGTCATCTCGTCGCCGGCGGAGGGACCACCTTCGTTCCGGCCGGAGGTGGGGCCGCCTTCGTCCTTTGTGTGCTCGGGCATCTTGGCCTTCAGGCTACCGGGGTCTCTGCCGACAATGGAAAACGGCAGGCTACCGGTCGCGCTAGCCTCACCCAGTGTGCTGCCGGCGCAAGGTGGCGCCACCGAAGCATCGGGCGCTTAGCTCAGTTGGTTAGAGCGCAGCCTTCACACGGCTGAGGCCGAGGGTTCGAGTCCCCCAGCGCCCACCAAAACGTCGATGAGAAGGCCAGGACCAGGCCACACGGCGGGCCAAAACCGCCGCGGGGAGGCGGGAGAACGGCGAGCCGAGGGACGGCACGAGGAACGACGGACGGCCGCAGCCCACCGGGAACGGGGAGGGGAAGGGGCGCAGGGCGAGGGACGCAGGCCGGTAGTGGGCGCTTCGGGGCGCTCTCTGGCCGTAGAGCAAGGGCCAGGGCGCGCTGCACGCTGGCCCCATACCAGCAGGCCCCCGCATCGTGACCCACACCGCCACCGGCCCTGATGGCAATGTCGATGAGGTGCGGCTGAAGGGGCCGGAGGGATTCAACAAGCAGCCCAACCCTCAAATTCCAACCCAACAGACGAAACAGTCACAACCGACGCCTTCGCGAACACCTGGGATCCGGCGCCGGTCAAGCTCATGAATGGCTCGTCGACATCCTTTGCATGATCACCGCATCGGCCGTCTGATGCACGAACTCGTTCATGTTAACCAACTGAAATCTAGTCAACATCATCGTTGGGCCTTCCTCTTTCACGAGCTTGGCTAGGAACTCGTCGAGGAATGATGCTGAGGGAGTGTCGACACCTTCAAAGTCGATTAGGATGCGCCGGTCTGGAAAGTCACGCATGAGATTGCGCAACTTAGTCGCTGCCTCTGACCCGCTGGGGCGATTTCCAAATCCGGATATCTCAGTACGTACTTTGAAGGTGAGAGAACCAGCTTCATTAAGGTGTCCCGCTTCAAAGAATCCGAAAGGCTGGTACCCCCACAAGGCTGCTCCTACATCAATTGGAACCGACGTTGGTAGGTTGATAGTGACGATAGTACCCTGCCAATATGGCCCCGCAAAGTCAGTCATCCGACCGTCTTTATTTAGTCGAAGCGCTGCCGAGCCTGAATAGATGTTTGCCCAGCCATGTGCAGTCTGCGCAATTCGGACCGATCCCGCTAGGCCATTTCCCTGCCCAATTGACTTGTTTCGCGTCACACCCTGCTCTATTGCGGCATGTAGAGCCGCGCCATCATTCTGTAGGTCTGGATAGCCCTCCGAGAGCGTCTTGCGAATGCCAGCGCCGCGATCCGCAACCACGACCTCAACCATCCCCATTTGCGGACGAGCAATAGCTTGCATCCATCCGGGCACACCTCCAGCATGAACCAATACGTTGTCTGCAACCTCATTGAGCGTCCATTCAACTGCGCGAAATACACCCGCCTGAAAGTCAGCGACCTTTGAAAGGACATCGAGGATACGGCTGAGCCACTCATTCAGCTCCTCATGGGATTTATAGTAGGCGATGCGGGAAAACGTAGCGCCATCAGTGGGGACCGAGCACATCCCATCCCGTATGGCCTCGGACCATCCAGCAAGGTCCCAATATTGGTCCAATGAAGGACTCATCGGGGGCACAATGTCTACACGCCACCCCCGGTCATATAGGTCTCGAATGAGTGAGATGAGCGGCACCATTCCGCTAACACCAAAGAACCCCGGGCGAGACATATCAAATTCAATTTCACCTGGCGGTCCATCTAGTGCCGGAGTGAGCTGTAAAAGCAGCCCTATGAACGACAGCAGCTCAAAAGGCTTCTCCGTTGCCTTGCACTGAACAGTGGGCGACATCCATCGAAGATTAGTCTGCTCTCGACGCGTCTGCTGTAGTGTCATCGCGCGACATCTGGCTCAAGCTGTGAGTGTATCCGTCGCCTTCGGACAGAGCGGCTAGATCACCCCAGTGCCTCACCGGCGGCACGTAGCGCCCCGTACTCCACGCCGATGCCTTGCTCACGCCGCAACGATCACCGAGAACCCCAGCCAAATCAGGTCTCGCTAGAGCCTGTTGCACGAACCCCGGGCAATCTGCGAAGTCCCTGGTAGCGCGCGCGTGAGATCCACCACCTGACCAGGCGCGATGGCACACGATGGGGCCATGGCGTACA
>JAJYWF010000108.1 GCA_021791635.1 Actinomycetes bacterium
ACCGGCATTGGTGGCGACGTTGCCCCCCAGGCTCGCCGACTGCTCCCCCGGGAAGACCGGGTAGACGAGGCCGTGGGGGAGGAGGGCCGCATCCAGCTCGGCGAGGGTCACCCCCGGCTCCACCACCGCCACGTGGTTTGCGGTGTCGATCTCCACGATCCGGTTCATCCGCTCGAACGACACCACCACGCCGCCGTCGACCGGATCGCATCCACCGGCCAGGCCGGTGCCGGAGCCCCGGGCGGTGAGCGCGGTCCGGTGCTCCACGGCCCAGGCGACGATCGCGGCGACCTCGGCGGTGTTCGCCGGGCGGACGACCGCAACCGGGGTCGTCCCGGCGGTCGACAGGGCCTCGTCGTGGGTGTCGTCGGGGTTGATCTGCTTGCCGGTGGACACGAAGGACCGTCCCACGATGTCTGCCAGGGCATCGAACTGGTTCCCCATGGGTTGCGCCCCTTCTCCGTCTCAGCCGCAGGTCGGCCTACAGGCTGGTGACCTTGCCGTGTTGCAAAGGTAGCGCCCCGGCCGCTTCGTCATCACTTTGCGTCCTGAGGGCCCTCCTCGTGCGGGGGTCCAGACTTCCCCGGTGCGCCCGAGCTGCTGGTCGCACCGGGGTTCTGGATTCCCGATCCGCTCATGGTGTCCCGAGAACGTGATGTCGCCGGGGTGGGCATGTCGTCGGGGTGATCGCCACTCCGTTCATTGGAAATGTACTAAATAGCTAGTACACTAGGACACATGGCGGATCAGGCACTGCTCCGCTTCCGGCTCGACCGGCACTCGGGGCTCCCGATCTATCGGCAGTTGGTGGAGCAGGTGCGCCAGGCCCTCCACCTGGGCATTCTGCGACCGGGGGACCAGCTTCCCCCGGTTCGTGATGTCGTCGGACAGGTCGCCGTCAACCCCAATACCGTCCACCGGGCCTACCGCGAACTTGAACACCAGGGGCTGGTCGAGGGGCAGGCCGGACGGGGCACGTTCGTCCGGGAGACCCTGCCTGGCGCCGACGATCCCCACGACGAACTGCGCCAACACCTGGGCGAGTGGATGCAACGGGCACGACGAGCAGGGCTCGAAGACGAGGCGATCGACGCGCTGGTGGTGGAGGCAAAGCGATCGACGGCACGCACGGAACGCCCACGATCCACCGCAGGCGCCGAAGACGCGAGGCAGATGGAGCACACCGGTCGCACCGGACCTACCAATCGACGTAAAGGAGAGGAGCGCAGATGACGGCGGCACTCGAGGTGCAAGGGCTCGGACGGAGGTACCGGACCCGATGGGGTCTCCGGCACTGCGACCTGTCGGTACCGGTCGGGTCGGTGACCGGTCTGGTGGGACCGAACGGCGCCGGCAAGACCACCCTCCTCCGGGTGGCCGCGGGGCTGGCCCGCCCGACCGAAGGGACGGTGACCGTCTTCGGCGCGCCGGTGCATCCCAACGGCACCGAACACCTGAACCGGATCGGGTACTTCGACCAGATCCACCCCCTGTACCGGCGGTTCCGGGTGGGGGAGATGCTGGCTGTCGGGCGTCGGCTGAACCCGCAGTGGGACGACGAGGCGGCCCACCGATGGATCGATGAGCTCGGGATCCCGCTCGGCGCCCGGGTGCGCCAACTGTCAGGGGGCCAGCAGGCCCAAGTGGCGCTGGCAGTCTGTCTGGCCAAGCGGGCCGACCTGTTGCTGCTCGACGAGCCGGTGGCCAGCCTCGATCCCCTGGCCCGGACGCGGCTGCTCCAGGTGCTGATGGGGACAGTCGCCGATCGAGGGACCACTGTGCTCCTCTCGTCCCACATCATCAGCGAGCTCGAGCCGGTGTGCGACCAGTTGATCATCTTGTCGGCGTCGACGGTGCAGGTGGCATCGCCTATCGACGACCTGCTGGCCGACCACCGGCTGCTGGTCGGACCGGCCGGCGATCCACCGGGTGTCGATGGCCACGTGATCTCCACCACACGCACGCCCCGCCAGACCACGGTGCTGGTCCGTGGGTCGACGGTGCCGATCCCAGCCGGATGGGAGGTGCTCGAACCCGACCTCGAGGAGGTGGTGGTCGCCTACCTTGCCAACCCGGGCAACGGAGCGGATCCGGGCAGCGGAGCCGCGGGGCCGGGCGCCAGGGCAGCGGGGCCCGGTACTGGGATCGTCGGCTCCGGAGCGGACGGGGGTGCGTTGTGATCTGGCTCACCTGGCGGCAGCACCGCCTGATCCTGGCGGCGGGCTTCGTGCTGGCGGTCGCCCTGGTGGCGTGGATGCTGGTTGTGGAGCACGACTACACGATCGCTCAGCATGCCATCGCTCGATCGTGCCCGACCGCTTCGCTGGGCATCGGCCCGGTAAGCGACCTGTGCTCGGTGCTGGAACGCCACCTGTTCGTTGCCGAGGACCAGGCGGGGGTGATCATAGCGCTGCCGATCTTCATCCCGGTGCTCGCCGGGGTGCTGCTCGGCGCGCCGCTGGTCGCCGGCGAGCTCGAACGCCACACTGTCCTGCTGGCGTTCACCCAGGGGATCTCGCGCACCCGGTGGCTGGTCACCCGGTGGCTGACGCTGGTGGTGCCGGTAGCGGTGGTGGCTTCGCTGCTGGCGTGGGTGACCAACTGGTGGTTCTGGCACCTACCGAGCAATCCGGATATGACGGGTGTCGTGGTGGGGAGTGCCTCGCGTATCCAACCGGGGACCTTTGACGCGGTGGGGATCGTGCCGGTCGCCTACACCGTGTTCGCCTTCGCGTTGGGCACTGCCTCCGGGGCTGTCCTCCGTCGGACGTTCTGGGCCGGGCTGGCCACGGTGGCGGCCTTCTTCGCCGCTCGACTCTCGTTCGTCCATTGGGTGCGTCCGAACCTGGTGGCGCCGCGGTTCCAGCCCGAGCAGCCGGGAGGAGCAGTCCCGTTCGTGACCGGGTCACAACCGTGGGAGCTCTCCACCGGCTACCGCGACGCGCCCGGCAGCCGGGCGTCGTTGTCACCCGCGTCGATCCGGCACGTGGGCGACCTCTGCGTGCGGCTTGGTTCCAACTACGACAAGTGCCTGGCTGCCCACGGCATCCAGTTCGGGACCACCTACCAACCGGCCAGCCGGTTCTGGATCCTGCAGTGGAGCGAGGCGGCGATCTTCGTCGTGATGGCCGCCGCTCTGTTCGGCATCACCCTGTGGGCGGTCCGCCGGTGGCGGGCGTGAGCCTGCCGACGGGGCACCCGGCCGGTGCGGCTCTCTGCGCTGTCTGGATCTCCCCAGACCGCCGATAATAGATATTATGTCAAATTATGGTGCGTACCCGGGTGGTGGGTGCCCGGGCACCGGCTCCGACCCTGCCCTACACTCCGAGGCAGGCGGCCACCGTCGCCCAGCACCGCCGAGGAGGAACCATGTCCGACACCGTCCGGCTCCCGCAGCTGCCCGCGTTCGACACTCCCGAGGAAGAGCGGAACCACCGCAAGCAGCGGCTGGCCGCCGGGTTCCGCCTGTTCTCGGCCTTCGGGTTCGACGAAGGCGTGGCCGGCCACATCACGGCGCGTGACCCCGAACGCCCGGACCACTTCTGGGTGAACCCGTTCGGCATGCACTTCGGGCACATCCGCGCCTCCGACCTCATCCTGGTCAACGACCGGGGCGACGTGGTCGAGGGAGACAGGCCGGTCAACGCGGCGGCGTTCGCCATCCATTCGCAGGTCCACGCCGCCCGCCCCGACGTGGTGGCCGCCGCGCACTCGCACTCGGTCCACGGCAAGGCGTGGTCGTCCCTCGGGAGGCTCCTCGACCCGATCACCCAGGACGTCTGCGCCTTCTTCGAAGACCACGCGGTGTTCGACGACTACACCGGTGTGGTGGTGGACGTCGAGGAAGGCAAGCGCATTGCCCACGCCCTGGGCGACCACAAGGCCGCCATCCTCCGCAACCACGGTCTCCTCACGGTGGGCCACTCGGTGGACGAGGCGGTCTGGTGGTTCATCACCATGGAGCGGTCGAGCCAGGCCCAGCTGCTCGCCTCCGCAGCAGGCACGCCGGTGCTGATCGACCCGGAGATGGCCCGGAAGACCCGTGGCCAGGTGGGGTCGCATCTGGCCGGCTGGTTCAGCTTCCAACCGCTCTTCGACCGGATCGTCCGGGAGCAGCCCGACCTCCTGGAGTGACGGGACGCCACGGCGGGTCGGGCCGATGCTGATCTGACAAGGTCCGGGTCCGCTCGTACCATGGCACGGTGTCCACGTCGCCTCTCCGCCGCCGGGTGGGCGCTCCGGTCGCCACGTTGGCGTTGCTCCTGGCCGCGTCGGTCTCCCTGAGCGCTTGCTTCTCCACCGCGGCCCCCGGTGTCCCGTCCCCGAGCATCGGGATCGTCCAGAACCGCGCCGTTCCCCCGATGCCGATGGTCAACCAGAACAGCCAGCCGATGTCCCTGGCCGCGTTCCGGGGCAAGACGGTGGTGCTCGCCCCGATGCTCACGCTCTGCCAGGAGGTGTGCCCGTTGACCACGGAGAACCTCCTGCTGGTCCAGCGGGCGATCGACGCGGCCGGTCTGGCGAAGAAGGTCGCCATCGTCGAGTACTCGGTGGACCCCCAGCGTGACATCCCGGCCCGGCTGGCCGCCTATGCCCGTCTGACGGGGGCTTCCTGGACGCTGCTCACCGGCACCCAGGCCCAGGTCGACGCCATGAACCGGTTCTTCTACGTGTACGCCCAGAAGGTGCCCGAGGGGAACCCTCCCCAGATCGACTGGTGGACGCACAAGCCGCTCACCTACGACGTGAGCCACACCGACGGTTACATGGTGATCGACGCCTCCGGGCACGAGCGGTTCGCCACCTCGTCGATGCCGGACGTCGCCAGTCACACGCTCCCCAGGGCACTGAACCAGATGCTCGACACGCAGGGCCAGCAGAACCTCAACGACCCCGGGGCGAGTGGTCAGACGTGGACGGTCGGGCAGGTGCTCTCGGTGGTGGGTTGGCTGGTCCACCGGAATATCCCTGCGGTGTCGTAGGGCGGTCACCGGCCACCGGGTTGGCCCCCGCTACCGGCCCGGGCCGATCACTGAACCAGTGGTACCGACCGGACTGATCCGCTCCCCGCCGGACCGAGGTCAGTTCCCGAAGTCCCAGCCCTCCCCCGACTCGTAGCGGTGGAGGACGTGCTTGGCGATGAGGATCCGGTGGACCTCGTCCGGCCCGTCGGCCAGGCGCAGGGTCCGGGCCCCCTGGTACATGGCGGCGAGCGGAAGATCGTTGGTGATCCCCGCCGCACCCCACACCTGGATCGCCCGGTCGACGACGCGCTCGTAGGCGGCCGGGACGAAGACCTTGATGGCGGAGATGTCCGTGCGGGCGCTGACGTCGTTGCGGTCCACCTTCTCCGCGGTGTGGATGGTCATGAGCCGGGCCGCCTGGATGTCCTGGTAGCTGTCGGCGATGAAACCTTGGATGAACTGCTTGTCCTTCAACAATCCCCCGTGCACCTCCCGCTGGGTGGCGCGCTCCACCATCAGGTCGAAGGCCCGCCACATCTGCCCCACCGAGTTCATGCAGTGGTAGACGCGCCCGGCTCCGAGCCGGTCCTGGGCAGCCTGGTGGCCGTCCCCCACGTTGCCCAGGATGTTCTCGATCGGCACCCGCACGTCGTCGTAGACGACCTCGCAGTGGTCGGACGACGACCGTCCCCAGATGCCGATCCCCCGGACCACGTTCACGCCCTTGACCGAGGTGGGCACGATGATCTGCGCCATCTGGCCCGACCGGCCGAGCTCACCCGTCCCGTCCACCACCCGGCACATGACGATGAAGAAGTCCGCGTCGATCCCGTTGGAGGTGAACCACTTGTGGCCGTTGATGACCCAGTGGTCGCCGTCGCGGGTGGCGGTGGTGGTGAGCGACCGGGGGTCGGAGCCGGCGTTCTCCGGCTCTGTCATCGAAAAGCCGGACTCCATGGTGCCGTCCACCAGGGGAAGGAGCCACTTGCGCTTCTGCTCGTCGGTGCCGTACTTGACCAGGATCTTCTGGTTGCCCGAATTGGGGGCCACCACGCCGAAGAGCTTTGCCGCCCCCATCGCGTAGGCGAGTACCTCGTTCATGTAGGCGTGCGCGAGGAAGTCGAGGCCCATCCCGCCGTACTCGGTCGGCAGGTGGGGCGCCCAGAGACCGGCCTTGCGCACTCGCTCCTGGACCTGCGCCCGGAGCTCGTGGGCCTCGCTCCGGTCACGCTCGGGCAGCTCCCGCCCCTCCCGGGACGGCCACAGCCGGCGCTCATTGGGGAGGATGTCCTCGTTGACGATCTCCGCCGTCCGCATGCGGATGTCGTTGATCCGCTCGTCCAGCGTCGGCACCGGCTTCACGTTCATCACCACGTCGATCCCCTCTCGTCCCGGTCGCACCCTAGCGAAGGAACCGGCGCCGACGGTGACGGCGCCGGTTCCGCGGAGACGGCGCAGCCGCCGCCGCCCGGTGCCCTAGCCGCGGCCCGCCGCCCCCGGAGCGTCCCGCCCCAGACGGGCTTCGACCTCCAGTACCTGGCGGGTGGTCCTCACTACGGCGTCCGGGTCGAGGCTCATCGAGTCGATGCCCAGATCGACCAGGTACTCGGCCATGTCCGGGTAGT
>JAJYWF010000017.1 GCA_021791635.1 Actinomycetes bacterium
ACAGGAAGTTCCACGCCACCCAGACGATCGTGGCGCAGATGAGGCCCACGAGGATCGCTCCGTACCCGTCCACCCACCCGGCCGACGGGGTGATGCCGACCAGCCCGCAGATCATCCCGTTAATGGCTCCGAGGAACGTCGGCTTGCGCTGCTTGGTCCCGACCATGTCCCAGAACATCCAGGTGAGCAGACCCGCTCCGGTGGCCAAGTTCGTGTTCAGCACCGCCGCCGCGGCGTCCGCCCCGGCGTAGAACGGGTCACCGCCGTTGAACCCGTTCCAGCCCAGCCAGATGATGCCCGCGCCCACGGCCACGAGCATCAGGTTGTGGGGGACCCCGTGGTCCCGATCACGCTTGAGCCGGGGACCGACCATGGCCGCCAGGACGAACCCGGTCACCCCGGCCGCGAGGTGGATGACGTACCCACCCGAGTAGTCCACCGCTCCCTTCATGGCGAAGAAACCGCCACCCCAGAGGAGCTTGGCGTTCACGGCGTAGACGAAGGTGATCCACAGCGGTACGAACAGCAGCCAGGCCTTGAACTTCATCCGCCCGAGGATGCTCCCCATGAACAGCAGTGGGGTGATGGCGGCGAACACCACCTGGAAGTAGGCCAGGGTGGCGTTGGGGAAGTGGAACGGTATATCGGTCTGCGCCAGGGACGTGGCCTGGTTCTGCTCGCCGAAGTGGCTCGTAATGGGCCAGGGCTTCCCGACGAGATTGTTGAAGAACCCGGTCCCGTGGGCGCCGAACAACCCGAACGTCTGGCTCGAGAAGCCCATGTTGTACGCCCAGAGCACCCAGACCAGCAGGACCATGCTGAACCCGGCGAACGCCATCAGCATGGTGTTCACGACCCACTTGCGCTGGACCAGGCCTCCGTAGAGGACGGCCAGGCCCGGGAGGCTCATCAACCCGACGAGGGTGGCGGCCACCAACTGCCAGGTGTTGTCCCCGGAGTTCAACCAGTGGGGGTAGGGGATGTACGTGGCCACGTTCAGCACGCTTCGAGCTCCTCTCGCAGTGGTCCTGGGTCTTCCCCCCGAGGTGAGTCCGCTCCTTCGTGCTCGTGCACGCTTCGCAGACGCCGCCGGGGATTCGCTTGCCGGCGCCAGTATGCGGAGCCGTGGTTTCCGGGTTGCTACGTGCGTGTTTCGGGGATGTGAACTCGCCTCCGGCCGCCTGTGCCCGCGCCAGCCAGGACCTCTCAGACCCCCTGTGGGTCGAGCACGCGCCCCGACGCGGAGCTACCCTTCTCCCATGACGAACGGACCCCACGACCTCGACCTCTCGAAGATCTGGCTGTTCTCCACCGCCTCGGGGCGCGACCTACGGACCATCCGGCGCGCCCTGGAAGAGGTCACCGTCCCGGCCGGCCGGATGCTGTGCGAGGAAGGGACCATAGGGCGCGAGTTCTTCCTCATCGTGGAAGGGCAGGCCTCGGTCCGCCGGCGCGGCCGTCGCATCGCCACCCTCGGCCCGGGCCAGTACTTCGGAGAGCTCGCCCTCTTGGACCGGCGCCCGCGCTCGGCCACGGTGATCTCGGAGACCGAGATGCTCCTCTTGGTGCTGGGTCAGCGCCAGTTCAACGGGGTGCTCGACGCCGTCCCACCGCTGGCTCGCAAGCTGCTGGCGGCCATGGCCACCCGGCTCCGCGAGTCCGACGCCAAGGTGGCGTCACTCATCTCCCACTGAGCCGAGGAGCACGGATGGAGCTCACCCAAGCCCTGGAGCTGGCCGGGAGCCGGCACCAGGGCGTGCTCACGACGATCCGCAGGGACGGACGGCCCCAGCTCTCGAACATCGTCTACTCCCTCGAGGGGACCACCGCCCGCATCTCGGTCACCGACGAGCGGGCCAAGACGAAGAACCTGCGACGCGACCCCAGGGCCTCGCTCTACGTGGTGGGAGACACCTTCTGGTCCTACGTCGTGCTCGACGGGACCGCCGAGCTGTCACCGGTGGCCGGCACAGCCCACGACGGCGTGGTCGACGAGCTCGTGGACCTCTACCGCCGGGTGCGCGGAGAGGAGCACCCCGACTGGGACGACTACCGGCGGGTCATGGTGGAAGAACGCCGTCTGGTCGTGCGGCTCCACATCGACCACGCCTACGGCATGATCACCGGCTGAGCGAACAGGGGCAAGGTCCCACTACGCCGTGGGCGGGACAAGTCCCGCGCCCTTCAGCATCCGCCGTAGATCGACGACCTGCTGGTCGTCCAAGTCTCGACGTCGAGAAGCGTCAAAGGTCGCGGTCTCCGTACCCAACGTCACCGTGCATCGACCGTCGGCCAGCTCGGTGACCTCGGCGACATGGTGAAGCAGCGACAGCACGTCGTGCCACTGGATGTTGTGGCTGACCGGGTGGTTGAAGATCTTCTCCATCGTGGCCCGGTGGTGCCCGTCGAGCCCTCCTCCCTGGGTCACCGGACGCTCCTCACCGGTCCGAGGGCAGCGACGCGGGCGGCGATGCATGCTCCCGGATGCAGCCCTCCGATCCGGTTCACGGCCCTCATGACCGTTCGACGTCACCGTCGCCGGATTCGGAACCCGGGACCGCCCCGGCATCGAGATCCCAACCTTCGTCGTCGTTGCGGGCGAGACGGCCCCGCTCCGACGGTGACCCCAGGCCGTCGGGATCGTCGATCCCGCCTTCGAGCATGACCATCTCCTCGGGATCGTCGAGCTCGCCGCCTACCTCTTCCAGCTCGCGCCAGTCCACCTGGAGCGCGGGGTCGAGGGAAGGGTCGAGCTCGGTGCCTTCGAGAGCGCCGGGATCGAGCCTCTGCTCCTCGTCTCGAGCTTCGTCGCCCGGTTCGAAGGTCTCCTCACCCGACGGCTCGTCGGGTGACCATTCGCCGGTGTCGGTCATGATCGGATCCTCACACTCGCCCGTAGGTCGGAGACCAAGGGATGCACTGATGGTAGGCGCCGGTACGGGAGCCCCGTTCGCGTGAGCGGGGTCCCGTGGTACCGGGGTGCCGGGGTGCCGGGGTGCCGGGGTGCCGGGGTGCCGGGGTGCCGGGGTGCCGGGGTGCCGGGGTGCCGGGGTGCCGGGGTGCCCGGGTGCCGAGGGTAGTCAGCCGGCTGGGCACTCGTCCAGATCACGGCTCCGGTCCCGTGGTACCGTCGGCCGTGGTTCGAGCGACGTCGGCGGTCGGGACGGTGCCGGAGGAAACGCCGGTGACCAGGGGAGCCCGGTCCGGTCCCTCGCCCAACCACCTGGCCAAGCGGGACGAGATCGTCTCGGCAGCCGTCGAGGTGCTCCTGCGTGACGGGGTCCACCGCTGCACCGTGCGAGCCATCGCCGCCGCGGCCGGCGTGTCCAAGGGCGCCGTGCACTACTACTTCCGCGACGTCGACGAGATCGTGGACATGGCCATGGCCCAGGCCACCCGGGGATGGATCGCCTGGCTGCGCAGCGCCGCCGATTCCGGCGGCGACACCGACGACCACACCGATACGCCATCCGGGCACGCCGCTGCGAACAGGTTCTGGCGGGTAGTGGCGGCGTCCGTCCAGCCCTTTGTCCGGGGGGACCGGACCCTCATGCCGCTGTGGCTGGACTACTGGTCCACCTGCACCCGGGCCGGGCGAACCGAGCCCGTCGGGACCGTCCACGAGCTCCTCACCACCTACGTCACCGAGCTCCTCACCGACGCCGGGGTCAGCGATGCTCCCGACCGCTCCTCAGCCGTGACCTGCTATCTGTTCGGTGTGGGCATCCAGGAACCGATGCGCAGCGTCAGCTTCG
Source organism: Actinomycetes bacterium (assembly GCA_021791635.1). Taxonomy (GTDB): domain Bacteria; phylum Actinomycetota; class Acidimicrobiia; order Acidimicrobiales; family RAAP-2; genus JAJYWF01. Next base: position 3,756 of record JAJYWF010000017.1, read on the forward strand.
CCTCGGTAGTTCGCCACGTCTCGGAGCTCGGCGGCGTCCAGCCTCCGGCAGGGTGGCTGGACGGAGCTGGTCAACCGACCTAATGTCTTGGACACTTGTCCAATAGAGGGAGGGACTCCATGGACACGGGAAGGACCGGATCCCCGCCAGGTCGACGGGCTCGGGGGCCGCGTTTCGTGATCGTGGGCGCAGGGATGGCCGGGGTGCTCAGTGCCATCCAGCTCCAGCAGTCCGGTCTCACCGACTTCACCGTGTACGAGAAGGCAGACCGGCTGGGTGGCACGTGGCGCGAGAACACCTACCCCGGCGTGGCCTGCGACGTGCCCTCGCACCTCTACAGCTACTCCTTCGCCCCGAACCCGGACTGGAGCCACGTGTTCTCCCCAGGAGCCGAGATCGCCGCCTATTTCGAGGACGTCGCCCGCCGGTACGGCGTCGAGAAGTACATCAGCTACGGGACCGAAGTGAGCCGACTGACCTTCGTGGACGGAGGTTGGGATGTGGAGACGGCGACCGGCTCACGGGACCGAGCCGACTTCGTCATCGCCGCCACCGGCGTGCTCCACCACCCGGCGTACCCCGACATCAAAGGCCTCGAGGATTTCGCCGGAACGGTCTTCCACAGCGCCCGCTGGGATCACCGCGTCCCGCTCGCGGGGCGGAGGCTCGGTGTCATCGGGACCGGTTCGTCCGCCGTCCAGATCGTCACCGCAGCCGTCGAGACCGTCGGCGAGCTCTCCATGTTCCAGCGAACGCCACAGTGGGTGCTCGGGGTCCCGAACCCTCCCATCGACGAGGACCAGCGCCAGCTCTTCCGCTCCGACCCGGCCGCGATGCAGGCCGTGCGGGACGAGCTGGCCCACACCTTCGAGGCCAACTTCGCCAATGCCGTCGTCGACGCCGAGTCGCCCGAGGCGAAGCTGCTCGAAGAGCTCTGCGTGGCCAACCTCGAGGAGAACGTGGCCGATCCCGTGCTCCGGGCCAAGCTCCGCCCGGACTACCGGGCAGCGTGCAAGCGGCTCATCGTCTCGCCCGGCTTCTACCAGGCGATCCAGCATCCCAACGCCCGGCTGGTCACCGACGCCATCGACCGCGTGGAGCCGCGGGGAGTGCGGACCGTCGACGGCACCCTCCACGAGCTCGACGCCCTGGTGTTGGCCACCGGCTTCCGGGTGGACCAGTTCATGCGGCCGATCGAGGTGACCGGTCGCGGGGGGATCTCCCTGGAGCAGGCGTGGTCCGAACGTCCGACCGCCTACCTGGCGGTGTCGATACCGGACTTCCCTAACCTGTTCATGTTGAACGGTCCGAACGGGCCCGTCGGGAACTTCTCGCTCATCGACGTCGCCGAGCTGCAGTTCGCCTACGTCATGCAGCTCGTGGATCGGGCCTGCGCCACAGGGCTCCACCTGGTGAGCGCGTCGGCAGCGGCGACCGAGCGCTTCGAGTCCGAGCGGGTGGAGGCAGCCAAGCGCACGGTGTGGGTGACCGGCTGCCGGAGCTGGTACCTCGACGATCGGGGGGTGCCCGCGGCGTGGCCGTGGAGCTTCGACCGCTTCCGCACCGCGATGGCCCGTCCCAACATGGACGACTACGACGTGGTGCCCGCTTGAACCGGACCGGCCGTGCCGCTTCCCCCGGCGGTGTACCGTAGCCATCGTTCACTGACACCAGCGTCAGCGATGGTGGTCCCACCGGAGGAGACGACATGCGCGCCAGCAGCCAGATGGAGCTCCAGCGGGTGCAAGGCTCCCCGACGGGCGGTCCGGCGGCCGACTCGGGGCACTCCGTCGGCGGCGCTCCACCGCTCGGCGCCCGTCCGCGCCGTCGATCGGGTGCGGACCGGTGAAGGTCACCCGTTTCCTCCACGTGGCGGTGAACGCGGGCGGTGCCCCATCCGAGGAGATGTCTCGCTTCTACCGTGAGGTGCTGGAGCTTCCCGACCTCACCCGGCCCCAGATCCCTGGTGTGCCGGGGCGGTGGCTCGGCGTGGGCGACCAGCAGCTCCACCTGGTGGAGGCTCGATCGGCCGGAGGTGGCATAGACCCCACGGGTGACCACTTCTGCGTGGGGGTGGCCGACCTCGCCGCCGCGGTGAGGGAGCTGGAGGAGCGCCAGATCCCCTACATACGGGCCGTGCAGGGCGAGGACACGGTCCAGATCTGGATCACCGATCCGGCCGGGCACACCATCGAGCTCCAGCAGGAACGGGGTGGGCCGTGAGCTTCGCACCTTACGAGCGCCCGGTGCGAGCAGCTTTCGTCGGGCTCGGTCGAATCTACGACTTGAACGTCCTGGCCTACCGGGACAACCCCGACGTCGAAGTGGTGGCGTTGGTGGACCCGGACCCCGACCGGCGTGAGGAACGGGGACGCGAGTGGCCCGATGTCCCGACGTTCCCCACCGCGGCCGAGCTGGTGGCGAGCGGTCTCGAGATCGACGCCGTCGAAGCGCTTCTGCCCACGCCCTTGCACACCGACGGCGTGGTGGAGATGCTCGACGCCGGGTGGCACGGGACCCTCCCGGAGCCCATGTGGGCCGACCCGGTCCGCGCCCGCCGGATGCTCGACGCGGCGAAGAGCAACGATCGAGTGCTGCGGGTGATGGAGAACTACGTGTTCTACGAGCCCCTCGTGAAGCTGAAGGAGATCGTCCACTCGGGAGCCATCGGCGACGTGGCCGGCTACCACATGAAGATGGTCGGGAGCGGGCGCGGGGGGTGGGAGGTGCCAGCCAGCTCTTACGAGTGGCAGTTCCAGCACATGCAGGATGGGCGGGGCATCCTGGTCTTCGACGACGGCTGGCACAAGTTCGCCACCGCGCTCTGGCTGTTCGGGCCGGTGCGGGAGGTGAGGGCGTGGGTCGGGACCACCGAGATCATCCCGGGATTCGCTCTCGACGCGCCGTCGACGGTGATGTGGGAGCACGCCAACGGGATACGCGGGGTGTGGGACATCACGCTGGCCGTGGACATGTACCTGCGTTCGGACTACTACACGAACGACGAGCGGTGGGAGGTCACGGGCCGGAAGGGCTTCGCCCGGGTGAACCGGTGCACCGGGCGGGGAATCCAGCAGCCGAGCCTTGAGGTGTACGTCGACGGCGAGATGCGGAGCTTCCACGCGCTCGACGACGACTGGGCCAGCAGCTTCCGAGACTCGGGCCGACACTGGCTCCGGTGGCTCCGCACTGGCACCGGTCCCATGTGGTGGAGCGGCGAGGAGGCCGAGGACATCCTCCGGCTTGTGCTGGCCGCCTACGCCAGCAGCGGCGCCGGGGGTATTGGGGTCGACCCGAGCTCACTGTCGTAGCGCGGGTCCACGTCGAGGGGCACCTGGACGGGCCCAGCGCCCGCGCCCGCCCCGGACGATTCAGGGATTGGCGCCCGTGACTTCGACGGCAGCATCTCCGAGCGACTCTTCGACCAGCTGGGACAGGTCCAGAACCCGCACGTCGTCTTCTTTGGCGTTGGCCCGCACGGCGTCGTCGAGCATGATCATGCAGTACGGGCAGGCCGTGGACACCACGTCGGCTCCGGTGCCGATGGCCTCGGCGGTGCGGTCCATGTTGACCCGGGTCCCAATCGTCTCTTCCAACCACATGCGTGCTCCTCCGGCGCCGCAGCAGAACCCCCTCTCCCGGCACCGCTTCATCTCGACCTGGCGGGCCCCGGGGATGGCGTCGATCACCGACCTCGGCTCGTCGAAGACCCGGTTGTGCCGTCCGAGGTAGCAGGGGTCGTGGTAGGTGACGGTCCCGGAGTACCCGGCACCGGGAACCAGCTTGCCGGCGCTGACCAGGTGGTCGAGGAGCTCGGCGTGGTGGATGACCTCGAAGTCACCGCCGAGGGCGGGGTACTCGTTCTTGATCGAATTGAAGCAGTGGGGGCAGCTGGCCACGATCTTCTTCGCGCCGACCTCTTTGAGGGTGGCGACGTTCGCCTTTCCCTGCTCTTGGTACAGGTACTCGTTGCCGAGCCGTCGGGCCGGGTCCCCCGTGCAGGACTCCTTGGGGCCCAAGATGGCGAACGTCACCCCGGCCCGGTGCAGCATGCGGGCCGTGGCCTGGACGCCCTTGCGCGCCCGCTCGTCGAGGGCCCCGGCACACCCGACCCAGTAGAGGTACTCGATATCGTCGGGGACGGCGCCGTTCACCACCGGCACGTCGAAGTCCAAGGAGTCGATCCACTCCGTCCTCTTGGACTGCCCGAGCCCCCAGGGATCGCCTTGGTTCTCGATGTTCCGCAGCATCAGCCCAGCTTCGGTCGGGAAGCGGGACTCCATAAGCACCTCGTAGCGGCGCATGTCGACGATGGCGTCGATGTGCTCAATGTCCACCGGACACTGCTCCACACACGATCCGCAGGTGGTGCACGACCACAAGACGTCGGGGTCGATGGTGAACGGCACGAGGGTCTGGGGCTCTCCGGCTCCACCGGAATCCCCGTTACCGCCACCACCGTCCGAGCCGCTGCCGTTCTCGGAGCCCTCGCCGGTGGCGGGCGAGCTCAAGAGGCGGGAGGCGGAGGAGAACATGTTGTCACGCAAGCCCATGATGAGCAGCTTCGGTGAGAGGGGCTTGCCGGTGTTCCACGCCGGGCAGACCGACTGACAGCGCCCACACTCCGTGCAGGTGATGAAGTCCAGCATCTGCTTCCAGGAGAACTGCTCCACCAGCCCCACACCGAACACCGTGTCCTCGCTCACGTTCTCCATGTCCATGTCGGGGGTCTTGTCCAACGCCCCGAGGGCCCGGGGCCGCCTCGAGAAGGCCACGTTGAGAGGGGCCATGAAGATGTGGAGATGCTTCGAGTACGAGACGAACACCAGGAAGCCGGTGATCACGGCGATGTTCAAGATGACAAAGACCGTGGCCAGCACGGCGTTCACCCCGCTGCCCAGAGGGCGGAGGGCGTTGCCCACCAGGTGCGAGGCGAAGGCCCAGTTGCTGTAGGGGAACTGCGTCGGCCGGGTGGCCACCTGGGCACCCCGGTAGAGGAGCAGGGTGACGATCACTCCGGCGATCATGAGGAGCGTCACCCACGCCGCCCCGGTGTGCGACCCGTAGAAGCGGGACTGGCGGTCCTTCCTGGCCGGGGCGTTCTTGATCCGGATGACGGTGAACACCACCAGGGCGCACAGGACGGCCACGGCGAAGAAGTCCTCCAGGAAGCCGATCCAGGACCAGGTGCCGATACCTGGGATGTGGAAGTTCTTCTGGAAGAGGTCCCCGAAGGCCTCGATGATGGTGAGGAGGAGAATGGTGAACCCCCACATGGTGAAGAAGTGGGCGATCCCCGGCACGGTCCATCTGAGGAGCTTTCGCTGGCCGGCCACTTCGGTGAGCTCGGCTTCGGCCCTCGGGAAGATGCTCCCCCGGGTCCGATCCGGCGCCGGTCGGCCGGCCCGGACAAGCCGCGACAACCAGTAGAACCTCCGGCCGGCGACAGCCAGGGCCACCACGGTGATGGCCATGCCGATGGCGATCCTTATGGGCACTTCGCCTCCTCTGCTCAGTGGGAGTGGGGGTGTGGGTGGTGGTGTGGGCGGTTCGAAGGATGACGGCGGCCGCGGTGGCTGGGGCGGGAGTCTCGCTGGCCTGAGCGGTCGACACCGGCCATGTGGCTCGACCCCTTCCTGGGGCATCCCCACGACACATCGATTCGGCGGGCGCGACGAACGGTGCCAGAGCGGCGCATCGGCCGGTGCGTCATCGGCGGAAGTTGTCGGCGTAACGGCTCGGCGTCGGTCCCCACTGCCCCTGGTACTTCGACCCGAGGCCGGACGAGCCGTAGGGACGATCGGCCGGGGTGGTCATCCGCAGGAAGCTGATCTGACCGATCTTCATCCCCGGGTAGACGGTGATGGGGAGGTTGGCCACGTTCGAGAGCTCGAGGGTCAGATGGCCGTCCCACCCGGCGTCGACGAACCCTGCGGTCGAGTGGATGAGAAGCCCCAGTCGCCCCAGTGAGGACTTCCCCTCGAGCCGCGCCACCAGATCGTCGGGGAGGCGCACCCGCTCCACGGTCGATCCCAGGACGAACTCCCCGGGGTGGAGCACCAGGGGATCTTCCGCCCCGACGTCCACCAGCTCGGTCAAGTCCTCCTGGTCCTCCCGGACGTCGATCACTCGCTGGGTATGGTTCCGGAAGAGCCGGAAGTACCGGTCCACGTGGAGATCGACAGACGAGGGCTGGACGCAGTCCTCCCCCAGCGGGTCGATGCCGATGCGCCCGGCGGCGATCTCCTCGTGGATGGTGCGATCAGACAGAACCATGGCCAGCCAGACGATAGTGTGGCGAACGCCCGCGGGCGTAGTTCAGAGGCAGAACATCAGCTTCCCAAGCTGAGAACGCGGGTTCGATTCCCGTCGCCCGCTCCACCGGACCCATGTGAAAGTAACGGCTTTGGCTGCGCGAAAGGTCGGCGCAGGACTTTCCTGGGCCTCCACACGAGAGCAAGTGCTGGCGCATTCGAGCTTCGACAACGTGGAGTCCGCCAGATTGGTGTCCGAGGGGTAGCCCGAGCTCAGGATTCTCCCGACGCGACGACCACCGCACCAATCTTCAAGTTCGTCCAGGAACACGAAGGAGGAGACGCGGCGGAGCTCACCAACACGATGGGCGCGCGAGCGCTCGGTAGCTGCGTACTTGGAGTCCGATGCCGGCAACGAGTTGCTCGCCGCGATAGGCAAGATGGCAGCCGAGCTTCCGATGGAAACCGAGGTCGACGGGCTCTTCGACGCCGGCTACGGCGAGCGCACCAGAGGCCGGGTGAACAGCCGGAACGGTCATCGGGAACGCTGGTGGGACACCCGGGCCGCCACGATCAACCTGGAGGTCCCCAAGCTCCGCAAGGGCAGCTACCTTCCCTCCCTACTGGAGCACCGCCGACGGACCGAACAGGTCCTGGTCGGCGTGATCTGCCAGGCCTACGTCGAGGGGGTCTCGACCAGGCGGGTCGATGACCTGGTCACGTCGATGGGTATCGAGGGGATGCCCGAGTCCCTGGTCTCCGAGCTGGCCGAGAACCTCGACACCGAGGTGGCCGAGTTGCGGAACCGGCCCCTCGATGCCGGGCCCTGCACCTACGTCTTGGCTGGACGCCCTGCTCCACGAGCTCAGAGAGGAAGGCCGGGTGGTCTCCGTAGCCACGGTGATCGCCACCGGGGTCAATGCCGACGGTCGCCGGGAGGTGCTGGTCATCGACGTGTTCACCTCCGAGGACGGGGCCGGCTGAATGGCCTTCCTGCGGGGTCTGGTGGCCCGGGGACTGTACGGGGGGGCGCTGGTTGGTCATGTCCGACGCCCGCGAGGGCCGGAGGAACGCCATCGCCTCGGTGCTGCCGGGAGCTGTGTTGGCAGAGGTGCCGGTGACCGGGTCCCCCCGAGCTGATCCACCCGTTGTGCGAGTCCGAGCCCCAACATTGGGGGAAGGAGGACAGCACAACCATGATTCGCCAGGTTTCGACAGGCCCAAGTGGAGATGGCACGGCTCGAGGGTCACCCACTCTGTGGCACGGGTGGCCGTGAGACCTGAAGGTGCTCCGAGCGCTGCGCCCCGCGAGGCTCGGCGACGCCCGGAGAGCTCCCCAATCGACGCTTGACCACACTCGGTCCCAACTTCGAGGCCTCAATCAGGGCCGACAGCTCGGCACGTCCAATCGGCGGCCGACTCGTCCTTGAGGCACTGGTTAGCATGGCAGGTGCCAAGCGAGCGCTCGGTGTCGCTCACGCACCTGGGGGGAACGAAATGGGGACGGACGGAGGAACAGGTACCTGGGAGCCGGCCGCGCCGGCCACTCCCATAGCCGAGGAGGCGGCCTCCACGGTGTCTCGGGTGACACCAAGGCCACCTGGAGCAGACGAATGGACTGTGCGTACCTTTGCTGGACGCAAAGGACTCAATGCGCGATGGATCCAAGTGAGCCTCGGGATCATGTGGCTGATCGACGGCGTACTGCAACTTCAGCCGCACATGTTCACCAAGACCTTCCTCGACAACGTCATCGTTCCCAATGCCGCAGGACAACCTGCACCCGTCGCTTGGTTCATGACCAACGTCGAGCACTTCATCCGACCAGATATCGGAGTGTGGAACTTCCTGTTTGTCATGTTGCAGATGTCGATCGGCATCGGGATCCTGAACAAGCGCACGCTCCGTCCCGCGCTGGCCGTCAGCTTCATCTGGGCGTTCGGAGTCTGGGGGATCGGGGAAGGCTTCGGTCGACTCCTCACCGGCACGGCCTCGCCACTCATGGGCGCCCCGGGAGCGGTCATCCTCTACGCCGCCCTCGGAGTCTTGGTCTGGCCGCGCAGCACCACAGCGACGAGCGATGGCAGGGGGGCGCAGTGCGGCGACGTCGAACCCGCTCGCCACCCGGTCGGAGTGGCCTCGTCACCCGCGGCCTCCGGCCCGCTCGGGGCGGCAGGAGCGCTGGGTGTGTGGGCGACGCTGTGGATCGGCTTCGCCATCCTTTGGCTCCTGCCGGCCAATCGGGCCGCAGGCGCTTTCTCGTCCTCGATTGAGAGCATGACGGCCCACCAGCCGCACTGGTACGCGTCGTTCCTCACCACGTTCGCGCATCACTTCACCGGAATTGGCCCCCAGACTGCGTGGATCCTCGCGATCGTCTCGCTCGTCATCGGGATCGGCCCAATCGTCGTCAGCCGTCCCACTGCGTTCCTGGCGGCTGGCGCGCTCCTCGTCCTCGCCTTCTGGGTCACCGGGATGGCATTCGGGACAATACTGACGGGTACCGGAACCGACCCCAACACCGCTCCGGTGATCGTGTTGCTCGCCATCGCCATGCTTCCAGCAGTTGTGCCGGTCCGCGCCTCGGTGCGCACTCCTTTGGCGGCTCTGATCCAATGGAACCCACTGGCGACCGGCGGCGTCGCCGCTGGAGTGATGGCCGCGCTGCTGCTTGGCTCCACGTACCCGGTTGCGGCCGCCGCGTCGGCATCGGCATCGCGCCCGACAGGCACGGCTTCGAACGCATCCGTCTTGGTCGGCACCCACTCCGCCGGATCGGCGGTGTCCACATCAGGCCAGTCATCTTCGATGCCGGGTATGACAATGTCTCCGAGCACTCCGTCAAGCGGTGCCACGCCGGCCTCGAAGGGGTCCGATACGGCAAGTTCGATGACCATGTCGGGAATGGGTGGGCTCGGTGTCACCGACCCCACCTGGAAGTACACGGGCCCGCCGCTTCCCACTGGCGAGACCCGACTGCTCTCGGTCATCGGGACCATGACCGACAAGGGCCATCGGATGCAGACCCCGGACTGCACCACCAAGCCGACGCCCAAACAGGTACTGGGCGCGGTCGAGTACGTCCAGGCCACCAGTGCCGCTGTCGCCAAGTACAAGGTCCTGGCCACGGCCAAGGCCGCGGGCTATATGCCGGTCACCACACCGAACTTCCCCGTGGTCCACTACGTCAACCCGGCCTACTACAACACCCAGGACATCCTGGACCCCAACCATGTGGACTCTCTCGTCTATGCGACGACCCCCACAGGTCCGGTCCTGGTCGCTGCCATGTTCCTCATGCCTGGTATGACAACAGGTCCGATGCCTTACGGATGCCTCGTGCAGTGGCACGCCCATACGAACCTGTGCACGTCGCTCAGCACCGGGGTGATCGACGGCTTTATGCCCTGCGCACCCGGAAGCGTGCACCACGGTCGCACCGGGTACATGACCCATGTCTGGCAGGTGCCCGTCTCAGGGGGGCCACTCGCCATCGACCCGTCGACAGTCATGGTCGTACAGGCGGCGATCATGGCGCAGCAGGAAGGGCTTGCACCGATCACCGCTCCGACAGGGGCGGTCAGCTACAAGACAGCCGGAACAGCCAAGATCGTCGGCAACTTCTGAGGCAGGCCGCGACACACTGATCCGACGTCCGCCACCATGAACCGTCCGGCGGCGGGACCACCCCGACGGGAGCTCCCGCCTCCCGAACAGTGTCCGCGCCGAGCTCACTCGAATTCATTCGAGCTCGTTCACGGATCGGTGGCGCCTGCCGACCGATCACAGGATCGGCCGAGCTGACCGGCTCAGGCACTGCACGGACATCTATCGCGCTTGGGTGGAGCTCCTCCGAGGTTCATCACCATAGGGTCGATCCCGTCGACGAACGCGCGTGACCGAACTTCCCACGGCCGAGGGACGGGCCAATGCGGAGCCCCGGAGGTACACTCGTCAGGAGCCGCACGACGACTGATCGGAACGTGCCTCGCCGGTTCCAGCCGCGCTTCGTCCTCACCCACGGCGAGGGGACCCCGCGAGACCGCCTGCGGTTGACCCAATGCGCCGGTTTCGAGGGGAAAGGGAGCAGACTTCGTCGGCCATACGCCGGCGACCGGAGCGCACAGGACAGAGCACCGTATAGAGCACACGACAAGGGAGAGCCACATCATGCGATACCGCCCGCTCGGCACCACCGGGATCGACGTCAGCGCCTTCTGCCTCGGCGCCATGATGTTCGGCGCCTTCGGGAACACCGACCACGACGATTCGATCGCCATCGTCCACAAGGCCCTCGACGCCGGCGTCAACTTCGTGGACACGGCCGACGTCTACTCGGGTGGTGAGTCCGAGACGATCGTGGGCCAGGCGTTGGTCGGGCGACGCGACGGCGTGGTCCTGGCCACGAAGTTCCACGGTCCCATGGGGCCCGACCGGAACCAGAAGGGGAACAGCCGCCGGTGGATCGTGGCCGAGGTCGAAGCATCGCTCCGGCGCCTCCAGACCGACTGGATCGATCTTTACCAGGTACACCGGCCCGAGCCGGGAACCGACATCGATGACACCTTGTCGGCACTGTCCGACCTGGTCCACGCCGGCAAGATCCGGTACGCCGGATGTTCGACGTTCCCGGCCGAGTCGATCGTCGAGTCCCACTGGGTCGCCGAACGCCGGGGACACGAGCGCTTCCGGTGCGAGCAGCCGCCGTACTCGATCCTCGCCCGGGGGATCGAGACGTCGGTGCTGCCCACGTGCCAGCGGTACGGCATGGGAGTGATCGCCTGGAGCCCGCTGAACGGGGGTTGGCTGGCGGGAGGTCGGCACCTGAAGGACGAGACCGGGCGGATCCCGCCGAGCCGCCGGGCGGTCATGCTCCCTCGGTTCGACCCCACGACGCCGGCCAGCCAGCGCAAGGTCGACGTGCTCCCCCGGCTCGAAGAGCTCGCTGCCGATGCCGGAACGACCCTCATCGGCCTGTCGCTCGGATTCGTGCTGGCTCATCCCGGTGTCACTTCGGCCATCGTCGGACCCCGGACCCACGAGCACCTGGACGGCCAGCTGGCCGTGGCCGATGTCCAGCTCGACGACGAGACGCTGGACCGGATCGACGAACTGGTGCCTCCGGGTGTCAACCTCGACAGTGCCGACTCCGGTTACGTCACCCCGGCGGAGGAGTCAGCGTGGCGCCGGCGGCGACCGGTCGGACGGCGGTAGGGGCGGCGCGGCTTCGACACGCGGTGATCTGGTGGTCGGGACCGGCGTCGATCCGGTGACCTCGCGCTTTTCAGGCGCGCGCTCTACCAACTGAGCTACCCGACCAGGGCATCTACGCTATCTCAACCCCACCGGAGCCACCGGGTATCACGTGACGTCCACGTCGTGACGGCGCGGGCACTGGGGGGTCTGGCGGACCTGACGGGATTTGAACCCGCGACCTCCGGCTTGACAGGCCGGCGTGCACTCCAAGCTGCACCACAGGTCCCTGGGAGAGATCGCTCTGTCCAAGAGCCACTCGACGGGCGACCAGGGTGGCCGATCGAAGAGCGGAAAGCCACTATAGGTCACGCCCGCCAGAGCTCCGGCGGGCGCTCCCTCCCCAGGAGAGCCGGGTGCCCCCAACGGGATTTGAACCCGTGTTACCGCCTTGAAAGGGCAGCGTCCTGGGCCGCTAGACGATGGGGGCGACGACCCGGAGAGGCACCCGCGATCGGGAGCCTCGTCCACCGGGACCCCGAAACGCTATCAGGCGCCAACCTCGACGCCTTCGGGAACCCGGGCCCTGTGGGACACCTCGCCGGCCGACACGCCCGGACCCGATGCGTCGGCGCTCTCGTGCTCCGCCGCTTCGGGAGGGTGGTAGGTGAGGGCGAGCAAGAACTGCACCGTGCCCACCACCAGGACCGTCGCCCCGATCACGTGCACCTCCACCAGCAGAGCCGGGAGATGGGTGAAGTACTGGGTGTACCCGACCGCCGCCTGGAGCACGAGGGTCACCACCAGGATGCGGCCGGCCCGTCGCACCCTCTCGGGAACGTCAATGGCGTGGAGGGCCACCACCAGCGCCAGGACGAAGCCCACGAGCATGATGGCCAGGCTGGCGTGGAGCTCGGCCAACGAGCGCAGCGACACCGGGATCCGCTTGGCCGCAATCTGCCCCTGGGCCGAACCCCCGTCGGGTGCGGCACCGGTGGTCGCCGAGCCGGCGGCCAGGACGATACCCAAGAGCAGGACCATCCCCCTCGAGAGCCAGACGAACGGCCCGGGCACCAGCACCCGTCCCGTACCCGGCCGGTAGTCCCGCCCGCATCGGTGGAGCAGCACCACGGCGTCGACCACCAGCGGCAGGGCGGCCAGGAAGTGGACCATCACCAGGTACGGGTTCAGCTTGGTGTAGACGACGATCCCGCCCATCACCGCCTCGAGGAGGATGCCTCCCACCAGGCCGGCAGACAACCAGACCAGGTCACGGCGTCGGGGCTGCCGGAAGAGGGCGGCCAGAAAGGTCACGCCCACCACCACGGTCAACACCACGGTCACGACGCGGTTGCCGAACTCGACGAGCGAGTGGAACCTCAGTGGCGGGGTGAGATGGCCGCGGAAGCAGTCCGGCCAGTCGGCACAGCCCAGACCCGAACCGCTCAGGCGCACGGCGGCCCCGGTGATCACGATGAGGACCACCATGACGAGGGAGACCACGGCCAGCTTCCTGAACCCATCGGCGGAGACAGTCGGCCAACGGCCCGAACGGGATGCGCCTGTGGTGGTGGCGGGGTCAGGCACCTCCGGCATCGTACTGCCGCCCCGGCGGTCCTCCCCCCCGGCCCCGCCTGGTCCACCGACGGCTCCGCGTCGTAGGCTCACCACCGATATGGCATCCCAGGCTCCCGTCCTCCGCGGACTCCGCAGCATGCCGGGCCTCCGGAGCATCCGAGCGGGCGGCGCCCGGGTGGGGCCCTACGTGGCGCTCACCAAGCCCCGCATCATCGAGCTCCTACTGGTGACCACGCTCCCGACGATGGTTGTCGCCAAGCGGGGCGTCCCGTCGGTGGGCTTGATGGCCGCCACCCTGGTCGGCGGCGCCCTGGCCGCCGGCGGCGCCAATGCCATCAACATGTACGTGGACCGGGACATCGACCGGTTGATGCACCGGACCCGGAACCGTCCCCTGGTCACCGGGGCCATGACCCCCCGAGCGGCGTTGATCTTCGCCGTGACCCTCGAAGTGGCGGCCTTCTTCGAGCTGTGGTCGCTGGTCAACCTGCTCTCGGCGATCCTCGCCGCGTCGGCCACGGCGTTCTACGTGTTCGTCTACACGCTGTGGCTGAAGCGACGCTCCAGCCAGAACATCGTCATCGGAGGGGCCGCCGGCGCGGTCCCGGTCCTCGTGGGCTGGGCGGCGGTGACCGGCACGCTCTCGTGGCCACCGGTCGTGCTGTTCGCCATCATCTTCATCTGGACGCCACCCCACTTCTGGGCCCTGGCCGTCCGCTACCGAGACGACTACCGGGCGGCCGACGTCCCGATGCTCCCGGCCGTGGCCTCCCTGGTACGGACCACGCGCGAGATCCTGCTCTACACGGTGGCCCTGGTGGCGGTCTCGCTCCTGTTCGCCGCCGTCGCCCACATGGGCGTCGTCTACACCGCGACCGCGGCGGTGCTGGGCGCAGTGTTCGTGGGCATGGCCGGGAGGTTGTGGTGGAAGGCCAGGGGAGACGGGGCCACCGGGCGGGACGCCATGGCCGTGTTCGGGTACTCCATCACCTACCTGACGCTCCTGTTCGTGGTCATGGCCGGGGACATCCTGATCCGGTACAACTGAGATGGCGGGCGGCGACCCCGGCCCCACTGGCGACCCCGGCCCCACTGGCGACCCCGGCCCCACTGGCGACCCCGGCCCCGCCGGAGACCCCGGCCCCGGCCCCGCTCGGAAGGGTCGACGACCCCGGCCCATCTTCCTCCTGGTCGGGGTGGTGCTGGCCATCGGACTGGGGATCGGCCTCTTCACCGGCGTGGGCACCGGAAGCGGGTCCGGCGGGACACCCACCCTCCTCCAGCCCGGCAGCCCGGTGCCCACGTTCTCGCTCCCGCCCCTCAGTCGAGGCCCGAAAGTGGGGATCCCCGCCGACGGCGGGGCCGGTGGACGGCCGGCGGTGGTGCTCTACTTCGCCAGCTGGTGCCCCCCGTGCCGGGCCGAGGTCCCAGCCGTGGCCGCCACCGTGCGCCACGAACGGGCCACCCACAGCCCGCTGGCACGGGTCGCCGTGATCGGGGTCGACGAGAACGACACGGCCGCCGACGGCCGCCCCTTCGTCCGCTCCGCCGGAGTCACGTTCCCGGTCGGGGTCGACCGGACATTCGACGCCACCGGGGGACGCCTGGGACTCACCGGTCTCCCCGATGCGGTCTTCGTCAACGGGAACGGCACCATCGCCGCCGTGCACCAGGGAGCGGTCAGCACCTCCCTGCTGATGCAGTGGCAGCAGCGCCTGCTCAGCGGCGGCTGAGCGTCACTCCCAGCGAAAGGTGAGGGCGGCCACCAGCGGCGTCGCCGCCGCCCACGCCGCCAGGACCACCCAGGCTTCGAGGGGAACCGACGCCCCGTTCCCGAGCGCGGCGTGCAGCCCGTCGGAGAGCGCCGCCGCCGGCAGGACACGGGCCAGGGCCCCGAGACCGGCGGGAAGCTTGCCCACCGGGACGACCATCCCCCCGGCCAGCAGGAGGACCAGGTAGAGCCCGTTGGCCACCGCCAGGTTCAGCTCGGCCCGCAGCACTCCGGCCAGGGCCAGGCCGAGACCGCCGAAGGCCACGGTCGCCAGGACGGCCACCGCCAGCGCCTCCAAGGACGCCGTTGCGATGCTCCCCGGCGTCCTCGACCCCCCTCCAGGATGGAAGCCGAGCCCGTAGCCCACGGGCACCAGCACGGCGGCTTGCACCAGCTCCACCAGGACCACGGTGACGATCTTTGCCCCGAGCAGACGCGGACGGCCGAGCGGGGTGGAGCCGAGCCGCTTCAACACGCCGTAGCCGCGCTCGAACCCGGTGGCGATCCCGAGCGACACCATGGCCGTCGACATGATGGCCAGGGCGAGCACCCCGGGAACGAAGAACGTCACCGGATGGCGGACGCCGGTGGGGACCACGTGGACGGTGGTGAAGAAGAGCAGGAAGGCCACGGGGATCCCGACGGTGAGCAGGAGGGTCTCGCCCCGGCGGAGGGTCATGAAGGTCTCGGCCCTCACCTGGGCGGAAAAGGCCCTCACCGCTCCGTCCCCGCGATCCCGTCCCCGGGCCCGGCTCCGGTCCCGGCTCCGGTCCCGCCCACGGCGTCGAGGTACACCTCCTCCAAGGTCCGACCCGAGCGCAGGTCGGTCATGGTGGCGTCCCGTTCGGCCAGCCACGAGGCCAAGGTGGCCGTGAGCTGCGGCGTTGCCGGGGCATCCACCCGGTAGCGGCCGGGCTCCGCCTCGCTCACCGCCGCCCCGATGCGGGCCCCGAGGTCGTCCACGTCCAGCCCGGGGGGGGCGACGAAGCTGACCGACTCCCCCGCCCCGGTGGTCGCCAGCTCGGTCGGGGTGCCGCTGGCCACCACCCGACCGCTCCGCACGATCACCACCCGGTGGGCCATCCGCTCGGCCTCGTCCAGCTCGTGGGTGGTGAGCAGCACGCCCACCCCGGCGGCGGCCAGGTCGGCCACCACCTTGCGGATGGCCCGGCGGCCTTCGGGGTCGACCCCGGCCGTGGGCTCGTCGAGGAACACCACCTCGGGCTGGCCCACCAGGGCCAGGGCCAGGGAGAGCCGTTGCTGCTCCCCACCCGAGAGGCGGCGCCACGGCGTCATGGCCACGGCGTCGAGGGAGACCAGCTCGAGCAGCTCCTCGACGTCCCTCGGCCGGTCGTAGTACGCCGAGAACAGGCGGAGGACCCGGCGCGGTCCCAGCACCGGGTACACGCCACCGCGCTGGAGCATGACCCCGATACGGGGCATGAGCGCCCGGTGGTCGGCCAGCGGGTCCAGACCCAGCACCCGGATCCGCCCTGAGGCCGGCCGGCGGTAGCCCTCCAGGCTCTCGACCGTCGAGGTCTTGCCCGCTCCGTTGGGACCGAGCAGGGCCACGACCTCTCCGGCCCGTAGCAACAGGTCGAGCCGGTCCACGGCCGTCAGCGGGCCGTAGCGCACCACCAGCTCGGCGCAGTCGATGACCGCGTGGTCGGCGGTGGGGGCTTCGGCCGGCATACGGCTTGCACGCTACCGTTGGCGCCGGAATGATCGACATCCGGCTGGTGCGCGACGACAGGGGCGCGGTGACGGCGGCCCTCGGGCGGCGCGGGGTCGCAGCCGTCGAAGTCGAGCGCGTGGCTGAGCTCGACGCCGACCACCGGGCCCGGCTGGCCCGGCGAGAGACCCTCCGGGCCGAGGTGAAGGCCCTCTCCCGCCAGGTCGGTGACGCCCGCCGTTCCGGAGACGAGGATCGGGCCCGGGAGCTGAGCGACGCCAGCCGTCGTCTGGGTGAGGAAGAGCGAGCCGCCGGCGCAGCCGCCGACGCGGTGGCCCGAGAGCTCACCACCGCCCTCCTTCACCTCCCGAACCTGCCGGCGGACGACGCGCCCGACGGAGCCGGCCCCGATGACAACGTGATCCTGCGCACGTGGTGGCCCGGCAAGGACGGCGGGGTGCCCGAGCCGGCCCCCGAGCGACACCAGCGGGTGCCCCACTGGGAGATCGGCGAGGAGCTCGGCATCTTGGACCTGGCCCGGGGCGCCCGCATGGCCGGCTCCATGTTCCCCCTCTACCGCGGGATGGGTGCCCGCCTCCTGCGGGCGCTCACCTCGTTCGCCTTGGAGCGCCACGCCGACGGTTACGAGGAGATCCGCCCGCCCACGCTGGTCCTCACCGAGACCATGACGTCGACCGGCCACCTCCCGAAGTTCTCCGACGAGGCCTACCACGTGGAGCGGGACGACCTGTGGGCCATCCCCACCGCCGAAGTCCCGCTCACCTCCATGCACCGCGGCGAGATCCTCGCAGAGGCCGACCTCCCGGTGCGGCTCACGGCCGTGACCCAGTGCTTCCGCCGGGAGGCCGGTGCCGCCGGGCGCGACACCCGGGGCCTGCTTCGGGTCCACGAGTTCGAGAAGGTCGAGCTGTTCGCCTACACCACGCCCGAGCAGGCGCCCTCGGCCCACGCCGACATCGTGGCTCGGGCCGAGGGCATCCTCCAGGCGCTCGGCCTGCACTACCGGGTGCTGGACCTGTGCACCGGGGACCTCGGGACATCGTCGGCCCGCACGTTCGACCTCGAGGTGTACGCGCCCGGCTGCGACCGGTGGCTGGAGGTGTCGTCGGTGAGCTGGTTCCGCGACTACCAGGCCCGCCGGGCTCAGGTCCGTTACCGCCCCTCGGGGGGCGGGGGGCCGCGCCTGGTCCACACCGTGAACGGGTCGGCGCTGGCCTGGGCCCGCATCTGGGCCGCCCTGGTGGAGACCGGACGCCAGCCGGACGGCTCGGTGGCCCTTCCCGATTGCCTGGCACCATGGCTGGGGGGCGACACCGTCCTGGTCGCCCGGTGAGCCGTTCTGGGACCTAACGCGGCGTCTCGAACCGGTAACCGACGCCGCGCACCGTGGTGATGAGCACCGGGGAGGACGGGTCGACCTCGATGCGGGAGCGGAGGCGCTTGATGTGCACGTCGAGGGTCTTGGTGTCGCCGATGTAGTCGGCGCCCCACACCCGGTCGATGAGGACGTCGCGAGTGAGGACCCGCCCGGCGTTCTCCACCAGGATCGAAAGGAGCTCGAACTCCTTGCGGCGGAGCTGCACCTCCTGGTCGCGCACGAACACCCGCCGCTGGTCGAAGTCCACTCGGACCTCACCACCGGCGCTCACCGCGTGGGTGTCCCCGGCGCCCCGGCTCCCGGGACCCGCCGAGGGCGGCTCGCCGGGGATGCGGCGGAGCACGGCCCGCATCCGAGCCACCAGCTCCCGCAGCCGGTAGGGCTTGGTCACGTAGTCGTCGGCTCCCATCTCCAGTGCCACGACGGTGTCGATCTCGGTCCCCTTGGCCGTCACCATGATGATGGGGACGTTCGATCGGCCCCGGATCGATCGGCAGACGTCGATCCCCGACATCCGGGGGAGCATGAGGTCGAGCAGCACGAGGTCCGGGGCCGTACGCTCGAAGAGCTGGAGGGCCTCGACGCCGTCCCGGGCCACGACCACGTCGAACCCTTCGTGCCCGAGCCCCACCACCAGGGCGTCGACGAAGGACTCCTCGTCCTCGGCCAGGAGCACCCGGACGGCGTCGGTCACAGCGCGCGCTCCGCCTGGAGCGGGAGGACCAGCGTGAACGTCGAGCCCTCCCCCTCACGTGACTCCACCTCGATCCGACCCCGGTGGTTCGCCGCCACGTGCCGGGCGATGGACAGGCCCAGACCGGTGCCGCCGGTCTCCCGGCTCCGGCCGTGGTCGACCCGGTAGAAGCGCTCGAAGATCCGTTCCAGGTCACGGGCCGGGATGCCGGTGCCCCGGTCGGTCACCGAGACCCGCACCGACCGTACCGGTCCAGTCCGTGACGCCTGCTGGTCGGCCGCCGCCAGGTTGCCGCCGTTGGGGATGGACGACGCGACGCCCGGCCCCCCCGGATCGATCCCGGGACGCACCACCTCGAGCTCCCCGGTCGGCGGGCCTTCCAGGCTGGCCAGGGGTGCTTCGGGGGCGGCGTCTCCTACCTCGTCCCCCGCTTCGACGGCCACGGCTCCTGACACGGTCACCGTCGAGCCGTCGTAGGAGTACGTGACGGCGTTCTCCAGCAGGGCGTGCATGGCGGACACGAGCTGGCGACGGTCGCCCAGCACGGTCACCGGGGGCTGGGGCTCGAGCAGGGCGATGGTGATGCCCCGCTGGTCGGCGCTGGCCCGCACCCGTTCGACCGCCTCGGCCATGACCAGGTTCACCTGCACCGGCTCGCGTGGCGGCGTCTCTTCGGACTCGATCCGGCTCAGATCCAAGAGATCGTCGATGATCCGGCTCACCCGGAAGGCCTCGGTGTGGATCCGGCTGGCCAGTCGTTGGGCCACCACGACGTCGGGCTCGGACACCAGGGTCTCGGCCAGCAGCCCGAGCGCCCCCATCGGGGTCTTCAGCTCGTGGCTGACGTTGGCCACGAAGTCACGGCGGATCTCCTCCAGGCGGCGGCGCTCCGACACGTCGTCGATCATGGCGATCACCCCCAGTGAACGCCGCCCGTCGTCGATCAGCTGGGCCCGCACGGCGAGGGTGCGGCGCGGTGGCCCGTAGAGGTCCACCGTGCGTTCAGCCGATCCGTGGTCCCAGGCGTCCTCGAGCAGCTCGGTGACGGCCTGGGCGGCCAGTGCGTCGCCGTGCCGGCTGGTCATGAGGTCGTTGGCCCGTCCGTTGCGGTACACGACGGTGCCGTTCTCGTCGCACAGCACCACGCCCTGGGGCAGGGCATCGAGCGACCGCCTGAGGCGGATGGCGTCGGCACTCGACTCGGCGACGGCCTGGGTGGCCGCCCCGGTGACCTGCTCGAGGTAGGCCAGCGCGGTCTCGATGTTCCGGTCGTCCTCGGGGGGGTCGATCCCGAGGCGCGTGCCCAGGGCCGTGAGCCGCTGGCCGAGAGCCCTCCGGCCGGCCCGGCGGCCCAGCAGGGCGGCGACCAGCACCGCCACGACCAGCACCGCCCCGGCGATGGCGTAGGCGGCCACGGCCGGGAGCCCGGCGACGACCGTGTTGGCGGTCACGGGGTGGAGCACGATCACGACCCCAGCATGGCAGGGCCAGGGACCCCCCGTGGTCGATGGCCGCCCGGTGATTGAAAATCATCAAAATATGCTGAAAACACTTGTAATGCTCTTCGAGGCGTCGTATCGTTGGGGTCCGTAGCCGACGGACGTGACCCCGGCTTTCCGCCCCCGAGACGCTCGGTGGGCGGTGGGGTGATGACGGAAGCGGCTTTTTTGGCCGGCGCGGGCGGCCCGGGGAAGGCGTGACCGGGAGGACGACGATGGTGTGGCCGATGATGTCCGTGGTCCCGTGGCTGCCGGTGACCGGGCAGGTGGTGGAGGTAGCCGGTCGGGGGCTCTCGGCGGTGAACGCACTCCCCGGGTTCCTCCATGCCCACCTGGCCGACGTGACCCTGAACCCCCAGCCCACACAGCTCCCCGGTGGGAGCGCGCTGCAGAACCTCACCAACGGTCTCGGTGGCTGGGCCCTCATCCTGTCCCTGGTGGGACTGCTCATCGGCGCCGCGTCGTGGGCCCTGGGCGCCCACACCCAGAACTACCAGCAGTCCTTCTTCGGCCGGCGGGCGGTGCTGGTCTCGGGGCTCGCCGCCCTGCTCATCGGCGCCGCGCCGGCCCTGATCAATTTCTTCTTCCACACCGGCCTCAGCGTCCATTGAGCTCGGACCGGGTGTGAGCGGGGGTCGGGCGTGAGCGGGGGTCGGGCGTGAGCGGGGGACTGGCGTGAGCGGGGGTCTGGCGTGAGCGGGGGTCTGGCCGCCGCCGGCCTGCCGGTCATCCCCACAGGGGGATGCACAGGTCTGCTGAGTGCGGCGTGCCATGCCGTGAGCGGCGCGGGATCGAGCATCTTCAGCTCCGGCGCCGGCGCCGTGCTCTCGGCCGTGGCGACCTGGGTCGTGGGTGGGGCCAGTTGGCTCCTCGGTCAGATCGGCGGGGTCCTGTCCTCGAGCACCTCGATCGACCTCGGGGCCGGGTGGTTCCAGTCCCACTACCGAGTGATGGCCGGTCTGGCAGGGGTGGTGGTCTTGCCCCTCGTGATCCTCTCGGTCGTCCAGGCCGTCTACCGCCAGAGCCCCGGGCCCCTCGTGCGCTCGATCCTGGTCCAGCTCCCCCTGGCCGCCCTCCTCACGGCCGCCGCAGTCCAGCTGGTGCAACTGGCCCTGGCCGCCACCGACGCGCTGTCGGCCACGATGGCCTCGGGGACCGGCACCAACATCGACAACGTCCTGGCCGGTGTGGCCAACCTCCTGGTCAGCGAGATCGGCGGTGGCCCCCAGTCACCGCCCACGTTCGTGATCCTCCTCGGCGCGCTCCTGGTCGCCGTCGGGTCGTTCGCCCTCTGGGTAGAGCTGCTCGTGCGGGCGGCGGCCGTGTACGTCGCCGTGCTCTTTCTCCCGTTGGCCCTGGCCACCCTGGTCTGGCCGGCCATCTCCCACTGGTGCCGTCGCCTCGCCGACACGCTCGTGGCCCTGGTGCTGGCCAAGTTCGTCATCGTCGCCATCCTCAGCCTGGCCGCGGCCGCCCTGGCGTCGGGAACGGGAGCCGGCTTCTCCTCGATCCTGGGCGGTGGCGCTCTCCTCCTTCTGGCCGCTTTCACCCCTTTCACCCTGCTCCGGCTGGTCCCGGCCATCGAGGCCGGAGCGGTCCATCAGCTCGAAGGGGTTCGTCACCGGGCCAGCGCGGCGCTCGGTTCGGTACCGCGCACCGCCGCCGCCTACGCCCTGCGGGCCGCCCGGTCGTCGTCGTTCGACACCGGCATGGCCGGGACTGGTCTGGCCATGGCCTACGAACCCCCGGGCGGGGGCGAGGGAGCCGGGGGCGGGGGTGGAGGTGGAGGTGGAGGTGGAGGAGCCGGGGGCGGGGGATCCGGGAGTGGGGAAGCCGGGAGCACGTCGGGCTGGGCCGAAGGGGGAGCCCCGACCGGCGGGGGGTCGGCCGGGGCCGGAGGATCGGCCGGAGTCGGGAGGTCGAGCACATCGGCCAAGGGCGGCGTCCGAGATCGCCGAGCCGGGCCGGTCACCAGCACACCGGGGGAGCCGGCCGGCTCGCCGTTCCCGGAGGCCGGCGGGGTGGGCGTGTGGCGAGGACAACCCGTGGCCGGTCCCGACGTCGACGACGGCCGAGGTCTTCTCGCCGATCCGGCCTTCGTCCCCTGGAGCGAGGGCGGGGACCCGTCCGGACGCGGGCCCATCCCGCTGTGGGGCGCACCCTCGACCGCCTCCACTAGCCGTCCCGGATCTCCTGATCCGCCGTCCGACGACCCCTTCGCCGTGGAGGAGAAGCCGACAGGCCCGACGGTTCGTTGGCTCCCAGCGCACGGCGGCAGCACGAACGGAGGTGGTGGTGGCTGAGCGCACCCGCTACCGCTTCGGACCCCTCGAGCGCCGAGGACTGATCGCCGGTTGGCGGGGCGGGCAGATCGCCGCGGTGGCCGCCGGTCTCGCAGTGGCCGTGGCCGCTCTCCACTCCCGTCCCACCGCGGCGAGCGTCCTGGTCGCCGTCGTCGCGGTCACCGCTGGCGTGGCCCTGGCCTGCTGGCCGGTGGCCGGGCGCACCGGAGAGGAGTGGCTGCCAACCGTCTCGCGTTGGGGTCTCACCGGCCTCTCCGGCGGGCGCCGGAGGGTGTCGTCCGGCCCGGCCCTCGGGCACACGATCGGACCGGCGTCGGGGACGGTCCACGGTTGGGAGCCCGGTGGGAGCCGTCATCGCTCCTCCTGCGGTCCCTTCGGACAGGTCGAGCTGCTGGAGGTCCCCGGGCACACCGGTGTGAGCTGGATCGGTGTGCTCCACGATGCCCGGGCCCGGACCTACACCGCGGTCTTGTCCATTCGGGGACACAGCTTCGCCCTCCTCGGCGCGGCCGAACAGGGCAGGCGGGTGGCCGGGTGGGCGTCGGTCCTGGCCTCACTGGCACGGGAACGGTCGGTCGTCCACCGGCTGCAGTGGATCGCTTCGGCCCTCCCCGACGACGGCCGGGCCGTGAGCAGCCATCTGGCCGAGCGCGCCGTGCTCGGCGGAGGCTCGCCGGCTCGTCGCTCCTACGACGCCCTACTGGCCGGAGGCGGGACCCTCACGTGCCGCCACGAGGTCCTGATGGCCGTCCAGATCGGCGTCGCCGGTGCGTCGGCCCGGGCGGTACGGGCGGCGGGCGGAGGTGATCGCGGCGCCGCCGAGGTGCTCGGGCGGGAGGTCAGCATGCTCCGCCGCCACCTCTCGGAGGCCGACGTGGTGGTGGAGGCGACGATGGGACCGTCCACACTGCTGGCCGTGCTGCGCCGGCTCGGACATCCCGGCCCGGTGGCCCCGACCCTCCGGCACGCCAGTGGCGGTGGCGGTGGCGGTGGCGGTGGCGGTGGCAGTGGCAGTGGCGGATTCGCCGGGAACGACGCCGTGTGGCCCATGGCCGTCGAGCAAGAGTGGTCGCGGGTACGGACCGACGGGACGTGGCACGCCACCTACTGGATCTCCGAATGGCCCCGGGTCGACGTGAACCCCGACTTCCTGGCACCCCTGCTCTTGGGCCCGGTCCGCAGGAGCGTGGCGGTGGTCATGGAGCCACTCCCGCCCAGCCAGGCCGTGCGACAGGTAGAACGGGCCCGCACCGCCGATATGGCCGACTCGGAGCTGCGCCGCCGCGGGGGTTTCCTGGCCACGGCCCGTCGAGCCCGGGAGGTCGACGTGGTGTCCAGGCGCGAGGAGGAGCTGGCCGATGGCCACGCCTCGTTCCGGTTCTCGGGGTACGTCACGGTGACCGCACCCACCAGAGAGCAGCTGGATGACGCGTGCGAGATGACCGAGCAGGACGCCGGTCAGTGTCGCCTGGAGCTGAGACGGCTCTACGGTGACCAGGTGCGGGCGCTGGCGTGCACCCTGCCGCTGTGCCGGGGACTGGCCTGAGCGACCCACCGTCTCGGCGGCACTACCTCGGCAGAGCGGTCCGATCGACCGGCCTCGACGACCGGGGTCGGGGACATCGACCACCGGACCCTGCGGCGCCCTCCCGACCGAAGTGCCGACCTGCTCCCGGCGCGGAGCGGCGCCACGCCCTGTACCCCCGACCGTTCATCTGTGACGAACAGAGGTGACCGACGAGTGCACGTTGGAACGGCCGGGTCGGTCCGGGACGCGACGGAGAGGCGGACACCATGGGAGCGACCGGTGTGCTCGGGGGACCACGGATCGCGCCGCGCCTCCCGGCCCACCAGGTGACCACCCGAAACCTCGGCGCCGCCTACCCCCTGGTCGCCGAGCCCGGTCTCGGCTGGCGAGGGGTGCTCGTCGGCCACGATCTCCTCGGCGGCTCGTTCGTCTACGACCCCTTCGAGCTCTACGCCCAAGGGATCGTGTCGAACCCGAACATGGTCGTCTTCGGCCAGATCGGCCGGGGGAAGAGCGCGTTCGTGAAGACGTACCTGTGGCGCCAGGCGGTCTTCGGACGAAGGGCCTGGGTGGTGGATCCCAAGGGCGAGTACGGTGCCCTGGCCGCGGCCTGGGGGACGCGCCCCATCGCTCTGGTGCCGGGCGGCACCGTCCGACTCAACCCGCTCGACCCGGGTCCGGGATCCGAAGACGCCGGGGGGCTCGATGCGGGTGGGGAGCAGCGCGCCGACGGGCGCCAGGTCGAGCTGCTGGTCTCGCTGGCCGCAGCCTGTCTCGGGCGATCCCTCCTCCCCCGCGAGCGCGTGGCGGTGGACCTGGCCCTCACCAGCATCGGATGCTCCCGCGGCGTTCCCACGCTCCCCGCCGTGGTCGACGCCATGCTCGAACCGACCGACGAGGCCGCGTCCCGGATCCGCACGGATGGCGCGACGCTCTTGGAGGACGGCCGGGACGCGGCGCTCGAACTGCGCCGGCTGGTCCACGGCGACCTTCGGGGGATGTTCGATGGACCGACCACCGAAGGGCTGGACCTGTCCGGACCTCTCGTCGTCCTCGACCTCTCCGCCCTGTACAACTCCGCCGCGCTCGGGGTCCTCATGGCCTGCGCCACGGCTTGGCTGCAGGCGACGCTCGCCCGTCAGGCGTCGACCGGTCGCGCCGTCGCTGCTACTCAACGCTCGACCGGGCTCCCGGCGTCGACCCCCCACACCATCGTCGTGGTCGACGAGGCATGGGCGGTGCTCGCGAACCTGGGTGTGGCCCGTTGGCTCCAGGCGTCGTGGAAGCTGTCTCGCTCCTACGGGGTGGCCAATGTGGCGGTGCTCCACCGCCTGAGCGACCTCCAGGCGGTGGGTGCCGCCGGTTCGGAACAAGTCGGGTTGGCCCACGGGCTGCTGGCCGACTCGGAGACCCGGGTGGTCTACTCCCAGCCCCCCGGCGAAGTCCACCACGCCGCCGAGCTCCTGTCCCTCTCACCCACCGAAGCCGACCTCCTGCCCCAACTCCGCCGGGGAGTGGCCCTGTGGAAGGTCGGACCCCGGGCCTTCCTCGTCCAGCACGTGCTCGGTCCCGACGAGCAGTCGCTCGTCGACACCGACGCCGCCATGTGGACAGGCTGACGGCGCGTGGGGCTGCCGCACATGACGCTGTCGGCGCTGGGGATCGGTGCCGCGCTCGTGGCCCTCGGTGCGCTGGGAGCCACCGGGTCGGCGAGCCGCCGGCTCCCGGGATGGCGGGGCCTGTCACCGCGCACCGGTCCGACGAACGGCACGGAGTGGTGGCGGGGCTGGACCCGGTGGGATCGACCCGGGAGCGCGGTTCGCCTGGATGGACGTCCCGGGGACCGGGGGAGTCGGCGGTCAGGGGGGATGCGAAGGCCCTTGCCGCCCGGACGCCCGGGGCCCCACCGCCGCTCGAGTGGGCCCGGGAGATCCGTCGGGTCTCGTTGGGCCACCCGACGCGACCTGGGTCCGTTGCTCGTCCCCCGCTCACGTCCGGCACTCGATGGCGCGGACCGGGACGCCGGTCCCGGCGATCCCGGAACCGGGACGCGCCTGGTCCTGGGCCGGCTGGCCGGGCCGCGAGGGAGATCGACCAGGACGGTGGTCGCCGTGGAGCCCGGGCAGTCCCTGGCGGTGATCGGACCGACCCAGAGCGGCAAGACGACGGCGCTGGCCATACCGGCCATCCTCGGATGGGCCGGACCCGTGCTGGCGGCCAGCGTGAAGACCGACCTGGTCCGTGACACCCTCGACTGGCGTCGGCGGCGGGGCACGGTGTGGTGCTTCGACCCGGCCCGGACGACCGGACTTCCCGCCTGCGCGTGGTCGCCTCTCCCCGCCTCGGCCACGTGGGGCGGGGCACGGCGGACGGCCGCCGACCTCACCGAAGTGGCGCGTGGGCCCGGGACCACTGCCGACGGGGAATTCTGGTACGCCGCCGCGGCCAAGCTGCTGGCACCGCTCCTGTTCGCCGCGTCGACCGCCCGTCTCGGCATGCACGACGTGGTGCGATGGGTGGACACCCAAGAAGTCGTGGAGGTGGCCGAGATCCTCGAAGCCGCCGGATCTCCCGAAGCCCTCCAAGCTGCCCGGGCCACGTGGATACGCGACGACCGCCAGCGGAGCTCGGTCTACACCACCGCCGAGACCGTCATCGAGCCCTTCGCCGAGCCATACGGTGCGGCGGGTGCGGGCTCGGCCACGGCGGGTGCGGCGACGGCCGGCACCGATATCGACCCCAAAGCTTTGCTCGACGGGACGAACACGCTCTATC
>JAJYWF010000109.1 GCA_021791635.1 Actinomycetes bacterium
GTGGCCCACCCCTGACCGCCGGGTCGGCCCACACGTACCAGTCTCGCTTCGGGGAGGTTCGCGAAGACCGGGACTCCACGAACCACGGGTGCTGGTCGCTCGTGTGGTTCGGGACCAGGTCCACCAGGACTCGGATACCCCGGTCCCCGGCGGTGGCCACGAGCTCGTCGAGGTCCTCCATGCTCCCGAGCTCGGGGTGCACCCCGAAGTAGTCGGCGACGTCGTAACCCCAATCGGCGTTCGGGGAATTAGTCACCGGCGAGAGCCAAATCCCGTCGACTCCCAGCCTCTCGAGATGGTCGAGGTGGTCGATCACGCCCCGGATATCCCCGATGCCGTCGCCGTTCGAGTCGGCGAATGAACGGACGTAGATCTGGTAGAGCACCCCGCAACGCCACCACGACCCGTCGTCACGTTCCCGTGGTCCGAGTCCTCCTGTCTGTTGCCCCCCGGTCATCACCTGGCTGGGGTGCGCTCACCGGCCGGAACGGCGCTGGCCTCGGTGGATCCCGTGCGGAAGGCTGATCTCCAGGGGGACATGTCGAGACGGGGGTAGCGAGCTGACACTCCGGCGAGCGTCTCTTCGCTCCAGTAGTCGTCACCGGGCGCGGGAAACCCCAGGACGCAGAGCTGACGTACCGACAGGTGGGGCACCAGACGGTGCCAGGGCATTCCCTCGGCCGAGAACGGCCAGGACTGATAGCCGAGCCAGTCCGTCCCCGGCGACTTGAACGCTACGTGGAGCATCACCCTCCACGACCTTGGTGCGGTCATCGCTACTCCACGATGGAAGGTGTCAGGACGGTACAACAGCACCGAACCCGCGCTCCCTGACGCAGGCTCTTCAGTCGCGTACAGATCGGCGTACTCCTCGAAATCCAAGTACGTCCGCTCGACCGGGATCCCCGTCGTGCGCTCGAGGGACACCATGCGGGTGGCGGCCGTCTCGGCCGTGACGTCGGTAAGGTAGACGAACATCTCGAGCTGCTCGTATCCCACGTCGTGTCGAGGCACGACCAACGTGTGGTTGCCGTAGTCGGCGTGGAGCAGCTGTTCGTCGTCGGGGGCCCCGTCGGAGTACTTGGCGCTGAGGAGACCCTGGTAGAGGCGGAGATCACGGCGTTCGAGGATCTCTTCGGCCAGATCGATCAGCACTTCGTGCACGGCGAGCAGGTTGATGCTGTCGCTCTCGAACGGGAACCGGGGGCGTACTGCATCCCCTCTGACCCGGAAGGGGCGGTTCCTCTCGGGGTCATGGTCGCTCGCAAACTCCTCGGCGCTCGGAAAGAAGTGCCCGAGGTCCGCCTGGGCGGCAGCCAGGGCCACATCGGGGATGACCCCTCCGAGCACGCACCATCCTGTGCGCTCCCACTTGACCTTGGCGGTGTGAATGGACATCGAAGCGTCCGTCATGGCAGCGGCAGTGGTTCCCATGTCTTCACCACTATCCAACACCTCCCCTGGGGTATGTGGTCCTTGGGCATCTTGCATGCCGCCGAAGGTGGCACGTTGTTGTGGAGCCTAACTACTCGGTACTCCGTGGGTCCGTAGAACTTGTCGGGACCGTAGGTGAGCGTCGGCGAGAAACCTCCGGGGAAGTCGGTGATCTTCGACATCGCCTCCACGAACGACCGTCGGTTCAGATCGGGCCCAGCAGCCCGGGCGGCGGCGGTGAAGAGGCGGATCACCGTGCACCAGGCCTGCACCGGTCCCTGCTCTTCGATGTAGAAGTTCTGGTTCCCCTTGGGCACCTGGGGGTAGGCCTTGTGCCACGTGTCGAAGCAGCTCCGGACCCCCGGGTCGTACCCCCCCTGGCTCTCGGGCCGATTGTCGTCGATCCCCCCCAGGGTCTCGGTGGTGACCCCCTCCTGGCCGTTCAGCGCCCGCTCGTAGGGGATGGGCAGCAGGCCGAGTGCCGACTCGATGGACGACTGGTAGTCGGAGAGGAGCAGGCGAGGGAAGTAGTGCTGCTGGGTCTCGGCCCCGAGCACAGGGAAGAACACGTTGAACGGCATGAGCGGGATGACCGAGGTCACCCCTTCGGACTTCAGCTCTTGGACCACCAGAGGTGCCTCGGCATCGGTGGTGGCCGTATCTGTGGGGTTGGCGTCGATGGTCTTGACGATCGGCGACACCCCGGCACGCCGCAGGTCCGGGAGCAGATAGTCGCTGAAGGCCAGCTGATCGCTTGCCCCGTTGCCGACGATGACGGCCACCCGCTGGTCTCCACCTATCAGACCTGTGGCCAGTCCCCAATCCACCGTGGCCTGGAGGATCGGTGCCTGGTCGGGTCCGATCCACCACAGGTAGGGAGCTCCCATGGTGGTCCACTTGGTCACCGTGGACCACGCACTCAGCAGTGGGGTATGCCCTTCTTGGGTGATGCAGAGCTGGTTTGTCCCGGTCCAGGTGCCGAAGCCATCGAGGACGGCGAAGGCCGCCGGGCTCCCCTGGGTCCAGTCCTTGCAGAGCGCCCGCATCTCAGATGTATTGGCCGGTGTGAATGTCACCACGATGGGGTTGATCATCCGTCCGTGGATCCCACCCTCACGGTTGACCTGGTTGACGAAGAGGTGGATGGCCTTGGTCTGCTCACCAAATTCCACGTCCTCGGCGAACCCGATCCTGCCGGCCAGGGAGTTCAGGGAGACGACCGGGAACACCACGTTGATGGTGTTGCCGACGATGCCTCGAGTGCTGGTGCTCGCCCCGGTGACGGCACCGGGTCCCGCGCCGGACCCACCACTCGACCCGCTGGCACCGCGGGCCCCGGCCGCCTGGGAAGATGCTGCCGGCGCCCCGGCGACGTAGACCCCGAGCCCCACTGCCACGGCCACCAGCACCGCCAGGGTCCGGAGCTGCACGGCGGTGGAGCGCCGGCGGAAGCGACGCAGACCCCGACCTAAGAGACCTGACCGCCCGCGGAGTCGCAGCCGGGAACCCACTACCCGGTCGTTGGACCCGTCCCCCATCGCCGGCGACAGTACCAGGACATCTCCTGTCGGCGTCCCCGGCCGTGCCGGTGCGAGGAGCTCAGCCCGACGGCGTGGGCGAAGCCGATGGTGGACCTGACGCCGGGACGTTCCCGTTCCCCGACCCGGGACCGCCCGCTCCCTTCAACACGTCGACCAGCACTTCGGCTCCCCCCACCAGGCCGGCAGCCTCGTAGGGGACGACCACCTTGGAGTTGGGCGCCGAGGCGATGTCCTGCAGCGCCCGGAGCTGCAACACGGCCAAGGTATTGGGACGGATGGTGGCCTGGTCGATGGCCGAGAGCGCCGCCGCCTCCCCTTCGCCCCGCAGGAGGCGGGCCTTCTTCTCTCCTTCTGCCCGGAGCTCCAGGGACTTCATCTGGGCTTCGGCGGCCAGGATGGCCGCGGCCTTGGCTCCTTCGGCTTCCAGCACTGCTGCCTGCTTGCGCCCACCGGCGCTGTTGATGGCCGCCTGCTGCTCGCCTTCGGACTTCAGTATGGCCGCTCGCTTGTGCTGCTCGGCTTCCTTCTGCTCCGACATGGCCTGCAGAACGTTGTTCGGAGGGGTGATGTCGAGTATCTCGATGCGGTTCAAGCGCACGCCCCACTTCATGGCCGCGTCGGCCATGTGGTCCTGCATCCTGGTGTTGATCGTCTCGCGCTCGGAGAGCGACTGGTCCAGGGTCAGCTCGCCGAACACCGCCCGCAGTGCGGTGCGGGAGAGCTGGTCGACGGCCAGGGAGTAGTCGGCGATCTCGAACAGGGCCGCCTTCACGTCGATCACCTGGCAGAAGATGGTGGCGCTCACCCACAACGACACGTTGTCCTTGGTGATGACCGCCTGCTGGTCACCGGTCATGGGGAACTCACGCATGTCGACCTTGACCATCCGGTCCACGAAGGGGATCATCAAGTGAAGCCCGGGTTGGCGCACAGTCTTGAACTCTCCGAGGCGCTTCACCACCCCGACGCTGCCCTGCTGGACGATCTTGAGGCTTCGTACGAGCAGGTAGAAGATCGCCACGACCAGGACGGCCCCGACGACCACACCCAGGACGGCCGCGGTGGCACTGGCGTTGGCGAGCATGAGGTCCTCCCTCTGTCGAACTGATCCTACGCTTCCTGGGCGGCGGTGGCGTACACAACGAGCAGGCCCCGTTCGACGTCGGCCACCACGACCGTGGCCCCGGCCTTGATCGTCTCGTCGGGGTCGAGCGGGATGGCCAGCCAGTCCTCCCCCCTGGCCCGGATCGAGCCCGGGTGGTGCGACCCCGAGATGTCCTTGGTGACGAGGGCCGTCTCTCCGATCATGCCCTGCACTCCGTTGAGCATGGTGCGCACCTCCCTTCGGCACAGCCGGCTCGTAGCGGTCCCAGGACAGCCCCGGCCCTTCTACGGACTATACGGCCGTTCTTCGCTGGGGAGGCAGGCCGGCGCCCGGTCGGCGCCGGGTGGGTGTGCCGCCAGGCACCTCGGCCCGGAGGTGGGCGGTCAGCGTCCGGTGAATTTCGGCTCGCGCTTCTGGGCGAAGGCGGCCAAGGCCTCGGCAGTGTCCTCGGTAGCGAAATTGACGGCCTGGCAACGAGCCTCGTCCTCCAGGGCTTCGGCCATGGACATCGACGCCGCGGCGTTCAGCAACGTCTTGGTCATCGACAGGGCGAGGGGTGGCCCGGCCGCCAGGCGGCGGGCCCACTCGTCCACCGCCTCGTCCAGCTCATCGACCGGCACTACCCGGTTGACCAGGCCCAGCGACAGCGCAGTCTGGGCGTCGAGCATCTCGGCGAAGAACGCCACCTCCTTGGCCCGGGCCAGCCCCACCAGGCGGGGCAGGAGCCACGATGCCCCGTTGTCCAGGGTCAGCCCCCGTCGTGCGAAGATCATCGACAGGCGGGCCCGGTCCGAGACCACCACCAGGTCACAGCCGAGAGCCAGGCTGAAGCCGGCGCCGACGGCCACGCCGTCGACCTTGGCGATCGCCGGCTTGGTGAGGCGGTGGAGGGCCAGCGCCACGTCCCCCAGCCGGCGCATCCGCACCACCCCGGGGATCGAACGGTCCGAGGCCGGCCCGTTCGGATCTCCCAGGTCGGCGCCTGAGCAGAACGCTCCTCCGGCGCCGGTCAATACCAGCACCCGGTCCGTGGCCGTCCTCTCGACTTCTTCGAAGGTGGACTGCAGCTCTTGGAGCATCACGCCGTTCACGGCGTTCTTGCGTTCGGGGCGGTTCATGGTGACCGTGACCACCCCGTCGTCCCGTTCGATGATCAGCGTCTCCACCTTCACTCCTCTCTGGTCGGCGCCGGCACCACCGCCCACTGGAACGCACCCGTGTCCATGGCGCTCGGGAGGCCACCGACGCTCCCGACCCTCGACACCCGTGGGCCGCCACCCTAGGACCGGGTGACCCGGAACCGCCAGCGAGGCCGGTCCCGGTTCAGAACGCCCCTTCGACCACTTCCACCCGGCCGCAGGCCACGCCGACCACGTCGAAGCGGACGCAGTCACAGGACACCGCGTGCTCCCGGAGCCACCGTGCCCCGAGGCCCCGCAGCCGACGGCGCTTGGACGCCGTGACCGCCTCGAAAGGGGTCCCGAACGCCGTCGAAGCCCGGGCCTTCACCTCACACACCACCACGGCGCCACCCCGCCGGCACACGAGGTCGATCTCCCCCTCGTCACACCGCCAGTTGCGGTCCAGCACCTGGTACCCCGCCGCCAGGTACCAGGCCGCGGCGGCGTCTTCACCGGCCACGCCGAACCGCCGTCGGGCGCCGCTCACGGCGCGGCCCCGTCCCGCCCGAAGATTCTGCCCACTCCGAGGAACGGTCGGCCGGAACGGCCTTCCGGGTCAGAGCCGGTCGAAAGCCGCGCCGCCGACCACCGGGGCGTTCAGCTTCTGGCCTCCCATCGAGCCCTGGAAGCCGGCCTGCCCGAAAGCGAACACCCCGCCGTCGGCGGCCATCTCCCAGTAACCCTGGCCTGTGGGGGTCGCGGCCATGCCCACCACCGGGGCGCTCAGCTTCTGACCCCCCATCGAGCCGTAGGACTGGGCCGACCCGAAGGCGAAAATCCCGCCGTCGGCGGCCACCTCCCAGTAGCCCTGACCTGTGGGGGCCGCAGCCATGCCCACCACCGGGGCGTTCAGCTTCTGGCCACCCATCGAGCCGTAGGACTGGGCCGACCCGAAGGCGAAGATCCCCCCGTCGGCGGCCACCTCCCAGTAGCCCTGACCTGTGGGGGCCGCAGCCATGCCCACCACGGGGGCGT
>JAJYWF010000018.1 GCA_021791635.1 Actinomycetes bacterium
CGCCCCGGCGATGACCCTGGCGGTCTTCACCGTGGTGTTCGGGGTCGTCATGAAGAACGGGATCCCGAACTTCGTCATCTTCCTGTTCTCCGGGCTGTTGTTGTGGAACTTCTTCCAGACCGGGGTCATCGCCGCCACCGGGGTGGTGGTCAACAACGCCGGGCTGGTGAAGAAGGTCTCCTTCCCCCGCGAGATCCTCGCCCTGGCGGCCATCGGCTCGGCCGGGGTGTTCTTCTTCTTCCAGGCCTGCGTGATGGCGATCTTCATGCTCGCCCTGGGCACGCCGCCGGCCTGGCACCTCTTCTGGCTGCTCCTCTTCTGCCTGCTGCCGACCCTGGTGTTCTCCTCGGCCCTGGCGCTCCTGCTCGCCTCGGTGAACGTCTACCTCCGCGACACCCAGCACCTGGTGGAGGTGCTGGTGGGGGCGGCCTGGTTCTGGGCCTGCCCGATCGTCTACTCCTACCAGGGCCAGGTGGCCCACAAGCTGGCCCACCACGCCGCCATCTTCAAGACGCTGTTCTTCCTCGACCCGATGACCCCACTGGTCATGACGTTCCAGCGGGTGCTCTACAACCGGATGGGGATGGTCGCGCTGACCACCAGCCCACCGGGACACCCGACCTACGAGCAGCTCCTCCCGCCGTGGCCGGCCACCTCCTACCTCGAGATGGACGCGCTGGTGCTGGCCTTCTCCTTGGTGCTCTTCTACCTGGCCATGCTGGTGTTCGGCCGCCTCGCCGGGAACTTCGCCGAGGAGCTCTGAGCCGGTTGGGCAACGTTGCGGTCGACGTGCAGCAGGTGTCGAAGCGGTTCCGCCTGTACCACGAGAAGTACACCTCGCTGAAGGAGAAGGTCATCCACGCCGGAAGGGTCCCCTACGAGGACCTGTGGGCGCTGCGCGAGGTGTCCTTCGACGTGAAGGAGGGCGAGACCGTCGGCATCCTCGGCCGCAACGGCTCGGGGAAGTCGACCCTCTTGAAGTGCGTGTGCGGCGTATTGCAACCGACGTCGGGCCAGGTGGTCGTGCGGGGGAAGCTGGCCGGGCTGCTGGAGCTGGGGGCCGGGTTCCAGCAGGACCTGTCGGGACGCGAGAACGTCTACCTGAACGGGTCGATGCTCGGGCTCTCCAAGAGAGAGGTCGACCGGGTCTTCGACGACGTCGTGGACTTCGCCGAGCTGGGGCAGTTCATCGACAACCAGGTGAAGTTCTACTCCTCGGGGATGTACGTCCGCCTGGGGTTCGCCGTGGCCGTGAACGTCGACCCCGACGTCCTGGTGATCGACGAGGTCCTGGCCGTAGGTGACGAGCGGTTCCAGCGCAAGTGCATGGACCGGATCAAGCGGTTCCAGCGCGAGGGTCGGACCATCCTGTTCGTGTCGCACTCCCCGGACCAGGTACGGGCCATCTGCGACCGGGCGGTGGTGCTCTCCGACGGCGTCATGATCGGCTCGGGCGCACCCGGAGAAGCGGTCCGGATCTTCCGGGAGCGGCTGATGGAGGCCGGCGACGAGCTGGCCCTCGGGGGAGGGGAGGAGGTGCCGGTGTCCGAGCCGCCGCCTCCGGCACCGCCGGCCCCGGCCGTGCTCCCGGCGTCGATCCGGGTGGGTGGCGACGACATGGAGATCGGTGCGCCGAACCCCGCCCGCCCGGTGCGGCTGACCGAGGTGGTGGCCTTCTACCCCCAGGTGAACGAGCGCCGGTACCTGCTCCCGGGCGAGACGCTCATCGTCCGGGTGGGATTCACCGCCACGGTGGCCACCGAGCAGATGGTGGTCTCCATCGACGTCCGCTTCGACGACGGCTCGGTGCTGTTCCGGACCGACACCGAGATTCTCGGGTTGTCCTACGACGCGCCGGTGGGCCCGAGTGCCATCGACTTCCACTTCGAAGGGCTCCCGCTCTTCGACGGCACCTATGACGTCTGTGTCGGGATCACCGGGCCCGGGGGGATCATGTTCGACTGGCGGGAGCCGGCGTGCCAGTTCGAGGTGATGAACCCGGGTCGCTCGGTCGGGCTCGTGGACCTGCCGGTGCGCCTGGCCATCGTCCCGCGCGAATGGGTGGGCGGCGGAGAGGGGACCGACGACTCCTCGGTGGAGGTATCGCTATGAGCGGCGACGGGTCCGTCGACGAGGTGGAGGACCACCGGGCCTACCTGGCCCAGGTGATGGCCGAGATCGATCAAGAAGTGCGCCGGCGCCGGTCGTCGGGCGACCTGCCGGCACGGGTCGAGCGCCAGCTCGACGAGCTGTTCTTGGAGCACTCCCCTGTGGCCGGACGCGGCGGGGCGCTCGAGGACGCACTGGCTCTCGTCGACTCCTCGGCCTTCATCGACCCGGTGGTGCCCGTGGCGTCGAACCGCTCCGGCGGAGCCGTGGTGAAAAAGGGCCTTCGATCACTCAACCTCTGGTACGTGGGCTTCGTCACCCATCAGGTGAGCCAGTTCGCCGCCGCCACCAGCCGGGCCCTGCACCTGGTCGAGGACCGGCTGGGTGAGCTGGCCCGCGAGCTGGACGCCCAGAAGGTGCCACCGGCACCGGTGGTGGACGTCCCCGGCGACGGGGACCCGACGGCCTGGTGGGTGGCCGGGGCGCTCGACGCACTGGGCTCGGTGCCCGGACGGGTCCTCCACGCCGCCGCGAGCGACGGGTGGCTGGTACGGCACCTCGTCGCCGGAGGGGTGGACGCTTACGGAGTGGACCCCCGGGTCGGCCGGATCGACGCCGGTGAGCGGGAAGGACTGGACCTGAGGGAAGAGGGGGCGGTGGACCACCTGCTGGCCGTCGAGCCCGCAGGGCTCGCCGGCATCGTCCTCTCGGGGGTGGTGGACGGTATGGCGCACGGAGAGCGGCGCCAGCTCCTCGAACTGTTGGGGGACCGCCTGACACCCGAAGGGGTCCTGGTGATCCACGCCTGGTCGCCTTCTGCATGGGGTTCCGACGCCGCCCCGGCCGAGGCCGACCTGTCCCCGGGCCGGCCCCTGCGTCCCTCGACGTGGTCCCATTTCCTCGAGCCGATGGGGTACCGGGTCGGTGTCGAGGAAGGTCCGTCGGGCGCCGACTACGTGGTGACGGCGTTCCGGGGTCGTGCTGACCGACCGCGGTGACCGACCCCGGAACGGACGGAGCCCGACCCGCAGGGGCCGTCCACCAGTTCATCCCGGCGCTCATTCCCCGCGACGCCACCGGGAGCCACACGCTGCTCCTGCGCGACGTCCTGCGAGAAGCCGGCTGGCGCTCGGAGATCTTCGCCGAAGCCACCCACGACGAGCTCGCTGGCCAGTCACACCGGATCGAGGAGTACCCGTCGCAGGCACGGCCCGGTGACGTTCTCGTCTACCAGTTCTCCACGTCGTCGGTGGTGGCCGAGGTGCTGGCGTCCCGTTCCGAGCCCCTCATCCTCAACTACCACAACGTGACCGCTCCCGACCTCTACGGCTCGTGGGACCCACCGGCGGCGGCTCGATCGGAGGAGGCCCGCCGGCAGCTGGCCGTGCTGGCTCCGAAGGCCGCGCTCGGGATGGCGGTCAGCGCGTTCAACGAGCGCGACCTGCGGGACGCCGGGTGCGCCCGGACCACGGTGGCCCCGGTCCTGGTCGACCTGGAACGGTCGGTCGCCGATCCGGACCCGAGGACGGCCGCCCGCCTGCGAAAGGACCGGGCCGGTGGGGGAGCTGACTGGCTGTTCGTCGGGCGGGTGGTGCCGCCCAAGGCCCAGCACCGGCTGGTCGAGGCGCTGTGGGCTTACCGCCGCCTCTACGATCCTGCGGCCCGCCTGCACCTCGTGGGGACGGCACCGTCGCGCCGCTACCTGACGGCCCTGCGGGGCTTCGTTGCCGACCTGGGGCTCGAAGACGCGGTCAAGTTCCACGGCGAGATCTCCGACGGCGCGCTGGCCGCGGTCTACGCCGCAGCCGACGTCTACGTGTCGCTCTCGGCCCACGAGGGGTTCGGCATCCCCCTGGTCGAGGCGTCACGGGTCGGCCTCCCGGTGGTGGCCCTGGGGGTGGCGGCCGTCCCCGAGACGGTGGGCGACGCCGGGCTGTTGGTGGGCGTCGACGATCCGGCAGTCGTGGCCGCCGCTGTCGACCGGGTCCTGTCCGACGACCGCCTGCGCCTGGGTCTCGTCGACGCCGGTCGACGGCGGAGCGGGGAGCACTCCATGGTGGTCGCCGGTCGGCGGGCGGTGGAGGCCGTGGCCACGGTGGCCGGCGCACCGCCGGAGGGCAGCCCGCCGGCCGTCCCAGGGGACGTCCCGTGAAGGTGGTGTTCACCACGCCCCGCTACGGCCCCGAAGTCATGGGTGGGGCCGAGACGGCCGCCCGCCAGCTGGCCGAGCACCTGGTGGCCGGCTTCGACTGGGAGGTCGAGGTGTTTTCGACCTGCGCCCTGGACCACCTCACGTGGGAGGACGTGGTGGCCCCCGGGGACAGTGAGCTGAACGGCGTGGTGGTGCACCGCTTCGAGTCGGTGGCCGGACGGGCCGACGACTTCTACGGATTGGACGGTCGGCTCCGGATCGCCCCCTCCCGGGCCAGCCGCCGGGAGGCCCGGCGCTGGGTCGACCTGAACGGACCGGTCGTCCCCGACCTGGTGCGGGCCCTGGCCGCCAGCGACGCCGACGTGGCCGTGTTCTATCCGTACCTCCACTACCCGGTGGTGGAGGGCATCGGACGGGCACCGATGCCCGCGGTGCTGCACCCGGCGGCCCACGACGAGCCCGCGCTCTACCTCCCGGTGTTCCGGGGTACGTACGCCAGCGCCGACGCCATCTGCTACCACACCGCAGCCGAGCGCCGTCTGGTGCAGCGAGTGCACGGCACCGGTAGCCGACCCCAGATGGTGCTCGGGCTGGGCGTGGACGAGGCGACCGAGGGGGGGCGACCCGGCGGCGAGGTCCTCGGTACCGGAGAACGTCCCTACGTGGTGAGCGTGGGGAGGGTCGACGAGCACAAGGGCTCGTCCATGTTGGCGGCGTTCTTCCGCACCTACAAGGAACGCCACCCTGGCCCGCTCGCCCTGGCCCTGGTCGGGCCGGTGTCTGCCGCCATCCCCGAGCATCCCGACATCGTCGTCAGCGGGACGGTGAGCGAAGCCGACAAGGGTGACATCGTCCGCGACGCCCAAGTGTCGATCTCCCCGTCGGCACTGGAGTCGTTCTCCCTCGTGGTCCTCGAGGCGTGGGTCCTGGGTGTTCCGGTCATGGTGAATGCCACGTGCGCCCCCACCCGGGAGCACTGCGAGCAGTCGGGCGGGGGGCTGTGGTTCGGGGGCTACCGGGAGTTCGAGGCCGCGCTGGAGCACCTCCTCGAGGACGCCGACCTGCGGCACCGCCTGGGCGCCCGGGGCCGGGCCTACGTGGACGAGCACTACGCGTGGCCGGTGATCATCGAGCGGTACGCCGGGTTCCTCGACCAGGTGGTGGCCAGGGGCAAGGGCCCCACCTCGGTGCTCTGAGCGCCCGGCCTCACCGGCCCGACGGCGCCCGACGGCGCCCGACGGTGAGATCCAGGTGGCAGCCCGGGCGCAGCGCCGTTGCTTCTCTCTCCGGAGCGCGGAATTGCCGTCGTCGGGTCCGACACCGTCGGTACCCTGGCCCGGGGCGGCGGAGCTCCAGTGTCCATCGAACATCAGGCGGATGGGAGAGGGGTGGGCCATGGCGGACCATGGGGAACCTGGAGAGGAGAGCGTCGTAGGCCGGGCCGCGGAGGACGATGGGGCTCGGGGCGGGCGGGCCGCCGGGACATCGAGCGGCTTCACCCTGATCGAGATGATGGTGGTGCTGCTCATCATGGCTGTCCTGATAGCCATCGCCCTGCCTACGTTCCTCGGGGTGTCGGCCTCGGCGATCGAGACGGCCTCGCAGGCCGATCTCAGCACCGCACTGACCGCTTCGAAGGCGGCCTACGTCCGGACACTGGCCTTTCCCACCACAGCCACAGCCGACGCCGGACAGGCCAACGCCAAGTCGTTCCAGTCCAAGCTCCACTCCGACGTGTCCACCATCACGTTCGTGCCCAGCATCCAGCCCCTCGGGACCAGGGCCGGTGACAACGTGGTGAGCGCCTTGGCGTTCAGTGCCGACGTCGCCGTCTACACCGCCGAGGACCGGAGCGGCGGGTGCTGGGGGGTCGTCGACAACGAGAGCCCGTCGCCGCTGGCCACATCCCACATTCCCGCCGGGGTGGGTTACGCCTGGTACAAGACCGGATCGGCGCCGACAACACAGTGCGACGCGGCGAACATGGTGCTCCACGCCGGGACGCGCACACTCTGGAAGTCGAGCCCGGCCGCGTACTCCAAGGATCCCTGACCTCCCGGAGGGGCAGGACGTCCCGGCTCTGTTACCTTCGGTGCCGGGAGACCGATGGACCAGGACCTGGCCGGGGCGGCCGTTGATCACAGCGTGGAGGGGCGAACGTCGCTGGCCGCGGCCTCTGCCGTCCCGGCGACGACCCACGCCCCCGACCTGACCCACCCCCCCGACCTGGCACCGGCCTCGACGCCGCCCCCGACGCCTACGGGGGATTGGACAACGCCGCCATCCGTCCGAGCCGGGGTGCCTCACGCCGTGCAACCGTGGGTGGAAGGAGCAGTGGTCTTCGCCTTACGGGCCGCGGCGATCGTGTTCGTCGCCGAGTTCGCCATCCACGGGCTCGGTCCGCTGTCCACGTTCGGCATCGCCCTCGATCCGGGGAGCCGGGCTCTGGTCCCGGGCTTCTTCCACTGGGACGCCGTTCGCTACCTCCAGGTGGCCGACCACGGGTACGCGTACTCGTGGATGTCGGTGTACTTCCCCCTGTACCCGCTCTTGGTCCGAGCCGTCCAGTCCGTCGGCATTCCCGAGACCTACAGCGCGCTGATCATCTCGTGGGCCGCCACCTACGGGCTCGGGGTGGCCCTGATCTACTTCGTCCGTGACTGCCTGGGCCGGGCGAGGTGGCTGGGCGCGGTGCTCCTGGCCGTATGGGCGCCGGCCTCGTTCTTCTACTTCTCGGGGTACCCCGAGTCCATCGAGGCCCTGGCCCTCACCGTGGTCCTCATCTTGGTGTTCAAGGGTCGCCTCCTGGCCGCGGCGGCAGTCGCCGGGCTGGCCTCGGCATCGGCGCCCCTCGGGATCCTCTTCGTCATCCCGGTCGTGATCGGGTTCCTCCAGCGTCGCGGGGAGGGGCTGCGCTGGGTCCGGCTGGTGGCCGCGCTGGTCCTGAGCGAGGTGGGGGCCCTGGCCTACGGCGCCTACCTGTGGGCCCGGTTCGGCAACCCCCTGGCCTACGTGGCGGCCGAGTCGAACCCGCAGTGGAACCGCAAGCTCACCTATCCCTTCAGGTCCGTCCTGTGGTCGCTCGACCGGATGGTCCACGGTCTGCCCATCGGCACGCCCTCGATCAACGGCGACTTCGTGATAGCCGACCTGGTGAACGACGCCGTGGCCATCGGCGCCACGATCTCGGTGGTGCTCCTGGTGGCGGCCATCGGCCGGCGTCGCCTGGCCGCGTCGCCCCTCCTGCCCGGCCTGGTGCTGGCGGCGGTGGCCGTGTTGTTCAACGTCTCCGACGGCACGGCCGGGGGCCTGTCGCCCGAGGCCCTGGCCCGGCTCCTGGTCACCATCGTCCCCCTCTACCTGGTGGTGACCTACTGGCGGCGCGACGAGCTGACCTACGCGCTGGTGGCGCTCTCGGCGGTCATGGGCGTCGCCGCCCAGACGCTGTTCTTCCACAACCTGTGGTTCACGTGAGACGCCCCGGTCCGTGAAGGTCGCCTACGTCGTCCCCCGGTACGGGCCCGGGATCATCGGCGGCGCCGAGACCGGGGCTCGGATGTTCGCCGAGCGTCTGGTGGCCGAGCGGTCCTGGCCCGTCGAGGTGTTCACCACGTGTGCCGTGGACCACCTCACGTGGGCCGACGAGATGGCTCCGGGGACCGAGTCCGTCGCCGGGGTCCGGGTCAACCGCTTCGCCTCCCGGGCGGGGAGGGACCCCGGGTTCCACCCCTATTCGGGAGCCCTGCTGTCGGAGCCCGAGGCCGCCACCTGGGAGCAGGCACAGCGTTGGGTCGACCTCCAAGGACCGCTCGCCCCCGATCTGGTCGACGCCGTGGCCGCGTCCGACGCCGACGTGGTGGTGTTCTACCCCTACCTCTACTACCCGACCGTCCGGGGGATCCCCCGGGTCGCGGACCGGGCGGTAATGCACCCCGCCGCCCACGACGAACCGGCACTCGGCCTCCCGGTCTTCCCTCCACTCTTCCGCCAGGTCCAGGGACTGGTGTTCCAGACCCGCGGCGAACGGCGCTTGGTGACCCGGCGGTTCGGGGTGGGCGCCGTGCCCCAGATCCTCGTGGGCCTAGGGGTGGAGGAGCGTCCGGGCGACCCGGTCGAGGCCCGGCACGCCCTCGGCCTTGCTGACGCCCCCTTCCTCCTGACCCTCGGTCGGGTGGATCACAAGAAGGGGATCGGGATGCTCTCCCGCTACTTCGCGACGTACAAGGAGCGCCATCCCGGGCCGCTCCGGCTGGTGCTCGCCGGCCAGGTCATCGACGAGCCTGAGCCCCACCCCGACGTCGTGGTCGCCGGAGCGGTGGAAGACGACATGAAGTGGGGGCTGCTGCGTGCCGCGACGGCCGTGGTGTCTCCGTCTCCGTGGGAGGCATTCTCCATCGTGGTCGTCGAAGCCATGACGGCCGGGGTGCCGGTCCTGGTGAACGCCGCCTGTGCCGCCACCCGCGAGCACTGCGAGCGCTCCGGTGGCGGCCTGTGGTTCGGAGGGTACGCCGAGTTCGAAGTGGCGACCGACCTGCTGGTGAGCGACGGGAGCCGGCGAGCTTCGATGGGGGAGCGGGGCCGACGCTACGTGGCGGGCCACTTCGGCTGGCCGGCGATCATCGATCGCTACACCCGCTTCCTCGAAGCGGTAGCCGAGCGCCGAGATCTCAGCGCAGGTCGTCGAGGAAGCGCCGGAGCACCGGGTTGACCTGCTCGGGGTGGGTCAGGTTCGAGGCGTGCCCGGCGCCGTGGACCACGACCACTCCTGCGCACCCGGCCAGCCCCGAGCACAGGGCCTCGGCCCGCTCCATGGGGATGGCTGAGTCCCGGTCGCCGTGGAGCACCAGCGCCGGGACGTCGATCTCGCCGAGGCGATCGGACAGATCGTCGCGGTCCATCAGGCACCGGTAGGGGTGGACCAGCGCATCGGTGGGCATGGCCGCCCACTTGGCGAACCACGGAGCGGTGTCGGCTCCGTCTCCCAAGATGATGGCGGCCACCAGCTCCTGGACGCCGGCCGGGCCGCGGGCGGTCCACTCCTCGAGCATGGCGTCGTAGGCCGGCACCGACTCGGGAGACTCGAGCCCGGCCTGGGTGTCGATGAGCACCAAGGAGGACACCCGCTCGGGAGCGCGCAGGGCGGCCCGCAGGGACACGAAGCCCCCCTGGGACATCCCGGCGAACGTCGCCTGTTCGACCCCGAGTAGGGAGAGGAGGCCGAGAGCGTCGTCGACCGAGTCCCAGTAGGTGAACGGGCCCCCGGCCGGAGTGGCCCCGTGGCCGCGCTGGTCCCAGGTGATGCACCGGTACGCATCCGACAGGGCCTCGACCTGAGGGGCGAACATCTCATGGTCCATCAGGAACCCGTGGCTGAACAGCACCACCGGACCGTCGCCCCCTGAGTCTTCGAAGTACAGCCGCTGTCCGTTCACTTCGGCCGTGCTCATGCTCCGACCTTAGGGCGTCGGGCCCGCCCGGTGCCCTCCCGTCCCCGAGCCCGCCCCCGGTCCTGTCCCCGGGCGGCCTGGGCCTTGGCCTCGTCCGCCGACCTCCAGCAGTACCAGGCCACGGCGCTGCGGTAGGGACGGAAGCGGTCCCCGAGCTCGGCCAAACGGCCCGGAGAGGGTGGGGCCGGTGTTCCCCAAGCCAGCGCGTACCCGGACCGCACGCCGAAGTCCCCCACAGGCCAGACGTCGGGTCGGCCGAGCGCCATGAGGAGGAACATCTCGGCCGTCCACACGCCGATCCCCCGGACCTGGACCAGGTGCTCGACCACCTCGGCGTCGTCCATCCGCCCGATCCGGTCGAGCTGGACCGTGCCCCCGTCCACCCGGGTGGCCAGATCGGTGAGGGCCTCCACCTTGGCCCGGCTGAGGCCGCACCCCGCCAGGCCGTCGGGACCGACCCGCAGTACCGTGTCGGCGCTGACCCGGCCCCCCAGGGCGTCGGCGAACCGGGAGTGGATGGCCCGGACTGCCGCTCCGGCCAGCTGCTGGGACACGATCGAGCGGGCCAGCACGGCGAAGCGGGCGTCCACCGGAACCGGGCGGCCGAGACGCGGCGGGCCGTGGCGGGCCACCAGCCCGGCCAGCACACGGTCACGACCGGACAGCTCGGCCGCCACCTCGGACGGGCTTGGGCGTCTCACCTGAGCCACGGTCGGCCACTTCGGGTCACGGCGAAGCCATGCCGACCACCGGACGGTTCAAGTGCTGGCCGCCCATGGACCCTGTGAACCCGGCTGTCCCGAAGGCGAACACGCCCCCGTCGGCGGCCACGAAGCGGTACCCGTAGCCGTTCTGTGTCGCCGCAATTCCGACGATGGGCTGGTTCAGGGGCTGCCCGCCCATGGACCCGAAGAACGGTGCCTGGAAGGCGAACACCCCGCCGTCGGCGGCCACCTCCCAGTACCCCCCCGTGCTCTGGTCGACGGCCAGGCCCACCACGGGAGCGTTCAGCGGGCGCCCGCCCATGGAGCCGAAGTACTGGGCGTCACCGAAGGCGAAGATCCCTCCGTCGGCGGCTACCAAGCGGTAGCCCCGACCGTCGGCGGTGGCGGCGATGCCCACGATCGGGGCGTTGAGGGCCTTGCCGCCCATCGAGCCGTCGAAGGCGGCGTCACCGAAGGCGAAGATCCCTCCGTCCGCGGCGACCAGCCAGTAGCCCCCCCCTGTGGGGGTGGCGGCGATGCCCACGATCGGGGCGTTGAGGGCCTTGCCCCCCATCGAGCCGTAGAATTTGGCACCGCCGTAGGCGAACACCCCGCCGTCGGCGGCCACCAGCCAGTAGCCACCGGTGTTCGGGGCCTCGGCCATTCCGACGACCGGGGCGTTGAGCGGCTGGCCCCCGGTGGACCCGCAGAACGGGGACGACCCGAACGAGAAGATGCCTCCGTCGGAGGCCACCAGGTCGTAGCCGCCACGGGCGGCGGCCGGGACGGTGCACGGGGCCAGGGGAGCCGGG
The DNA here is from genome assembly GCA_021791635.1 of Actinomycetes bacterium. GTDB lineage: Bacteria > Actinomycetota > Acidimicrobiia > Acidimicrobiales > RAAP-2 > JAJYWF01. The sequence continues at coordinate 11,225 of JAJYWF010000018.1, forward strand.
TCCGTGCCGGCGTTCCCGGTGAGCTGGGGGTCGTGATGGAACTCGGGCCAGGCGCCCGACCCCACGGCCAGAGACCCGTTGGAGCCGGGGAGCACATAGTGCTCGACCTGGCCGAAGCACTTGCTCGTCGGGCAGCCGTAACCGGCGACGGTGATGGCGGCCGTCCCGTCTGTGTCGGTCACGAGGGGAGCGTTCTGGAAGCCGAGCACCCCGTACCGGCTCCCGGTGCCGTTCAGGACCGCCACCTCCTGGTGGGTGTGGCCGTCGAAGATGTCCACCCCGCCCGTGGTGGGGACCAGGATGTCCTGGTAGCCCTGCCCGGCCAAGTCGGCGGTGGTGACCGAGCCGATGACCTCACCGGTGGCGGCGGCGTGCCAGACAGGCGAGCCGGTGGCTCCTGTGAGGATCCAGACGCTGCCGCCGCCCTTCTCGTCGTTCGTGCCCTCGACCACCCGCAGCGCGCCTGTGCCTGTGACGTCGGCCAGGGCCGGGCTCGATGTGGTGAGCCCGTCGAGCGTGGTCGTCCAGGCCACGCCGCAGTCGGTGGTGAAGGCCATGACGTCCCCGGTCGTCGGGGCCTCCGGCCAGTAGGCGCCGGTGCCGGTCACGATCCCCGTCGTCCCGCCGGGGAGGATCGCTCCGATGGCCGGCGAGGAGTCCATGGTCTGTGTCGTGTCCCGGTCGCAGATGACCCCTCCTCGCGCATCGAAGATGCGGAGGTGCCCGCCTTGGGTGTACGTCTGACCCCGGCCGGATCCGGCGGTCTGGTCCCCACCTTCGACGACCTCGGTGCGCCCTGTGCCGTAGAGATCGCCCAGGGCGGCAGTGGAGAACGTGCTGTCGGAGGTGAAGAACGGCCAGCCGGGCAGGATGGTGCCGCTCGCCGCGGCAAGGGCGTACTCCTCTTGGCCGAGGGAGCCGGCCACCACGTCCGGACCGGCTCCCTCCAGGGCGCCGACAGCCAGGGACGCCTGGACGCCGTTGTGGGGGAAGGGGTCGGTTGTCGGGTTGTCGACCGGCACCGACCACAGCGGGCTCCCGTCAGGGCCGAAGCCCTCGTAGCCGCCGGCGTAGGGCTCGGCGGCGTTGCCGGCTCCGACGAAGACCGAGTCGTAGGGGCTGCCGCCGATGGCGGCGACCGACGGGGTGGAGTCCACCGGGGCACCGGCCAGCGCCGGCCACCCGGGCACCGGCTTACCGGTCTGGAGGGAGAAGGCGTAGACGTCACCCTTACGGTCGCCGACCACCACGGCCGGACCGCCGGGGAGCTCGGCCAAGGTGGGTGACGACTCGGCGATGGGTGTCCCGGCGTCGGGCAGGGCTGTCGTCGACCACGCCAGTGTGATCTGGAGGGCCCCGGCTGTCGACCGCGTTCGGGCGGCGCCGGCAGCCCGGCCGGCCAACCCTCCGGCTACCGCGGTCGAGCCCGAGACGACCACCGCCGCCCCGAGGGCGACCCGCAGCAGGGCCCGGGCGCCGGCTCGGCCCCTGGGTCCTCGGGTGGCGGGCGAACCGGGGGTCACGTCCAGAACCGACCCGGAGGGATCAGAACCCGCTCATGCCCACGATGGGCTTGTTCAGCGGCTTGCCGCCCATCGAGCCGTAGAAGGGGGCGTCGAAGCTGAAGATCCCGCCGTCGGAGGCGACGAACCGGTAACCCTGGCCGCTCGGTACGGCTTCCATTCCCACGATCGGGGCGTTCAGCGGCTTACCGCCCATCGAGCCGTAGAAGGGGGCGTCGAAGCTGAAGATCCCGCCGTCGGACGCCACCTCCCAGTACCCACCGGTGGCGGCGTCGGCGGCGATGCCGACGATGGGCTGGTTCAACGGTTTCCCGCCCATGGATCCGTGGAACTGGGCGTTGCCGAAGCTGAAGATCCCGCCGTCGGAGGCCACCTCCCAGTAGCCGCCACCTGTGGGCGTGGCGGCCATGCCGACGATGGGCTGGTTCAGGGGCTTGCCGCCCATCGAGCCGTAGAACTGGGCGTTCCCGAAGGCGAACAGGCCGCCGTCGGAGGCGACCTCCCAGTAGCCGCCGCCTGTCGGCGTGGCGGCCATGCCCACGATGGGCTGGTTCAAAGGCTTGCCGCCCATCGAGCCGTAGAACTGGGCGTTCCCGAAGGCGAATAGGCCACCGTCGGAGGCGACCTCCCAGTAGCCCCCACCGTCGGCGGTCTCGGCCACCCCCACCACCGGCCGGTTCAGTGTGATCGACCCCGTCGAGCCGCAGAAGGGCAGGTTGCCGAAGCTGAAGATCCCCCCGTCGGCCGCCGACAGCTCGTACCCCGCGGGGATCCCGGCCGGCGGGCTGCACGGGACCTCGATGTTCTGCGCCGTTCCGGTGTCACCGGTGAGCTGGGAGTCGTGGTGGAACTGGGGCCACGCCCCCGGACCGTCGACTCCCGACCCGTCGGACCCAGCCAACCGGTAGTGGAAGATGACGCTCCCCCCGGCCCGGTAGCCGGCCAGGGTGATGCCGATCGCCCCTGTGGGGTCCTGGGTCACCAGCGGGGAGTTCTGGAACCCGGTGCCGGTCTGGAGCGTGGTGAGCACACTGCCGTTGCGGCCTGTGAGGACGTAGACCCCGTCCGTCGTCGGGGCCAGCACGTCCTGGTACCCCGATCCCAGGTCGGCGGTGACCACAGACCCGATGACCGGGTTGCCGACCGAGGTCCGCCAGAGGGTGGCTCCGTCGGAGCCTGTGATGGCGTACACCGAGCCGGTGGAACCGGCCTGGGTCCCCTCGATCACCTGGAGCTGGCCGTTCCCGAGGACGTCGGCCAGGGCCGGACTGGATGTGGTCAGCCCGTCGAGGGTCACGTTCCACATCAGCCCGCAGTGTGAGTCGAGGGCGATGAGGTGGTCGGTCTCGGCTGCTCCCGCCCACGTCGAGCCGGTCCCGAACACGATCCCGACCCGGGACGAGCTCCCGAAGAACTCGCCCACCGCCGGGGAGGACTGGACGGCCTGTGTGGTTGTGTACTGGCAGTCGAGCCCGTCGTTGGGCTCCGGCTGGCCGGCGTTGCCTGTGGGGCTCAGCACCCGAAGGTGGCCGCCGTCGTGGTACTGGGTCCCGTAGGAAGTCCCTGTGGAGGAGGCCCCTCCTTCGATGATCTCGGTGCGGCCGTTGCCGTACAGGTCGGCCAGGGCCGGGGTGGTGAAGTCGCTGTCACCCTGGTACCAGGGGAACCCGTTCAGCACTCCTCCGCTCCCGGCTGTCATGGCGTACTCGTTCTCGCCCAGGTTGCCGGCCACCACGTCGATCCCGCCCTGGAGATCGCCGATGGCCATGGACGCCTGGACGCCGTTGTAAGGGTACGGGTCAGTGGGCGGGTTGTTCGCCTGGACGGACCATTTGAAGGTACCTGTGGGCTTGATGGCCAAGTAGCCACCCGAGACGGGGTCGGCGGCGTTCCCGGTGCCGACGTAGACGGTGTCGAGCCCGCTCCCGGCCGTGGTCGGGACGGCGGACGGGGTGGAGTCCACCGGGGCGCCGGCCGAGTCGGTCCACACGTGGGTCCCCGAGGCCAGGCTGTAGGCGTAGACGTTGCCCGACCGGTCACCCACCACCACCGCCGGTCCGGCGGGGAGCTGGGCCACGTCGGGCGAAGACAGGGCGATGGGGTTCGACCCGTCGGGGATGGGGACTGTCCATACCGGAGCACCGAAGGAGATCGAGGGCCTGGTCGCGGCGCCGGCACTCGCCACCGGAACGGCCGACCCGACCATCGCCCCCCCGGACCCGATCACCAGCGACGACACGACGGCCGCCAACGTGCCCCGCAGCCTGATCACTCCACACCCAGCGAACATGCGCTCACCCCCGATGCCGAAACTGCACTTGGACCGTCGGACCGTCCACCATGTCCGAAGTCGCCGGTCACGGTGACCGGTAGCATGGTATACGTGGCCGCCGGAGGGACGCCCGACCCGGTGCACGACGCGCCGCCGCCCACGTTCTTCAGCGGGCTGGCGGCCGCATTCCGCCGCCGCCGTCCCCAGGGATCGCTGCGCTGGAATTTCTCCGGCGCCTTCACCGACCTGGACAAGGGTTTCGGCCGGTCGGCACCGGGCACCCCGGCCGGCGAGCCGACGGGCACCCCGGCCCACGAGCCGACCCAGAGGCCGACCCAGAAGCCGACCGGCCCGACCGGTGGCCCCACTGACGGTCCCGTGGACGCGCCCGCCGCGGGGACCCCGGGTCGCAGGGTGGTCCACGACGCCGTCGAACGGCACGTCCTCGAGCGGCTGAAGCCGTGGGTCGTCACGCAGGCCCACGCCGTGGCCTCCGGGGTCGTGGCCGATGCCCTGGTCGGACCGGTGCGGCGATTCGAGCAGGGCCTGGCCTCCTCGGTCGAGGCCTTCCGGTTCCTCGCCGCCCGAGTGGAAGCGGTGGAGGCCGACGCCGACCGTCGGCGTCACCCGGTGGAGGGAATGGACTGGCTGGTGCCGGCCACGCCCTTCGGCGAGCACATCCGGCTGGCCGTGGACTGGCTGCTGGCCCACCGCAGCGACGGGCCGGTGGTCCACGCCGAATGCGCCGACGGTGAGCTGGTGGCGGCGCTGGTCGCGGCCGGGGTGCCGGCGTTCGGGATCGAGCCTCGAGGGTCGGTGGCCTGGAGGGCGGCGGAGCGCCAGGTCGACGTGCGGGTCGGTACGGCAGCCGATGTGCTGGGGGAGATGGACGAGGCGTCGGCCGGGGCGGTGGTGCTCTCGGGCGTGGTCGACCGGCTGGCGGTCGGGGACCTGGTGGAATTGCTGGGTCTCGTGCGCCGTCGGCTGATCCCGGGCGCCCCCGTGCTGGTGGCGGGGACGACCCCAGACGCCGCCCGGGCCCTTTGGGGCCCGGTGGCCGGGGACCTGCTTCCCGGACGGCCCCTCCACCCAGAGACCTGGGAGATCCTGCTCGAACGGGCGGGGTTCACCGACGTGAGCCGCCTCACCGACGGAAGGGGGGCAGGCTCGGCCCTCTACATGGTCACCGGAGGCCGGAGCGCGTGAGCGGCATCCACCAGTTCGTCCCGATGCTCCACGCCGGCGACGCCGTGGGCCAACACGCGCTGGGGTTGCAGGAGCTCATGGAAGCCAGGGGTGTGCCGTCGGACATCTTCGTCGAGCTGGAGGATCCCGAGACCGCGGACCGGACCCGACTGGTCGAGGCCTTCGACGGCGTGGCCCACCCCGACGACGTGCTGGTCTACCAGTTCGCCACGGCGTCCGACCTCGCCGCCCGGCTGGCGTACCGGTCCGAGCGGCTGGTCGTGAACTACCACAACGTCACCCCCCCGGAGCACTTCGCACCGTGGGACAACGAGCTGGCCCGGCATCAGGTGCGGGCCCGCGACGAGCTGTCGGCCTTGGCCGGACGGGCGGTGCTCGGGGTGGCGGTCTCGGAGTGGAACCGTTCGGACTTGGTGGAGGCCGGCTTCGCCTCGACGGCGGTGGTGCCCCCCATCGTGGCGGGCGTGGTCGGGGGAGTGGGCGTGGTCGGGGGAGTGGGCGTGGTCGGGGGAGTGGGCGTGGTCGGGGGAGTGGGTCCTCCGAGCGCGGCGGGCGCGGTCGGCGCCACCTCCGCCAGAGCGACAGAGGGAGGAGCCCGATGGCTGGCCGTGGGTCGGCTGGCGCCGAACAAGGCGCTCGAAGACGCCATCGCCTCCCTACTGGCCTATCGGATGCGGTGGGACCCGGCAGCCGAGCTGACCGTCGTCGGCAAGCCGGCGGTCCTCTCGTACGCGTCGGCCTTGCGCAGCTACGCCGACGAGCTCGGTCTCGGGCGGGCGGTGCACTGGGCGGGACCGGTCGGCGACGTGGAGCTGGCCGCGGCCTACGACACGGCCGACGTGCTGGTGGTGACCTCCGAGCACGAGGGGTTCTGCCTGCCGGCGGTGGAGGCGATGGCCCGGGGGCTCCCGGTGGTGGCCTACTCCGAGGGCGCCCTTCCCGAGGTCGTCGGTGACGGCGGGGTTCTCCTCAGCTCGAAGGACCCCGTCACCTTCTCCGACGCCGTGCACCGTCTGCTGTCGGATCGATCGTGGAGGGAGCGGGTGCGGGCGGCCGGCCGGGCCCGGATCGGCGCCCTCGAACTGGACACCGCCGGCCCGAGGTTGGTGGACCTGTTGCTGGGCGTGAGGGACGGGTAGGGAGCGCCCGCTCAGCCCCCGGTGACACCGGCGATGAGCTCCACGAACTTCTGGGTGGAGCGCTCGACGGAGTACTCGCTCACCCGGCGAGCAGCAGCGCCGGCCAGGACCCGCCGCAGCTCGTCGTCGGACACCACCCGGTCGACGGCGGCGGCGAAACGGACGGGGTCCTTGTCGGCCAGGACCAGCCCGGCGTCGCCCACCGTCTCGGGGACCGCCGCCGCACCGTAGGCGACCACCGGCACCCCGTGGCCCATGGCCTCGACCAGGGGGACGCAGAACCCCTCGTGGTCCGAGGCGCACACGAACACGTCGGCGGCGCGGTAGTACGCCTCGAGCTGGGCGGCGTCGATCGACCCGGTCACCGAGACGGCCTCGGACAACCCGAGCGCTTCCACGTAGCCGGCGAGCGCCCGGCCATAGCGCTCTCCCAACGGCGATCCCACCAGGTGGAGCCGGGCCTGTGGGTCGTAGAGCCGCCGGTACACCGACAGCATCTTCACCAGGTCGTGGGGGGCCTTGTGGGGCGAGACCTTGCCGACGAAGAGCAGGTCGACCCCACCGTGCTCGCGGGCCGCCGCCAGCCGGGCCGAAGTAGCCGGATCCGAGTCGGCACCGGTCGCCGTCATGTCGATGAGCAACGGCACGACGGCCGTACGGGTGTAGCCAGCTTCGATGAGCTCGCTCTCGTTGAAGGCCGAGTCGGCCACGGCCAGGACGCTCTCGGAAGCCAGACGCTCGAGCTGGGTCCTGCCCAGGCTCACTTCGAAGGCCACGTCGGGCTCCCACTCGGCCAGGAGGTCGGCCGGGGTGATGTTGTGGTAGTTCACCAGCTTGGGCTCGTCCCTCGTCGCCAGGACGTCGAAGACCGGGCTGCCGATCGACGACTGGTACAGCAGCCACCGATCCCGCCCGCCTCGCCCCAGCTCAACGATGGGACGGGCCAGGTGGGCCACGTCGGGGGTGCAGGTCCCGTAGTAGATGTCCGAGTCGATCCCGGCCCGGCGCAGGGCCTCGGACAGAGTCCGCGTATGGACGCCGATGGCGTCGCGGCTGGCCAGTGACGGGATGACCTGGTCCACTCGCACGGCGCCGAGTGTACCGGCGGTGTTGTGGACCGATGGATGAGGATGGGCCCCGGGGGCGCGCCCGGGCCCCGTTGCCGGGTGTCGTTCCCGTCGCGCCGCCGCCCCGTAGGCTCTCTTCCATCGGCCTTCTCCACCACCAGCGACCTGTCGGGGGCTCGGCCCGTTGGGCGCGCCTGCCCGCCGGGTCACCCGCCGGGTCACCTACGGGGTCGCCTTCTGGGTCACCCGCCGTCGCCCCAGCGGTCCTGGGCGCCATCGGGACCGTGATCGCCGCGCTGGCACTGGCGGCCACGCCGGTCCTGAGCACCACGGCAGCCCTGGGCACCACGGCCGCGCCGGCGAAGGGGGCCGGAGCCGCTCGGGACCGGGCCACGCCGGTGGTGACGGCAGCCGCGGTCCGTCCGGCGACGATCCCGTCGGACTCGACCGACGTGCGCATCGCCATGACCGAGAACGACGGCCACGACCTGATCGTGACCTCGCCGGGAGGGGTCTCGGCCCCCGGTGTGACCGACAGTCCGGCGGTCTACTTCCACCAGAGCGGCGGCGTGTGGGACGTCTACGCCGGGACATCATGCGCCGGGCCCTGGGGCGCCGGACCGGTCCTGACCGGCCAGGCCACACCCACGGCGACGCCGGTGAGCGATTCCGAGCCGTTGCGGATGTGCATCGCCCCACCGCCGGGCTCGACACCGGGCACCACAGCCGACGTCACCGTCGACGGGACGCTCACCGCCCTGTACAACTCGGCCGGGACAGCCCGGACGGTGAACACGCTTCCCTTGGAGACCTACGTCGCCGACACCGTCCCGGGGGAGTCACCTTCGTACTGGGCGACACTGGGCGGGCCCGGTCCGCAGGGACGGGACTGGGGGTTCCAAGAGCTCGAGGCCCAAGCCGTGGCCGTCCGCTCCTACGTGCTGGCCAATCCCGGCGGCTACGGCGGCTACGCCGACACCTGCGACCTCACGTGCCAGACGTACCGGGGAACCCAGTACGTGACCCCGGCCAGCATCGCCGCCGCCAACGACACCGCCGGCGAGGTCATGTACATGCCTGGTGGCTCGATCGCCACCACCGAGTACTCGTCGTCGACGGGGGGCTACACCGCCGGTGGTCCCTTCGACGCCGTGCCCGACACAGGCGACGCCGTCTGCGTGCCCGGCGCGTGCAACTCGCGCCACGACTGGACGGTCACAGTGCCCTTCTCCGCCATCCAGGCCGCCTGGCCCCAGTACGGGGCCACGCCGACGGTGAACGTGACCCGCCGGAACGGCTACGGAGCCTGGACAGGTCGGGTGACAACAGTCACCCTGTCCGGCGACGGCAATTCGGGGACGGTCAGTGGCGCCGAGTTCGCATCGGCGCTGACACTGTTCTCGGACTGGTTCAACCCGGTGTCCGAGACGGCCACCGCCATCCGCCTGACAGGCCACGGCTGGGGTCACGGGATCGGGATGGGCCAGTGGGGGGCTCTGGGGTACGCCATCGGGACAGACGGCGGACGGGGCACGTGGACCTACCAGCAGATCCTGGCCCACTACTACTCGCCGGCCACGCTCGGGACGCTCCCGGGACCTTCCTCGACGCCCGGGGCCAGCGGTGGGATCGGCGGGTACTGGCTGTCGGCATCCGACGGGGGGATCTTCTCCTTCGGCACCGCCCGTTTCTACGGGTCCATGGGCGGTAAGCCCTTGAACGCCCCGGTGGTCGGCATGGCCGCCGCTCCCACAGGGCAGGGCTACTGGGAGGTGGCGGCCGACGGGGGGATCTTCTCCTTCGGCACCGCCCGTTTCTACGGGTCCAGCGGGTCACTGCGCTTGGCGGCGCCGGTGGTCGGCATGGCTTCCACGCCCACAGGGCACGGCTACTGGGAGGTGGCCGCCGACGGAGGGGTGTTCACTTTCGGCACCGCCGGCTTCAAGGGCTCGGCCGCTGGGACGCCGGGCGGTCAGGGCACGGTCTCGATCGTTCCCACGGCGACCGGCTACGGGTACGACCTGGTGACCGGTATGGGTGCGGTGGTGCCTTTCGGGGATGCTCCGCAGCTCGGTGACCTCACAACAGCGGTGCCCGGCTACGGCGGTGGAGTCGTCGGCGCCGTCGCCACTCCGTCCTGAAGCGCCTCGGTGGCACACCGCTTCTTGTGGATCTCTCAGGTTCGAGCTACGTCGTGACCTCGGAGTCCTGCCGCAGGCCGCCTGTCGCGCCCCACCGGGGTCCGAGGTGCGGTTCAATGGCTGGCGACCGTCCGAACGCGGGATCGATCCGGGTCGTCCCGACTCGATCCCCCAAGTCCCGATTCCGGTGAACGCCTGATGGCCCTCGTGGTAGTCGTGATCGTCATAGTCGTGGTCGCCGGTCTGGGCGTGGCCGTCCACTACAGCGGGCGGAGCGAGACCCGCTCGATGGGCGAGTACGACCGGGCGATGCGAACCCTGGCCCAGAAGACCCGCACCCGCCTCGACAGCGGGCCATCACCGGACCCGCCGTCGGAACGCCGGCTGGTGTCCCCGGAACGCCGGCTGGTGTCCCCGGAACGCCGACCGGTGCCCCCGGAACGTCGGCCGGTACCGGGGGTGGTCCTGGTACCCCCGGGGTCCCACCGTGTGAGCTCGGCCGAGACGGTTCCGAAGAGAGTGCCGCTCTCCAGTTCGGCCGACGCTTCCACCGTTCTCCGGCCGCCTCCGGGCCATCTCGAGCGGCCGACACCTCCGGAGCGGCCGACACCCCCGGAGCGGCCGTTGCCCCGGGCATCTTCTGCCCGCCTGATCACCAGCAGCATCTCCGGCCCGGTCGACCGGTCAGGGTCGGCCCGAGTGGGTCGTCACGCCGCCCCGCCGGCGCCGCCGCCACGAGCCCTCGAGGAGGTGGCCCGGGTGGTCGGGGTGTTCGAGGATCGCTCCGAGCACGACCCGGGGGTGGAGGCCAATGCCAGGCTGACCGGGACCACTGGGCTGCTCCTCATTGTGCTGTTCTTCTGCGAGGGGGTGACGATCCCGTTCATCAGTCGGTTGCTCTCGTGGCACATCGTCATCGGGCTCGTCCTGATCCCACCGGTCCTGTTGAAGATCGGGTCCACGCTCTGGCGCTTCTCGCGTTACTACCTGGGCGACCCGCGGTTCCGCCGGGCTGGACCTCCGCACCCGCTGCTGCGGGTCCTCGGTCCATTGGTGATGATGAGCACGGTGGCTGTGATCGCCTCGGGAGTCGCCCTGTGGCTCGCAGGACCCCACGAGCTGCTGATACTACGGATCCACCAGGTGACCTTCGTCTTGTGGTTCGGTGTGGTGGCCGTCCACGTGGTGGCCCACATCTTGAGGGCCAGCAGGTTGGCCGCGGCCGACAGCCGGGACGCGTCCGCACGCAAGCCTGAAGTGGCGGGGGCCCGGGGCCGACGCGTGGTGGTGGCGGCGAGCCTGGTGGCCGGCCTGTTGTTCGGTTCGCTGGGCCTGCTCGTCACCACTCCTTGGAGCCACAACGTCGTCCGATCCACTCCGTCGGGCACCACGAAGGTCGCTCCATCGGGCGCCGGCGAATCAGGGCATCCCGGTGCCAGCACGACCCAACCGGCGCCCCGGACCGTGGTGAAGAAGTAGCCGGCACCTGCGGCCCGGGCATTGGGCCAGACCGTCGATGTTCAGGGGCGCGGGGCGGCGGACGGGTCCGAGAGACGGGGGAATTGGCGAAGCCGTCCGAAGCGACCGAGCCGACCGGCGTCGATGCCGTGGTCGGCGGCAGAGAGCAGCCGGAGATCACCCCGGCTGTTCCCGTAGGCCCAGAGCACCGGCTGTGCCGACCCAGCACCGTTCAAACCTTCGGAGCGGAGCCATCCCACCAGGCGGGCGTACTTCTCAGCCCCCCGGCAGTTGCGGCCCTCGTACCGGCCGGTCAGCAGACCGTTGCCCACGCGGAGCCTCGTGGCCAGTACCGCGTCGACTCCCATGATCCGCCCGGCTACCTTCACGTAGCATTCGGGTGACGCCGAGACGATGACCACCTGGTGACCCAGTGACCGGTGGTGCTCGAGGCGCTCGCGCATCTCGGGACGCAGTCGTCGCCGGAGGTGCTCATCGGCGAAGGCTTCGGCCACGGTGTCGATTCGCTCGGCCGGGAGGCCGCCGAGGAGGCGAACGAACAGTGACTCCTTGGCCTGGTCGGCAGCTGGGCCGCCGACCAACGCCGCACGAACGAGTGCGGGGAGGGTTCGGAGGACGGCTACGGCCACGGGCACCATGCCGCGGACCCTGATGAGGAACGGGAACACGCTCCCGCCACGGGTGAGCGTGCCGTCGAAGTCGAACGCCACCACCGTCGGCACGTCGACCGGCGAGGTCCCTTCGGCCGGGGCTCGAGATGAAGGTGAGCTCACGGAGCCGTCCCTCCGCCCCGGCCGGCACCGGCCGCGAACCGCCGGGCGCCTTCGAGCGTCTCTCCGCTGGCGATGACCTGGCGGCCCCTCCGAGCCTCGTTGGCTGCCGCGGCCGCCTCGTAGAGTCCCCACTGCTCGATGGCCGAGAGTCGATCGCTTCGCAGGCACCGTTGGGGCAGCTCGGCGAGCTCCCCGGCCAGCTCGCTGGCTGCCCCGAGGGCGTGACCGGGTTCGACCACCCGGCTCACGAGGCCCATATCCAGTGCCTCGGGACCCGGGACCCCCCGACCGGTCAGGATCATGTCCATGGCCCGGCCGTGGCCGATCAGGCGGGGGAGGCGCACGGTCCCGAGGTCCACCAGGGGAACTCCGAACCTCCGGCAGAAGACTCCCAGCACGGCGTCTCGGGCGGCCACGCGAAGGTCGCACCACAGCGCCAGCTCCAGGCCTCCGGCCACGCAGTAGCCCTCGATGGCGGCGATCACCGGCTTGGTGAGGGTCATGCGGGTCGGTCCCATCGGGCCGTCCCCGTCGTCTGAGACCGGGCGACGGTCGCCGGTGGTGAGGGCCTTCAGGTCCGCCCCGCTGCAGAAGTGCCCGCCGGCTCCGGTGAGGACGGCGACGCGAAGCGTGTCGTCGGCGTCGAAGTCCGAGAAGGCTTGGCGAAGGCGAGCCGCAGTGGCGCTGTCGACGGCGTTGCGGCGCTCGGGGCGACGGATGGAGATCGTCACCACCGGACCGTCTCGATCGACCCCGACGGTGCTCGTCCCCTCGTCGTCGGACGTCTGGTCGCCCTGGCTCACGTCTCGATTCTCGCACGGGGCCCGAGGGCGTTCGGCGATGGCCGCAGTGCCCGTGGCTTCGGACCGGCCGCGGTGTAGCACCGGCCCCGCCCCCCGGCGCCTCGAAGATTCTTGACTAATCAAGTCGACAATTGGAGCCGGGGCCGCTAAGGTGGCGTCACCATACGCAAACGGCTGGACCGGGCGACCCAGCCCGGGCCGGCGCACAGAGGAGGACCGAGATATGGCAGTACGACTGGGCGACACCGCTCCGGACTTCACCGCCGACACCACCGACGGCACGATCCACTTCCATGAGTGGTTGGGCGACAGCTGGGGGATCTTGTTCTCCCACCCCAAGGACTACACCCCGGTGTGCACTACCGAGCTGGGGGCATTCTCTGCCGCCAAGGCCGAGTTCGACAAGCGCAACACCAAGCTCATCGGGCTGTCCGTCGACTCGGTGGACTCCCACAAGGGCTGGGCCGGCGACATCGAAGAGACGCAGGGGTCGGCACTGGCTTTCCCGCTCATCGGCGACGAGGACCACCGGGTGGCGGACCTCTACGACATGATCCACCCCAACGCCAGCGACACCCTGACCGTCCGGTCGGTGTTCATCATCGGCCCGGACAAGAAGGTGAAGCTCACCCTCACCTACCCGGCCTCCACCGGCCGCAACGTGGACGAGATCATCCGCGTGCTCGACTCGCTCCAGCTGACGGCCGGCTACTCGGTGGCCACGCCGGTGAACTGGAAGGACGGTGAAGACGTCATCATCGCCCCGGCGGTGTCCGACGACGACGCCAAGACCAAGTTCCCCAAGGGGTTCAAGGCGCTCAAGCCCTACCTCCGGCTGACCCCCCAGCCCAACAAGTAGTCCGCTCCGCTCCCTCCCCTCCCGTCGCCGAGGTCAGGAGTCGGCGACGGGAGGGCCAGGGTGGTCCGAGCCGATGAGCTCGGATCGAAGGGCACGCTTCAGGACCTTGCCGGCCGGGTTCCGGGGCAGGGGCTGCTCGTAGAACCAGAACCGGGTTGGAACGCTGAACGCCGCCAACCTGCTCCTGACGTGGGTGGTGAGCTCGTCAGCTCCGACCCCGTGGCCGGGACGCAGGACCACGACCGCACCGACTTCTTCGCCGAGGGTGGGGTGGGGCACGCCCACCACTGCGCAGTCGGCCACGGCCGGGTGCTCGTAGAGCACGTCCTCCACCTCGACCGAGTACACGTTCTCACCCCCGCGGATGATGACGTCTTTGGCCCGGTCGACGATGTAGATGAAGCCATCGGCGTCCACCCGGGCTACGTCCCCGGTGTGGAGCCAGCCACGCGTGAACACCTGGGCCGTCTCCTCGGGTCGGTTCCAGTATCCCCGCACGACCTGAGGTCCCTTCACCCAGAGCTCACCGGTGACGTCCGGACCTCGCGGCAGCGAAGGATCGGGCTCGAGGCCGTCGAAGTCCTCGGGCACCACGGCGACGTCGGTCACCGGAACAGCCGGACCGACGCTGTCGGGATGTGCGACGTAGTCCTCACCGGTGATCATGGACGTGACTGCCGACGTCTCGGTCAGGCCATAGCCGTTCCCCGGCTGGCCAACGGGGAAGTGGGCCCGGATGCGCCGGACCAATTCGGGAGGCGCCGGCGCTCCTCCGTAGGAGACCGATCGCACCGACGACGTGTCCCGGCGAGACAAGTCAGGGGAGTCCAGGATCTGCATCACCATCGTCGGCACCCCGCCGAAGGTCGTGACCTGCTCCCGCTCGATGAGCTCGAGGGCCCTTTCGGGGTCGAAGTGATGGAGCATCACGATCTTGCCTCCGGCGGCGGCGTTGGTGATCATCACGGCGTGGCAGCCGGTGGCGTGGAAGAGGGGGACGGTGAGGAGGTAGGAGTTCTGTGACTTCCCGGTCGTGTCGGCCAGGGACGTGCCGTAACGAATCTGACCCCGGGTGTTGATGAAGAACAGGTTCATGAGGTTGGTGCAGGTGTTGCGGTGGGTCCCCACTGCGCCTTTGGGCTTCCCCGTCGTTCCTGACGTGTAGAAGATGGTGGCGTCGTCTTCGGGCCCAAGCTCCACGTCGGGCGGCGTGGCCGAGAGGTCGACGTCCCCCAGAGCCTCGGCGAAGGCGATCTCGGGAATGCCCCCACCCCCCGTGACCGGGGCTCGGTCTCGATGCTCGCTGGCCACGACCACCGAGCGGAGGAACGGGAGGTCTTCGTGGTGTGGTCGGATGCGGGCGGCGCGCTCCTCGTCGACGAAAGCCACCACCGAGCCCGAATCGGCCAGACCGTACTGGAGCTCGTCACCGGTCCACCAGGCGTTCAGGGGCACGGCCACGCCCCCGGCGCTGACGATGGCCCAGAAGGCCATGATCCACTCGGGAAGGTTGCGCATGGCGATAGCCACCCGATCGCCCTTCACCACCCCGAAGGCGTCTCGCAGGCGGTAGGCCAGGGTGGAGGCAATGCGATAGTGCTGGCTGAACGAGGTCCGCTCGTCCTCGTAGACCAGGAAGTCGGCGTCGCCGTGGCCCGAGGAGAGATCGAGCACGGTGCGCAGTGACGGAGGAGCTGACTTCCAGACTCGGGTCGGCACGCCACGGATGTCCAGCTCCTCCATCTCGAAGAGCTGGCCCGGCGCGGTGAGCTGGGCGTTGGCTTCGGCAATCGACATGGCGGCGGTCTTGGGGGTCACGTCGTCTCCTCGTTGGTCCCGGCGGTCCCCGGCGGAGGGTTGGAGGCCGCCGCTCCGTCGGGAGCGGAGTCGGGCGGTCGGAACACAGCCGTGCGATAGTAGGCCAGCTCGGCCACGCTCTCTTTGATGTCGTCCATCGCCCGGTGGGTGGTCTTCTTGGCCGGTGCGGCGTCGAGCGTTCCGGGGCACCAACGGCGGGCCAGCTCCTTGACCGTGGAGACGTCGACCGATCGGTAGTGGAGGAAGGCCTCGATGTCGGGCAGGTAGGTGGCCAGGAAGCGCCGGTCGGTTCCGATCGAGTTACCGGCCAGCGGGATCTTCTCGTCCGTCGGCAGGTGCTCTTGGAGGAATGCGAGGGTGGCGGCACCGGCATCGGCCAGGGTCGTGGTCGATGCTTCGATGGCGGCCAGCAGCCCCGAACGGGTGTGCATGGAGCGGACGAAGTCGTCCATGGCCGCCAGGTCTTCGGGCATGGTCGAGATCACGATGTCGGGTCCTTCGGCAATGATGTCGAGGTCGTCGTCGGTGACCAACGTGGCGATCTCCACGATGGTATGACGGCTCGGGTCCAGGCCGGTCATCTCCAGGTCCATCCAGGCCAGCATCGGGCCGATGCTAGTGCCCGGGGTGCGGTGGCAGGCACGGAGCTGGGCAGCGGTGTAGACCGGAGGAGGTGAAGCTGAAGCTCGACCTTCACGACATCTACAACCGTGGTGACGAGATCGATCGCGCCCTTCGGGCCGTTATCGACGAGGCGATCGAGAAGAAGGTCCGGACGGTGGAGATCATCCCGGGGAAAGGGAGCGGGCAGCTGAAGAAGCGTGTGCTCCGCTTCCTCGACCAAAAGGAGATCAAGGCCCTCTACGACCGCGTCGAGAAGGACTCGAAGAACTTCGGCCGGGTGTTCGTCCACTTCCGCTACAAGTGACGCCGCGGGCGGGAATGCGGGTTCGTCTCGGGCCCTGGGCCGGTCGTCATGGGCGAACTACGCTCGGGCGATGACGCCGGTCCAGGTACCCGTATACCGGCTCGATCCCCGAGCGCCCCTTCCTACTTACGCTCATGTGGGCGACGCCGGAGCCGACCTCCATGCCCGAGAGGGTGCCGTGCTCGACCCCGGAGGTGGACGGGCACTGGTGCCCACGGGCCTGGTTGTGGCCATCCCCGAAGGCTTCGCCGGGTTCGTCCAGCCTCGCAGTGGGTTGGCCCTCCGTCACGGGGTCACGTGTCTCAACACCCCTGGGCTCATCGACGCCGGGTACCGGGGCGAGCTGTCGGTGCTCTTGGTGAACACCGATCCGTACGAGCCGTACCGGGTATGTCCGGGCGACCGCATCGCCCAGCTGGTCATCCAAGCCGTGGCCAGGGTTGAGTTCAGCCCGGTGGGCGCCATGGACGACCTGCCGTCAGGGTTGACGGGGACCGGGACCGTGTCCGGCCGGGGTGCCGGAGGGTTCGGGCACACGGGGCGCTGAGGGTGGAGCCGATCGTCGGCGTCGACGCCGCCTTCCTGGCATTCGAGGCCCGTCATACCCATCTCCACGTCGCTGCCGTGGTGGTGATGGACCCCCCTGAGGGCAAGCGGTCGCTGTTCTCCCCCACCTCGCGTTTCGCGCAGATCCGCCTGATGGTGGAGCAGCGCGTCCACCTGGTGCCCCAGCTCCGCCGCCGGGTCGTCAGGGTGCCGCTGGGGCTGGCCCATCCGGTATGGGCCGACGATCCCGACTTCTGCCTGGACGATCATCTGACCCGGTCGGCGCTGCCCGCCCCGGGGGGCTTGCTGGAGCTGGCCAACCTGGTGGCCGACATCGTGGCACGGCCTCTGGACCCGGACCGACCGCTCTGGGAGATCACGGTGGTGGAAGGGCTGGAAGAGGGGAGGACGGCCTTGGTGGCCAAAGTCCACCATGCCATCCTCGACGGGGTGTCCGGAGCATCGCTGCTGGCGACGTTCTTCGACCTGGGGCCTCGGCCCCGCCCCATTCGCTTCCCCGACTCGCCGTGGGCCCCCGGCCCTTTGCCGACCGGCTCTGCGCTCCTCCGCCACGCGGCGTCGAGCCTGGCCCACCAGCCCGAGCTCCTGGCCGGCACGTGGCAACGGGGGTTGGAGACGGTGTTGGAAGTCGCCGAGCACAATCGCCAACTGGCGGAGGCTGGCGAGGCCCCGCCTCCGTCCCCGTTCAGCGCGCCCCGGACGTCGCTGAACGGGGCAGTATCGGCCCATCGGCGCTTCGCCACCACGTCGGTCCCGCTCGACGACGTCCACGTGGTGCGCCGCGTCCTCGGTGGAACGGTGAACGATGTCGTGCTCACGGCCGTGGGAGGAGCGCTGGTCCGGCTCCTGGCTGGCCGGGGAGAGGTTCCGGGCGGGTCGCTGGTGGCCCTGGTGCCGGTGTCGAAGCGTCCGGCCACCCGGGTCGCTCGCGGTCAGGGGAGCCTGGAGGGGGGTCCACCGGCCCTCGGGAACAGGATCTCGGGGATGCTGGTGTCTTTGGCGACCGATGTCGCCGATCCGGTCGAGCGGCTGGGAGAGGTCTCGCGGGCCACCACCGTGGCCAAGGCTCAAGAACGCCTGCTCCGGGGCTCGTTGTGGGACGACGTCGCCCAGGTCACCTCGCCGGCACTGGCCTCACGGGTAGCGCGGTGGGCCAGCGGGCTCGGCCTCTTCGACCGCCTGCCACCGGTGTTCAACGTCACCGTCTCGAGCATCCCAGGCCCTGACTTCTCCCTGTGGTGCGCCGGGGGAAGGGTGGTGTCGGTCACGCCGGTAGGGCCGGTAGCCGATGGGGTGGGACTGAACGTGACCAGCATGACCTACCACGGGTCGTTGGTCTTCGGGCTGGTGGGCTGCCGGCGGTTGGTGCCCGACGTGGATGCTCTGGCCGACCACCTCCGGCGCGCCTTCGCCGAGCTCGTGGATGCCGCCGTCGTGGCCCGGGGTGCGGCCGGATAGGGCCTGTCGGGCGCCAGGGCCTGGTCCCCTGGGGAGACGATGGCGACGCCCGAAGCCACGGTCACCGTCGGACGTGCCCATATACCAACGCTCTCACCACTCCCGCCACCGTTTCGATCGACGACGTCCCTCTACGCCGTCGTGGCGGAGCGCGCAGCCGGCTCCCGGCGCCGGCTGGATGTCGAGGAGCGTGCCCCCGCCTCCGTCAGGTAGCCCCGCCTCCGTCAGGTAGCCCCGACGGCCGGAGCGTTGAGCGGCTTGCCCGCCTCGGAGCCGCGGAAGGTGGCCGTGCCGAAGCAGAAGACCCCACCGTCGGCGGCCGCGAGCGTGTAGCCGGCTCCTGTGAGGTTCGCAACGATCCCCACCACCGGGGCGTTGAGCGGCTTGCCGCCCTCTGATCCGTAGAATGTGGCGCCACCGAATGCGAAGACCCCGCCGTCGGAGGCGACGAGCCAGTAGCCCCCTGTCGGTGTCGCCGCCATGCCCACCACCGGGGCGTTCAGCGGCTGTCCCCCCTCGGACCCTCTGAATTGGGCCCTGCCAAAGGCGAAGACCCCGCCGTCGGAGGCGACGAGCCAGTAGCCCCCTCCTGTCAAGGTGGGCGCCATACCGACCACCGGGGCGTCGAGCCGGGAGCCGCCCTCAGAGCCCTTGAACTTGGCCTTGCCGAAGGCGAAGACCCCGCCGTCGGAGGCGACGAGCCAGTAGCCTCCGCCTGTCGGG
>JAJYWF010000019.1 GCA_021791635.1 Actinomycetes bacterium
CAAGGGCGTCGCCATCGGCTCGGCCGTCATCGCCGCCGTCGCCCTCTTCGCTTCGTTCATCGAGACCATCGGCTCCCAGCTCCACCTGCCGAGCCTCAACCTGTTCCACAACCCGCTGACCCAGATCAACGTGTCCAACCCGACCACCTTCGTAGGTCTGCTGATCGGTGGATCGATCGCCTTCCTCTTCTCCGCCCTAGCCATCCGGGCCGTCGGTCGCTCGGCGGGGACGGTGGTCCAAGAGGTCCGTCGCCAGTTCCGTGAGCACCCCGGCATCATGGACTACTCCGAGAAGCCCGAGTACGGGCGGGTGATCTCCATCTGCACCGCGGCCGCACAACGCGAGCTTGCGACCCCGGCCCTGCTCGCCATCCTGGCTCCGGTCATCGTCGGGTTCGGCATCAACTACCTGGCCCTCGGTGGGTTCCTGGCCGCGGCGATCCTGACCGGTCAGCTCATGGCCAACACCCTCTCGAACTCCGGTGGAGCGTGGGACAACGCCAAGAAGTACATCGAGGACGGGAACGAGGGAGGGAAGGGCTCCGAGGCTCACAAGGCAGCGGTGATCGGAGACACGGTCGGGGACCCGTTCAAGGACACCGCCGGACCCGCCCTGAACCCGATGGTCAAGGTGATGAACCTGGTGTCGCTCCTCATCCTCCCGGCCGTCATCACGCTCCGTCACAACACCGGCGCCCGTTTTGGGATCGCCGGAGCGGCGTTGGTCGTCCTCCTCATTGCCATCGCCTTCTCGAAGCGCAAGACCGAAGGGATGGGTGGCGACAGCACTCCGGTGGCGGCAGCTCCGGCCCAGGCGGCAGCTCCGGCCCAGGCGGCAGCTCCGGCCCAGGCGGCAGCTCCGGCGGGCGCCGACTGACTGCCGGGAACCGACCCGACACGTTTGCGGACCACCCTGGAGCCCCGGGAGTGGCTGGTGTCGCCCCGACGGCCTTGACAGGAGTCCCCGTGAACCGGGAACCTTGCCTTCCGATGTGCCCCACCAGCTCCCCCAGCCACCCTGAGGACGGCGGATTATCTCGACACTTTCCGGCCCGAGGTACCCGTCATGCCTAAAGCCCTCGTCATCGTCGAGTCTCCGGCGAAAGCCCGGACCATCTCGGGGATGCTCGGATCCGGCTTCGTCGTGGAGTCCTCGATCGGCCACATCCGGGACTTGCCGCGGGGCGCTGACGAGGTGCCGGCCGCCTACAAGGGCGAAGGATGGGCTCGGCTGGGCGTCGACGTGGACAACGGCTTCAAGCCGCTCTACGTGGTCTCCCCCGAGAAGAAGTCGGTGGTGGCCAACCTCAAACGCCTGTTGAAGGACGCCGACGAGCTCTACCTGGCGACCGACGAGGACCGGGAAGGGGAGTCCATCGCCTGGCATCTCTCCGAAGTGCTCTCCCCGCAGGTGCCGGTGAAGCGCATGGTGTTCCACGAGATCACCCCAGCCGCGATCACGCGGGCGGTGGAGCAGTCTCGCCAGCTGGACCGCCGGTTGGTCGACGCCCAGGAAGCCCGAAGGATCCTCGACCGTCTCTACGGCTACGAGGTCTCGCCGGTGCTCTGGAAGAAGGTCATGCCCCGCCTCTCGGCCGGCCGGGTCCAGAGCGTGGCCACCCGCATGGTCGTCGAGCGCGAGCGGGCACGGATGAGGTTCCGGTCCGCCACCTGGTGGGGCGTGGACGCCACCTTCTCTTCCGGCGCAAGCCGAGGCACCGACGGCGCCGGAGAGTTCAAGGCCTCGGCGGTAGCGGTGGGCGGCGTGACCGTGGCGACCGGGAGAGACTTCACGGCCACGGGTGAGCGCCAGTCGGGAGCCGAGGTGCGCGTCCTGACCGAGTCCGAGGCCCGAGAGCTGGCAACCGGCTTAGAAGGTCGGGAGTTCACGGTGCGATCCATGACCGAGAAGCCTTTCCGACGCTCCCCGTCACCACCGTTCATGACCTCCACGCTCCAGCAGGAGGCCGGCCGGAAGCTGCGGTTCAGTGCCCAGCGGACCATGCAGGTGGCCCAGCGTCTCTACGAGCAGGGCTGGATCACCTACATGCGCACCGACTCCACCACTCTGTCCGACGAGGCGCTCGTCGCCGCCCGGACTCAAGCTGAGGCACTCTACGGTCCCGGGTACGTCCCACCCGCACCTCGGCGTTACGAGCGGAAGGTCAAGAACGCCCAGGAGGCTCACGAAGCCATACGACCGGCCGGCGAGGCGTTCCGCACCCCCGACCAGGCCTCGTCCCTCGGGGCTGACGAGCGCCGCCTGTACGAGTTGATCTGGAAGCGCACGGTCGCATCCCAGATGACCGACGCCACCGGCACGAGCGCCCAACTCCGGCTGGTCGGGAAGATGCCCGAGGGTACCGGGGAGTTGGCCGGGATCGAAGCCGAGTTCTCCGCCAGCGGTCGGGTGATCGCATTCCCCGGCTTCCTACGGGCTTACGTGGAGGGCGAGGACGATCCCGAGGCCGAACTGGCCGATCGGGAGGTAGTCCTTCCCGCTCTGGCCGAGGGCGACAAGGTCACTGCCACGTCACTGGAACCCGGGGATCACAGCACCCAGCCTCCAGCTCGCTATACCGAGGCGTCGCTGGTCAAAGCCATGGAGGAGCTCGGTGTCGGCCGGCCGTCGACGTACGCCAGCGTCATCGCCACCATCTTGGACCGCGGGTACGTGTGGAAGAAGGGGTCGGCACTGGTGCCGAGCTTTACGGCTTTCGCTGTGGTCAATCTCTTGGAGCGCTACTTCGCCGACCTGGTCGACTACGGGTTCACGGCATCCATGGAGGACGACCTGGACGAGATCGCCAGCGGTCGCGAGGAGGCTCTGCCCTGGCTAACCCGCTTCTACTTCGGGAGTGGCGACAGTGCGAGGGGCACCGTTCCGGGGGCGGGTGACTCACCCGGTCAATACGGTGATGCTGAGCACCACAACGGCAGCGGCATCGGGATCGGTCGGCTCGGCCTCAAGCAAGCGGTGGCTGCGCACCTGGCCGACATCGACGCTCGGGAGATCAATTCGATCCCCGTGGGCGTCGACGGCGAGGGTCGCCAGATCGTGGCCCGAGTCGGAAGGTACGGACCGTATCTCCAGCGAGGTGACGAGCGCGCATCGCTTCCCGAGGACCTCGCACCCGACGAGCTCACCGTGGAGCGGGCAGAAGAGCTGCTGGCCGCGCCGTCCAACGACCGGGTCCTGGGCACCGATCCCGACTCTGGCCTGGATGTCCAGGTGCGGGCCGGCCGGTTCGGGCCCTACGTGCAACTCGGTGACGCCGCCGACAGCACCACCAAGCCGAAGACCGCGTCCCTCTTCGCATCGATGACACCGGGCACCATCACCCTGGAGCAAGGCCTCGAACTACTCCGCATCCCCCGCGTCGTCGGCATTGACGCCGACACTGGCGAAGAGATCGTGGCCCACAACGGGCGGTTCGGTCCGTACATCAAACGCGGCAAGGACACCCGGAGCCTCACGGCTGAAGAACAGATCCTTACCATCACCCTCGATGAGGCTCGGGCGATCCTGGCTCAGCCCAAGACCCGCCGTGGCAGGGGAGCCGCGGCCACTCCCCTCCGGGAGCTCGGCAACGACCCGGACACCGGGCTCCCTGTGGTCCTTCGTGACGGACGTTTCGGTCCCTACGTCACCGACGGGACGACGAACGCCTCACTTCGCAAGGGGGATGAGGTCGAAGGGCTCACCATCGAGCGAGCAGCCGAGCTACTGGCCGAGCGCAGGGCGGCGGGACCATCCTCTCGCCGCCGGACCAAGGCGGCGAAGAAGGCACCGGCGAAGAAGTCGGCGGCACCGGCGAAGAAGTCGGCGGCAGCGGCGAAGAAGTCGGCGGCAGCGGCGAAGAAGTCGGCGGCGAAGAAGTCGGCGGCGAAGAAGACGGCATGAACCCGCCCGGACGGGGTCGTCTCATCGCTCTGGAGGGGATCGACGGCTGCGGAAAGTCCACCCAGGCGCGCCTTCTGGCCGACTCGCTCGACGCCCTGCTGACCTTCGAGCCCGGTGCGACCCAGCTCGGCAAAGCGGTCCGGCGCCTGGCGTTGGATGCGACCTTGGCCGAGCCCGTGCCACGGGCCGAAGCGCTCTTGATGGCGGCTGACCGGGCCCAGCACGTGGACGAGGTGATTCGTCCGGCCCTGGCGAGCGGGAGGTGGGTGGTCACCGACCGATACTCCGGTTCGACCCTCGCCTACCAAGGGGCGGGACGCGGACTCGGTATCGACGATCTGCGGCCCGTCGTCGACTGGGCTGTCGCCGGCGTCGATCCCGATCTTTCGGTGCTCCTGGACGTGGCAGTGTCCACGGCACGTCTCCGACTGGCCGAGGTCTCCCCTGATCGCCTCGAGCAACTCGACGACGGGTTCCACGAGCGTGTCCGCAGCGGCTTCCTCACCGTTGCCCGGCAAGCCGGTGCGAGCTGGGTGGTGGTCGACGGATCTGGCAACGCCGATGACGTGAGTGCTGAGATCATCCGTGCGGTGGAGGATCGACTCGGACGTCCCATCCCACCGCCGTCAGAACGCCTGCTACCCCATGTCTAAGCCCAACATCGCCATGCCCGACGGCGCCTCGCCCGACGGCGCCTCGCCCGATGGCGCCATGCCGGCGGTCGAGCTCTTCTCGAACGTCGTGGGGCAGCCCGGTGCCGTGGCGGCCCTGCGGAAGCTGGCCCGCCAGCCGGTGCACGCCTACCTCCTGCTCGGTCCACCCGGCTCGGGGGTGCGTCAGGCGGCCAGGGCCTTCGGTGCCGCCCTTGTGTGCCCCAACGGCGGATGCGGGAAATGCCCCTCCTGCCGACAAGCTCTCGCCGATCGTCACCCGGACGTGGTCACCGTCGAGCGGACCGGCGCTTCGCTGAGTGTCGAGGACGCCCGGCGCCTGGTGGGACTGGCCCAGCGCCGGCCCTTCGGAGGTGCTCGCCAGGTCCTGATGGTGCCAGACGTGCACCTGGCCACCCGATCGGCGCCGGCACTCTTGAAGACCGTCGAGGAGCCACCGGCCAGCACCGTGTTCGTCCTACTGGCCGACGACATGCCCCCCGAGCTCACCACGGTGGCCAGCCGGTGCGTGAAGGTCACCTTTCCTCCGGTGACGGCGGCGGAGATCGTCGCCTCGTTGGAGTCCACGGGCGTGGACCGAAGCCTGGCCGTGCTGGCGGCCGAAGGCGCCGAAGGCGACGTCGAACGGGCCCGCCTCCTGGTCACCGACCCCGAGTACAGCGCCCGCCTCGACTTGTGGAAGTCCATCCCCGAAAAGCTCGACGGTCGGGGCGCCACGGCCGGCGCCCTGGCCCAGTCCCTCTTGGACGCGATCGAGCAGGCACTGGACCCCGTGAGGGCCCGCCAAGCCCAGGAGCTGGAGTCATTGGCCGAAGAGGCCCGGCGGAACGAAGAGCGTGGCGTCCCGGGCCGCAAAGACCTGGTCGAGGCCCAGCACCGCGAGTTGCGCCGTTGGAGGACCGACGAGATCCGCTCTGGTCTGGCCGCACTGGCCCGTAGGTACCGGAGCCTCCTCGACGACGCCGTGGGCCGACCCGTCGACTCGGGGGGCCGTCCGAGCCCTTCGCTACTCGCTCCCGGACCACAGGACGTCCACACGATCCGGCGGTGCCAGGATGCAGTTGCCATCCTGACGGGGGCGACCCGGTCACTTCGCCACAATCCGAACGAGCGTCTCCTCTTGGAGTCCGTCCTGGTCCGTTTGGGTACCGCCGGGGATTGAGACGAGAGGCCGGGCTCGACTGGCGCAGTCGACCTGCAGCGTGCCGAGACCGACGGCCGGCCGGTTAAATCCCAGATGGATGAGGCCGGTTCGTCGCCGTCGCCCGCCTATTACTATACAATACGTCTCGTATTGGAACCGGGGGGTCGGGGAGACCCACGCAGAAAGGCGGTGCCGGCAGTGCCCGTGCTCGAACGGAAGTGGTGGACCCTCATCGCGGTCTGCACCGCCATCTTCATGCTCCTCTTGGACATCACCGTGGTGAACGTGGCGCTCCCGGACATCCAGCGGTCGCTCCACTCCTCCTTCAGCGATCTCCAGTGGGTGGTGGACGCCTACTCGCTCACCCTGGCCGCGTTCCTCCTCACCGCCGGGGTCATCGGCGACATGTTCGGGCGCCGGGAAGTTTTCGCCATCGGGCTGGGAATCTTCTCGCTGTCGTCGCTGACCTGTGGGCTCTCCACCAGCTCGCTCATGCTGAACCTGGCCCGCGGTGCCCAGGGCGTTGGTGGTGCCATCATGTTCGCCACCTCCCTGGCCCTCATCGCTCAGGCTTTCTCGGGACGGGAGCGGGGGACGGCATTCGGGATCTACGGAGCTGTGGTCGGCGGCGCGGTGGCCGTCGGCCCCCTGGTGGGTGGAGCCATCACCAGTGGGATCGGCTGGCGGTGGATCTTCTTCGTGAACGTCCCGATCGGCGCTCTGGCCGTGGTCATCACCCTGACCCGGGTCCAAGAGTCCCGCGATCCCAATTCCCGGCGGGTGGACTGGGCCGGGTTCGTCACCTTCTCGGTCGCCCTTTTCCTTCTGGTCTTGGCTCTGGTGCGGGGGAACACAGACGGGTGGCACAGCACCGAGATCCTGGGGATGCTGATCGGGGCCGGTGCCTTGCTCGTGGTGTTCTTGGTGGTCGAATGGCGTCAGCATGACCCCATGCTGGACCTCAACCTGTTCCGGAGGCCGGCGATGGTCGGCGTGTCCATTGCCGCCTTCGCCGTCTCGGGGTCCATCTTCGCCATGTTCTTGTACCTCACGCTCTACATCCAAGACGACCTCGGCTACGGTCCTTTCGCCGCCGGCCTCCGCTTCCTCCCCATCACCCTCCTTTCGTTCTTGGTGGCCCCGCTGGCCGGGAAGCTCACGGTACGGATCCAGGCGCGCTACCTCTTGGGGCTCGGGCTCCTGGTCACGGCCGCCGGATGCCTGCTCATGTCGACCACCCACTCCGATTCGGGCTGGACGGTGCTGCTGCCCGGCTTCATCGTGGCCGGAGCGGGCGTCGGGATCGTCAACCCGGTCCTGGCGTCCGCGGCCATCAGCGTGGTGCCACCAGAGCGCAGCGGCATGGCATCGGGGGCCAACAGCACCTTTCGCCAGATCGGGATCGCCACCGGGATCGCCGGACTGGGCGCCATCTTCATCAGCCAGATCCAGCACAAGGTGACCGGCGTGCTGCTGTCGTCGCCCGCCGGGAGGGCGGCCGGGCTCGCTCACGGGGCCGCGCTCCGAACAGCCATGTCGTCCGGTCAGGTTCGAACAGTGGTGGCCACGCTGCCCCGGGACCAGGGGCAGGCCGTCCTCTCGGCCTATCGCATCGGTTTCTCCAGCACCCTGGACCACCTCATGATCATCGCCGCCGGTGTGGCTCTGGTCGGCTCCATCCTGTCCCTGGCCCTCACCCGCCAGCGCGACTTCGTGACCTCCCACTCCCCCGGAGCGGAAAGCCGATCGACCGACGCCGCCGGGCACGCCGGGGCCGAAGGCGGGAGCGGCACCGGCGATGGCGCCGGAGCCGGCTCGGGTGACCCCCTTCCCAGCCCGGCGGTCGCGGGACCATGACCGCTCCCCCCCGGACCGGGTCCCGGCACGCGCCGACGAGCGTCTCCGAAGGGGCGAGCGCCCCCGAAGACGCAGGTGCCCTACACGTCGCCGGCACGTCGCCATGCAGGGAGCCCCAGGACCCCGGACCCGACGCCTGCCGGGCCGGCACCGGGCGCCCTCGGGACCAGCGGGTGAGCGAGGCCATCGCCGCCGCCGCCCGGCGCCAGCTGGCCCAGCTCGGCTACGCCAGGGTGACGATGGACGGGATCGCCGCCGAAGCCGGGGTGGCCCGGGCCACCATCTACCGCCGGTACCGGGACAAGGCCGATCTCATCACCTCCGTCGTGGCCGCCGACTGCGCCGACCTCCCGGTCGGGCCCGACGAGGATCCCAGGGGCGAGCTGGTGCACTTCCTCGAGGAGTTCGACGACCGGTTCTCCGAGTCGTGCCTCGAGGTCATCGGCTGCCTGCTGGGCTCCCGCGAGGAGCCCCAGGCCCTGGAACTGCACCGCCAGAGGGTGATCGCCCCCCGGGCCGCCTACGCACTCCGGCTCCTCCTCGCCGCCCAGGAGCGCGGCCAGCTCGGCCCCGACGCCGACCTCGACCTCGCCCTCCACATGCTCGTGGGCGCCGTGTTCGCCCGTGGGGTGAGCGGGGTCCACGCCGCTCCGGGGTGGGCCAAGCGGGCCGTGGAGACGATCTTCGCCGGAATGGGTCCCGAGAGCTGCCCGGAGTCCGGCTGGCGACGAGCGAAGGGCGTTGCGAGGGGTCGATCCGGTCCGGGACGCCGACCTCTCCAGGGCGGGTGATCGTCGCCGGGCCGGCGCCAAGTCAGCCTTGGCTACGCCGGCCGGCGCCGCGTCAGGGGCCTGCGGGCCGGCCTCCTTCGGGATCGTCAGGAGTCCGGTCGCGGACCCGAGGACCGAGCACCTCACCGAGCCACGGCCGGGGGACGAACCACGGCGCCGGAGGTGGCACGATGGCACGGGTGAGGGCGTCGGCGATCGGTTCGTAGTTCACACGCCAGCCACAGAAGTGGGGCCAGGCGTCCGCCGGGCTGCGCTCGAAAGGGAAACCAACCTCTTCCAGTCGGGCGATCCCGCTCAGGTACTCCTCGTAGGTGAGCCGGATGGGGTCGGTGGGCAGTGGATCCGGATCGAACTCGATGTGCAGAGCCTGGGCCAGGGACCGCAGGGTGTTCACCCCCATCTGAAGGCAGATCCGGGCCTGACGGGGTGCCGACCCCGGGTCGAGCGCGTCGTGGAGAGCCGCGGCGTCGAGCATGGCTACCAGACCGGTGAGCCACGACCGCCACGGCACCGGAGAGCGGAACCACATGAGCGAGGGGTAGTTGGTGTGGCTCTCGGCCACCGCGGCCGACCACCGCTCCCAGGTGCGGTACAGATCGGGCAGCTCCCCGGTCGTCCGGAACCAGTGGTGACGAGCCAGGACCTCGGGGCCCCAGGCCGGGACCCCGGCCCTCGTGGCCAGCAGGGTGACCTCGGTCTCGCGATCCGAGAACGCACCGTAGAGGGTGGGCAGGTAGGCGATCTCCAAGGCCACCACCAGAAGTCCGGTGCCCGAGGCGGCGATCTCCACCGCCTCGGCCGCCCGACCTGGGGCCGAGACGATGCCAAGGGTGAACACCGACGACCCGGCGACAGCCAGCGCATGGGCCAGCGTCGTCCCGCTGTCCCACCAGACGAGCAGGCCGAAACCGACCACCAGCAGGCCGAGCCAGACGGCGAAGAGCAGGATCATGGCGAAAGGACCGATCAACGACAGCAGCCGGTCCCGACCCTCGTACGTCCGCAGCAGCCGCACCGGACGGTGCACGGCCCGGGCCAGCACCCGGGAGATCGAACGCAGCAGCCGTGACGACGTGGCCCTGGGGACCACCAGCGTGGTGAAGACGCTCGATACCGTGCCGACCACCACGACCAGGCCGGCAGCAAGCCCCAGGGTCCGGAAGGTCCCGTGCATCACTGCATGATGGCTCCTCGGGACCGGCCGCGCCGGCGCACTCCGACCGTGACCCGGCGGCGACCGGGCCGCGTCCCAGGCCGGCGACCCCGATGGCGAGGCGCGGTACCGGGCGTCTTCAGGGAGTGCCGACCGAGTCGTCCACGGCCACCACGCCGGGAAACGCCCGTCGGAGCCCGCTCAGACCGGCAGCCGATCGGTCGAACCCGAACACCAGCCGGAGCTGTGCGGTCACGGCCTGGCGGATGGCCGGCCATCCCTCGGTGACCGGGAGGTCGGTGGGCTGGCACCCGTCGGAAGCCAGCGGCACCAGCGAGGGCGGCACGGTGATGTGGACCTGGGCCGCCACCCCGAGGAGCCCTCCCTGCCCCGGCGCCAGCTGGCAGATGTCCGAGAAGACCAGGTGACCGGCACCCTTCAAGGTGACCAGTCGCTTCGGCGGTCGCAGGTCCTCGTAGGCCCGGGCGATCCCCAGCGGGCTGGCCACCTGGTCCTTCGTGCCCACCATGAGCATGCCCGGCTTGCGCGGGACCCTTCCGATGGCCCCCGCCTGGTGCCCGGCGAAACCGCCCACCGAGGCGCCGGCCATGCCGATGAACGTGGTGACCTCGGGGTCGACGGACGCCAGCTGCTCGGAGAGCTCGCCTCCGAGGGAGTGGCCGATGGCCGCCACCTTGGACAGGTCAAGGTGCCCTGACCACGGACCCACGTGCGGGGCGTTCTCGTGGTTCATGAGGGAGATGGCGGCCTCGCCCTCCTTCACGTTGGCTGTGGTCGTCGCCGCCAGGTGACCGCTCAGGACCGCCGTCAGGTCGGTGGCCAGGTAGTCGGGCGCGGCGACCACGAACCCCCACGTGGCCAGCCGGGAGGTGAGGAAGGTCGACTGGTCCCGGAAGCCGGCGAAACCATGGCTGAACAGGACCAGGGGGAACCGCCCGGAGGCTACCGGGAGCCCCCGGTAGGCCCCGGTACGGTAGCGGACCCCGAACCCGGGGGGAAGCAGTGCCTTGAGGGACGGGGGCAGCCATGTGGCCACGTTGTAAGTGGCCTGAGGTCGACCCCGGGCCGAGGACGGCGGGGCCGGGTACCAGATCTCCACCGGCGCCTTGTCGTAGGGGAGGGTGATCGTCGCCTCGCCGGCGGCGAAGGGCCCCGGGTGCACGAAGCTGGTGGGGCCGAGTGAGCTCACCGTGGGCACGGCGTCGCCGCTCACGGTGGCCACGCCGGGTACCCCTGCCGAGCCCGACCCGCTCCCGGCCGTGGCCACGCCGAGGGCCGCGGCCCCTCCGGCCAGGGCCAGGAGCACCACCAACAAGGTCCACGGGATGCTCCGGAGCGAGCGCGAGGGATCGGCCACCTCAGGCGGTGGGAGCGCCGGCGGCCTCGGCCCGCAGGAGCCGGTCCAGCTCCTCGGTGACCGAGCGGTCGTGCTCCTCTTCGTCCTGCCTGGCCTTCTTCGGGCTCCACCGCCCCCGGTTGAGCCAGATGGTCGGGATGAACACCACCATGCCGGCCACGTCGACCCAGAACCACCGCTTCCACTGTGTCGGGGACTGCTTCACGCCCTTTGTGAGGGCCAAGAACTGGCTCTCGTGGGCTGCCAGGTAGTTCAGCTGGGCGGCGTAGGGGACCACCAGCGTCTTGAGCTGGGTCTGGTACTTCACCAGTGTGGCGAATGTCTTACCCAGGGCGACAGACGCCGCGGCGATGTTCGCCCCCGTCTCGCCACCGGGCGCCGAGAGCCGGGTGATGATGGGCTTGATGGCGGGCGAATTGAGCTTGGCAAGGAAGGCGGCGTGCGCCGAGGCGAAGGCCACCGAGGCCTTGTGGACCACGGCGAAGTTCTGCATCGGCTGGCCGTCGATCACGTGGATGGCCACGGGCTGGTTGTCCACCACCGGGTTCACGCTGGTGATCACCACGGGGAGGAAGATGAACGAGATCCCCACCACCAACCGAAGGATCCACCCCCACAGGGCCAGGCCCGTCCCGACCAGGGCCGGGTTCTTGGACTCGACCGTCTCGGTGTAGGCCGCCATCCACGGCGCGTAGGCCAGCGACAGGCAGACGGCCAGGAGCACGGTGGTGACGATGATGGTGTCGAACCCGGTATGGGGATTGCCGGCGAACCTCAGGAAGACGATGAGCGAGGCGATGCCCCCCAGACTCCCCACCAGCATGAAGGGCTTTCTCACCCTGAGTCGGTCGGAGAGGACCCCCACCACGATGAGGGCCACGATGTCGGCGCCCCAGAACCAGATGTTCAGCCCGTTCACCTGAGAGGTGGACAGAGGGGTGCCGTTGCGGTTCACGAAGGTCACGGCGTAGTAGATGGTGAAGAAGCCGGCCGCCACGTAGTAGATCAAGAGGAACACGGCGATGCCGAACGACGACCCGACCAGGTCCCACTTGGCGATCTGGCGCCACGGGTGCTCGGTGGCCGCCTTGACCTCGGTGTCGGACACCCCACGGGCCCGGGCCTCGACCAGGGCCCGGTCCTGGGCCGACACCATCAGCTGGTCACGAAGCTGGGGGGAGAGGTCCTTCATGAACAGCAGGGCGATCACGAACACCACCAGGGCGGTGATGCCCGAGATGATGAACTGGCTCTGCCAGTCCACGAAGTGGCTGAGGGTGCGGTTGGCCACGATGCTGGTGATGAGGCTCCCGGCCACCGGTCCGACCGTCCAGAAGCCCATCGCCGACGCCCGGCCGAGCTGGGGACTGAAGTCCCGGACCATGGCCGGCGTGGCTACCAGGATCGCCCCTTCGACCAGGCCGATCGCCGAGATGACGATGGCGAAGCCCCACTCGGTGCTGACGTTGGGCACACCGATCGCCACCAGCAATCCGACGATCAGCAGTCCGTAGATGATGACGTTCGCCCGCCCGAGCTTGTCCGTCTTGCTGGCCGGGAGGGAGGCGAACGCTCCCAGGAGGTTGGAGATGATGACGATCCACACGTAGAACGAGAACGACATGTGGTAGGAGCGCAGGATGTTCGGGGTGACCCCGGTCTGGGTGTAGTACGTGTAGTACAAGACGATGGTGGCCAGCACCGCCACCACCAGGTACCCGGTACGGGGGCCGTTCCCGGGGTACTCGTCGATCTGGTGACCGAACATGAACCGGTAGAGCGGACCTCGCCCGCGCTCCCCGCTCTCGGTGGTGCCAGCTTGCTGCGCCATGGCGTACCCCTCCGTTCACCGATGTCGCGGGCCGGTCGCCCGCGAGCACGTCAGAGTGAACTTATCCCACCCGCAGTGTCGTGGCGTGTCTCCACCGGTCCAGCCGGTCGGCCGGCGGCCCGACCGCCACCAGTGAAGAGGGCACGCGCACCTCTCGGGAGCGGACCAGCTCTCCCAAGCCCTTGGCTTGGGAGTCCAGCCGGAGGTTCGACGCCACCCCCCACCCCAGGAGCCCGTGGACCACGAAGTTGAGTGCCCGCAGGTTGGCCAAGACGTACCTGTCGATCACCAGGTCCGCAGTCTCAGGCAGCAGCCGCCGGAGCAGAGCCTCGTCCAGCTCGTCGACCATCCAGTCGAAAACGGCGTCGGTGTCGGCCCACAGGCCCACGTTCGCGCTGCCACCTTTGTCTCCGGAACGGGCCCCCACCAGGACACCGAGCGGCACGGTCGTCCGGTCACCAGGCCTCGTCGTGCCGGTCCGAAGCCGGGTACTGGGCTCCTCGACGCCGCCGGTGTCGACCGGCTCGTCGTTCGCCCGGTCGGACCAGCCGGGTGCCAACCCCACCACTTCGCCTTCCATGCTCACTTCGGCGGGCACGGCCGACACGGGCACGGTCGTGGGCCAGTAGTGGGCCACCTCCTGGGCCCCACCGGGCGCCGAGGTGGCGAACGTCCCGGGATAGCCGGCCAACGTCGTCTCCACCACGGCCGAGGAGAAGCCCCGGCCCACCAGGGCTTCGTGGTCCCCGCGGACCGCAACCCGGAGGCAGGCGATGCCACCGCCGGTGAGGTCGCCGAAGAGCTCCGACGACGTCTCGACAAAGGCCGATCGACCCCCGGGAACGGCCGCCCAGATGGCGTCTTCGGCCACCCGGGACTTCGCCTCGGGGTGAGGTCCGCTGATGACCAGGGTCATGGCGTTACGCCACCCGCCGGCCAAGTTGGCCGTGACCTTGAGCGAAGGTGGCGGAGGTTCACCTCTCACCCCGCCCAGGCGCACCCGGTCGGGCCCCACCTCGGACAGCTCGATGGTGTCGAACCGGGCCACCGCGTCAGGGCTCAGGTAGCGCGGACCGGCAATCTCGTAGAGGAGCTGGGCGGTGACCGTGCCCACGGTCACCGCCCCCCCGGTGCCGGGATGCTTCGTGATGACCGATGAACCGTCAGCCGCCAACTCGGCCAGGGGGAAGCCGACGCGGTCCATCCCGGAGATCTCCTCGAAGAAGGCGTAGTTGCCGCCGCAGCACTGGGCGCCGCACTCGATCACGTGACCGGCCACGACAGCACCCGCCAACTGGTCGAGATCCTCGGGGGTCCATCCGAAGGCCCATATGCCCGGGCCGACGACCAACGACGCATCGGTCACCCGGCCGGTGACCACGACGTCGGCCCCGGCGCTCAGGGCGGCGGCGATCGGCGCGCCCCCCAGGTAGGCGTTGGCGGTGACCACCGGGGCACCCGGCGGCAAGTCCTCGCCGGTGTCCATGTTGGTGAAGCGCTCCCCGGCGCCGGCCAGCTCGGCCATGCGGGACCCGATGTCGTCTCCGGTGACCGCGGCCACCTTCATCCGCACACCCTGCCGGTCGGCCAGCTCCGTTACCGCCGCGGCCAGCCCGGTGGGGTCCAGGCCTCCGGCGTTGGACACCACTCGGATCCCCCGCTCGGCACACGTCGGGAGGACCTCTTCCATCTGGCGGAGGAAGGTGCGGGCGTAGCCCGCGCCTCCCGAACGCTCCCGGGTCTTGTGGAGTATGTACATGGTGAGCTCGGCCAGCCAGTCCCCGGTGAGGACGTCGATCGGACCACCCTCGACCATCTCGCGGGCCGCCGACAGCCGATCGCCGTAGAACCCGCTGCAGTTGGCGATCCGCAGGACCCCGCCACCGCCCGGCGGGGTGGAGACGGCGGTCACGGTCGCGCCCCGAGCACCACCAGAAGTGTCCCGGCGTCGACCTGCCGGCCCACTTCGACCAGGACCTGCTCCACCCGCCCGGTCTCGCCGGCGCGCAGGGTGTGCTCCATCTTCATCGCCTCCATCACCACGAGCGCCGCCCCGTCCTCGACGGCGTCGCCTTCGCTCACCAGGACGGCCACCACCGAACCGGGCAGGGGCGCCCGGCACTCGCCGGCGGCGGCACCCGCCACCTCGGACTCGTCTTCGACCACGAGCTGCGCGTTGGTCTGGCCGTCGGGCGACGACACGGCGACGTGACGGCCGTGCACCCGCACCCGGTGCCGTACCACGACCCCTGTGGTCTCCACGTCCACGACCACACCACGCCGGCGCGATCCCCTCCCGGGCCGTCCGGGGCGGGAGCCCGGGACGCCGGCACCGCGGATGGCGCCCGACGTGACCCCCAGCGTGGCCAAGAAGGTGACACCGTCCACTTCGAGCTCCCACGTGCGGCCCCGGCCGGTGGCCTCGACCGCCCACCGTCGCCCCCCCTCCTCGAAGTGGTCGACGTGGAGCGGCCGGCCCACGTTCCTCCAGTTGCCGACGGTCCCGGGTATCAACGAAGCATTCGCCCTCCCCCAGGACACGGCCGCAGCGGCGGCTGCGACGTGGCGCATCCGGAGGTCCTCTCCCGGCTGGGCCTGGACCACGGTCGGGTGGAGGTCGAGGAAGTCGGTGGCCGACCGGCCATAGCGGAAGTCGGGATCGTCGAGCAGGGCGGCCAGCATGGACCGGTTCGTCTCGAGCCCGTCGACCTCCAGGGGCCCGCCCAGAGCCATCCGCAGCCTGGCCACCGCCGTGTCCCGGTCCGGCGCCCAGGCCATCACCTTGGCCACCAGGCTGTCGTAGGCGGCGCTGACCTCCGACCCGGTCTCCACCCCGGTATCGACCCTGATGCCCTCACCCGCCGGCCAGCGGGCATGGAGCACCGGTCCCGGGGTCGGACGGAAGTCTTCGGCCGGTCGTTCGGCGCACAGCCGGGCCTCGACGGCGTGGCCGGTCACGACCACGTCGTCTTGCGTGAATCCCAGCGGGGCCCCGGTCGCGGTCCGGAGCTGGAGCACCACCAGGTCGAGGCCGGTGACCAGCTCGGTGATGCCGTGCTCCACCTGGAGCCTGGTGTTCATCTCCAAGAACGCGCATGTGGCGTCGTCCGGCCCACCCACCACGAACTCGACCGTCCCCACCCCCTCGTAGCCCACGGCCCGGGCGGCGTCTACCGCCGCCTGCCACATGGTGCGACGGGTGGCCAAGGGCACCCGGGACGCCGGCGCCTCTTCGATGACTTTCTGGTGCCGGCGCTGGATGGAGCACTCCCGGTCGAACAGATGGACTACCTGGCCCTGGCGGTCGGCCACCACCTGGACTTCGACGTGGCGCGGCGAGACCACGTAGCGCTCCAAGAAGACCTCGTCGGACCCGAACGACGCCAACGCCTCTCGACGGGCGGAAGTCACAGCGTCGAACAGGGCTCCGGGCGCCTCCACCAGTCGCATGCCCCGGCCACCGCCGCCCGCCGATGCTTTCACCAGCAGCGGGTACCCCACGGACTGGCCGAGCTCGTCCAGGCGCTCCCGATCCGCGGCCAGTGCCTGATCGATCACCTGGCCTTCGAGCACCGGGACCCCGGCGGCGGCGACGGTGGCCTTGGCCAAGGCCTTCTGCCCCATGGTGGCCATGGCCGACGGCGGCGGGCCGACCCAGCGCACGCCGTGGTCGATGCAGGCCTGGGCCAGTCTCGGGTCCTCCGACAGAAATCCGTACCCGGGATGGACGGCGTCGGCACCGCTGGCGGCGACGGCGGCGAGGATCCGCTCCACCGACAGGTAGGTCCCGGCGACCGGTCCAGGGCCCAGGCACACGGCTCGGTCAGCCTCGGACACGTACGGCGATGCACGGTCGTCTTCGGCGAACACGGCCACGGTCCCGATCCCCTGGCTCCGGGCGGCCCGCAGGACCCGGCGGGCGATCTCCCCCCGGTTGGCCACCAGGAGCCGGGTGAAGGGGGTCGGCTGGGTCGGCTGGGTCGGCTGGTCCATCAGTGGCGCACCACCCCGAAGCGGGACGTACCGGCGACCGGAGCCGAGTGGACGGCGGTGAGGGCGATGGAGAGGACGGTGCGGGTGTCGCGGGGATCGATGATCCCGTCGTCCCATAGCCGACCGGTGGCGAACAGGGCGGTGGACTCGCTCTCGATCTGGGCCTCGGTGGCCGCCGTGAGCTCGGCGTCTGCCGCCTCGTCGAACGGCCGGCCCGCCGCTTCGGCGGCGTTGCGGCGGACGATGGACAGGACGCCCGCCAACTGCTTGGGTCCCATGACCGCGATCCGGTGGTTGGGCCAGGTGAAGACGAAACGGGGCCGGTAGGCCCGACCGGCCATGGCGTAGTTCCCCGCGCCGTAGCTGGCCCCGACCATGAGGGTGAGGTGGGGCACGCCCGAGTTGGAGACGGCGTTGATGAGCTTGGCGCCGTCCTTGATGATGCCGCCCTGCTCGTAGCGGGTGCCCACCATGAACCCGGTGATGTTCTGCACGAACAGGATCGGCGTGTCGATGCGGTTGCACAGGTCGATGAACTGGGCGCCCTTCTGGGCTTCCTGGGAGAACAGGATCCCGTTGTTGGCCACCACGCCCAACGGGAAGCCGGCCAGGGTGGCCCAGCCGCACACCAGCTGGGAGCCGTAAAGAGCCTTGAACTCCTCAAAGCGCGATCCGTCGAGGATCCGGGCCAGGATCTCACGCACGTCGACGGGGACACGGACGTCGACCGGAGCCACCCCGAGCAGCTCGGCCGGATCGTAGACCGGCGGATCAGGGCCCGCCCCCACGGTCGGGACCGCCCCGGGCCGGGACCAGCGGAGGTGGGCGACCACGTGGCGAGCCTGGCGCAGGGCCTCGTGCTCGTCGGCAGCCAGGTAGTCGCACAGCCCCGAGGCACGGGCGTGCATGGCGGCCCCACCCAGCTCCTCTTCGTCGGCGTCCTCACCGATGGCCATCTTGACCAGGGGGGGACCGCCGAGGAACACCCTAGCCCGGCCCTCCACGAAGATCGTGTAGTCGCTCATCCCCGGCAGGTAGGCGCCGCCGGCAGTGGACGAGCCGAAGACGACGCACACCGAGGGGATCCCGTCGGCTGAGAGCTCGGTGAGCCGGCGGAACTGCTCGCCACCGGGAACGAAGACGTCTGCCTGGCGGGGCAGGTCGGCACCGCCCGACTCGACCAGGAGCACCAGAGGAAGCCGGTTCGTCCCGGCGACGTCCATGGCCCGCAAGAGCTTCTTGATGGTGGTGGGGCTGGTCGTGCCGCCGCGCACCGTGGGATCGTTGGCGATGACGAGGCACTGGGTCCCGGCGACCTCCCCCAGGGCCACCACCACACCCCCGCCCAGGGGGTCGTCGGTGTGCGCGCCGGCCAGGGGAGAGAGCTCGAGCACGGGCGTACCGGGGTCGACCAGGGCTTCGAGGCGCTGGCGGGCCAGGAGCTTGCCCCGGGCCAGGTGGCGCGTGACGTAGCGCTCGCCGCCGCCATCGAGCACCTGCCGGCACAGGGTTTCCACTTCGGCCACCTTGTCCGCCATGGCGTCGCGGTTGGCAGTGAACTCCGCGTCACCCGGTCGCAGGCGGGACGCCAGCGTCGTGCCCACCTTCACGCCGCCGGGTGGCCCCCACCGTCGGCGCGCCGGCCCTGTCCTCATCCCCGCACTCCGGGCGCCCGGGGTGGCTCGGGCCCTCCCCGAGGTTCGGAAAGCTCCGCCACCCACGTCGGGGTTCGCTTCTCCAAGAACGCTGCCATGCCCTCGGCCGCCTCGGCGGAGGCGAACAGCTCGTCGGAGAGGGCTTCGGCGCTGGCCATCGCCGGATCCCACTCCATCCCCGACAGCCCTTCCACCAGTCCCTTGGTGGCCGCCATGGCCAAAGGCGACGAGCGGTGAAACGACCGCACGACTTCGTGCACCCACTCGTCGAGCCCGCCCTCGTCCACTACGGCTGACAGCAAGCCGGCCTCCGCTGCCTCGGTGGCCGAGAAGACGTCGCCGGTGAGGGCCCATCGGGTGAAGGACCGGCGATCCATGACTCGCAAGGCCGGCACGGCGATCACCGCCGGGGCCACTCCCACCCGCACCTCGCTGAAGGCGAACGTGGTCGACGCCTGGGCGACGGCCAGATCGCACGCGGCCACCAGCCCCATACCCCCGGCCCGCACGTGCCCGTTCACCCGGGCCACGACCGGCTGGGGCAGCTCGGCCAGGCACGACAGGACGTCGGCGAAGGTCGGAAGTCCCTGGTCTCCACCTGTAGCGGGTACAGCGCCGGGAACAGCGCCGGTGACAGCGACGGCACCGGCACCGTCGATGTCGTTGCCCGAGGGGGGCCGCGCCTCCCGGCGGCGCTCACTGAGGTCGGCACCCGAGCAGAACACGCTTCCGGTTCCCGTCAGGACCACCACCCGGACCTGGGGATCGGCCTGAGCCTCGTGCAGCGCGGCCAGGAGCTGGGAGATGAGAAGGGCCGACAGGGCGTTGCGGTTGTGCGGCGAGTCCAGTACGACCGTCGAGACCGCTCCGGTGTGCTCGGTACGGACCAGCCGACCCCGAACGCTCCCGGTCACATCGTCGCCCCTCCTCGCACCTGCCACGGCCCCGCAGTGTACGCGTGTGGGCGACGGCGTCCCTTTTGTGGCCGCGGTGGTACGTTGCGCCGATGATCGAGACCGACGAGCATCGCCTGTTCCGCTCCTCGCTGCGGGAGCTGTTCGAACGGGAGATCCAGCCCCACGTCGACGAGTGGGAGCGGGCCGGCACGTTCCCCGCGCACGAGCTGTTCCCGAAGCTCGGAGCCGTCGGACTGTTGGGCCTGGAGTACGGCGAGGCGTACGGCGGGATGGGCGCCGACCACTCCTTCACCGTCGTCGCCGGCGAGGAACTGGGCAAGATCGACTGCGGTGGGGTGCCCATGGCTATCGCCGTCCAGATGGCCATGGCCACCCCGGCACTCCACCGTTACGGCTCCGAGGACTTGAAAGCCCGTTACCTGGCACCGGCGATCCGTGGCGAGATGGTGGCTTCGATCGCCGTCACCGAGGCCGACGCCGGGAGCGACGTCGCCGGCATCCGGACTCGGGCGGTCCGTGACGGCGACGAGTGGGTCATCAACGGCTCGAAGCTCTACATCACCAACGGGACGCAGGCCGACTGGCTGTGCCTCCTGGCCCGCACCGGCGACGGAGGCGGCCATCGAGACATGTCGCTCATCGTCGTCCCCACCTCCCTCCCCGGCGTAGAGGTCTCGAGGAAGCTGGAGAAGCTCGGAATGTGGTCGAGCGACACGGCCGAGCTGTCATTCACCGACGTCCGGGTACCGGTGGCCAACACCATCGGCGAGATCGGCCGGGGCTTCCAGCAGCAGATGGTCCAGTTCCAGGCCGAACGTCTCATCACCGTGTACCGCCACATCGGTTCGATCGAACAGGCCATCGACCGCACCCGCGAGTACCTCTCCGAACGCCGCGCCTTCGGAAAACCGCTCCTGGCCAACCAGCACATCCAGTTCACCATGGCCGAGCTCTCGGCCAGGCACGACATGCTGCGGCACTACGCGTACGCGGCCGCTGCCGGGGTGGACCGTGGTGAAGACGTCACTCGCTTCGCCACCATCGGCAAGCTCATCGGTGCCCGTCTCCAGCGCGAGGTGGCCGACACCTGCCTCCAGTTCCACGGAGGGATCGGCTACATGGCCGAGCACTGGACCTCGCGCTTCTATCGCGACACCAGGCTCGACTCAATCGGCGCCGGGGCCGACGAGATCATGCTGCGGATCCTGGCCCGCATGGACCGCTTCTCCCCGACATAGCGACGGGTGCCTCGACACGGGGCTGACCGGCGGCACCCGGAACACCGGCCAGCACCAATCCGCGCCGTTCGGGACTGCGCTCGGTTCAGGGCAGCCGTCGCTTCAGGACTGCGATCGGTTCAGGACTGCGCTCGCTTCAGCACAGTGGGAGCTGGGGTGCGTCCGCCAGTGAAGCCGCGGCATGGCCGCGGCTCCGCTGCTTCCGGGGAGGGTAGACCTGCTCGGGCCGGAACGAGCGGGTCTTGCTGTCCCCGGGCCTGCCCCCCACCACCTCGACCCACTCCTCACCGGTCCGAGTGTTGCGGACGAAGGCCACGAACGACCAGGTGGCCGACTTCAGGCGAGTCCCGGCCACGTCCACCGGGTCCCCCCGGCGGAGTCCGGCCCACGAAGGACTGCGCTCCAGGTGTCCTGCCGGTGGAGCCGATGCGGGGCGGCGCGGCGTCATCACCGTGGTGTCTACACCAGCCGGCGTGCCCGGTCGTCGACGGCGGGCGATCACTCCCCCCGACCGCCGGTGGCCGTAGCCTGGCGCCGATGCCGTTCGCCCCTCCCCGGTCGCTGTCCCCGTCCAAGGTGTCGGCCTTCACCGAGTGCCCTTTGGCCTTCCGGCTGTCGGTCATCGACCGCCTCCCCGAGCCCCCGTCCGGAGCGGCGGTGAAAGGGACGCTGGTGCACGCCGCCCTCGAGGGGCTCATCTGGAACCACCGGCCCGGACAGCGGACCCGCAGGGCCGCCGATGACGAGCTCGAGTGGGCCTGGCGGGCCATGGGCTCCGACCCCGAATTCCAAGGCCTGGCCCTCTCCGAGACCGAGGCCGAGGCGTTCAAGGCCGACGCGAAGACCCTGGTGCACAACTACTTCGACCTCGAGGACCCCGACGGCGTCGACGCCGTCGGGGTGGAGCTGGGCCTTGAGGTGCAGATCGGACCGATGCGGCTTCGAGGGATCATCGACCGGCTCGACCGCAACGCCGAGGGTGATCTGGTGGTGGTCGACTACAAGACGGGACGAGCGCCTTCAGCTCGTTACGAGCATTCCAGATTGGGCGGCGTGCACATCTACGCCCTCCTGTGCCGGGAGCTCTTGGGCCGGGCCCCCACCGAGGTCCGCCTGCTGTACCTGCGCGACCCGGTGGCCATCTCGGCGGCGCCGAGCGCCCAGACCGTACGCGGGCAGGCCGGGCGCACCACCGCCGTGTGGTCGGCCATCGAGCGGGCCTGCAGTCGTGAGGACTTTCGC
This sequence comes from Actinomycetes bacterium, assembly GCA_021791635.1. Lineage (GTDB taxonomy): Bacteria > Actinomycetota > Acidimicrobiia > Acidimicrobiales > RAAP-2 > JAJYWF01. Next base: position 21,775 of record JAJYWF010000019.1, read on the forward strand.
CCGCGGAGGTCGCCACTCTGCCGGTTCTGCAATTTCCAGGCAATGTGCCCCGAATTCGGCGGGCAACCTCCGCCGGGTCCCCAGGTGTGATCACCGAGGACCTCGACCAGGCAGTGGACGCCGCCTTCGAGCCCTTGCGGGGCTCAGGTGCGGCGACGGCAACGGCGGTGCTGCTGTCGAACGTCTCGGACTACGGCTTCGTCTGGTTCGTCCTGGCGGTGGTCAAGGGACGCCGGTCGGGCCCGGCCCGCCGGAGAGCGCGACGGGCTCTCCTCGTGGCCGGGGTGCTGTCCATGACGTCGAACGCCCTCTTGAAGCGCATCGTGAACCGCCAGCGGCCCGAACCCGATGCCTCACCCGGCGCCGTCGAACCCGCGGCGCTGCCGGTGCGCCGCCCCACCAGCAGCAGCTTCCCCAGTGGCCACACCCTGGCCTCGTTCTGCACCGCTACGACGCTGGCCACCTCCCGGGCCGAGCTGGCGTGCTACCTGGCGTTCTCCACCGCGGTGGCCGCCAGCCGTGTTCATCTCCGGGCCCACCATGCCAGCGACGTCGTGGGAGGAGCGGTAATCGGCACGGTCCTCGGGAGCGCCTGCAGGCTGGCCGTCGGGGCTGGGTTGGAATAGCTGGGGGCGGACCGCGGTTGTGAGGGCATGGCCTCTACGCATCCCCCGTTCGCCGTCACCTGGGACTATCTGTGTCCGTTCGCCCGCAACGCCCACGAGCACCTGGTAGCCGGTCTGGAGGGTGGAGCCCCCTGGAACGTGACCTTCTCACCGTTCTCCCTGATCCAGGCCCATGTAACCGAAGGGCAGCCGTCAGTCTGGGAGAAGCCCGACGCGGCCAAGGGTGTCCTGGCTCTCCAGGCCGGGGTCGTCGTACGCGACCGGCGACCCGACCAATTTCCCGCCACCCACCGGGCGCTGTTCTCCGCCCGCCACGACCAGGGTCGTGATCTGGCCGACGCCGACGTGGTCAAAGACGTGCTGGCATCGTGCGGTGTCGATCCCGACTTCGTGTTCAAGGAGATCGATCAAGGGTGGCCGATCGCCGAGGTCCGCCGGGCCCACGAAGAGTCCGTCTCGCGCTACGAGGTCTTCGGGGTGCCGACCTTCATCGTGGGCGACCACGCCGTGTTCGTCCGGCTCATGACCCGGCCCGAAGGCGACGCGGCGCTGGCCCGTTCGACGGTCGACCGGGTGCTGGATCTGGTCACCGGCCACCCCGAGCTCAACGAGTTCAAGCACACGACCGTCCCGCGCTGATCCGGCCCCAGCGGTCCCGACCACCCCAGCGATCACACCGTCGACGCCAGCACCTCCTGGGTCGCCGCCCGCTCGTCGTCGCCCCCCACGATCGACGCCACGAAGTCGGTAGCCCCGGCGTCGGCGAGGCGGGACAGCTTGGAGGTGACCTCCTGCTCGCTCCCGATGATGGCAACGTCCGAAGGGGCCGAGGCACCTTCCCGGTCCAGCATGGCCTTGTACGAAGGCAGGGTCGGGTAAATGGCGAAGGCCTTGTCGATACGCTCCCGGGCTCGGTCGGGGTCCGAGGTGACCGTGACCGGAAGTGACACCCCTACCCGCGGCGCTGGGCGCCCGGCTTCACGGGCGGCGGCGGTGATGGTCGGCGCCACATGCTCCTCGATGGTCTTGATCCCGGTCATCCACGTCACCGTCCCTGTGGCCACCTGTCCGGCCAGCTTCAACAGCACCGGCCCCAGGGCGGCGATCATCACCGGCGGCGGCTCGGCCCCGGGAACCTCCAGCGGGGCATACGTGACCGACGTCACGACCTCGCCGTGGGAGTCGACGACCTCTCCTCGCAACATGGGGAGCAGCGCTGCGAGGTACTCACGTAGGTAGCGGGCCGGCCGCTCGTAGCTGAGACCCCACAGCCCCTCGACGACGACCTGGTGGGACATGCCGATCCCCAGGGTCAGCCGCCCTCCCGAGGCTGCCTGGACGGTGAGGGCCTGCTGGGCCATGACCTGGGGGTGGCGGCTGTACACCGGCACGACGCCGGTCCCCAGTCCGATCCCGGGGACCTGGGCACCCACGGTGGCGAGGAGGGTGAGGGCGTCGTAGCCGAAGATCTGCACGGCCCACGCCGACGCGAACCCCTGGCGTGCCAGACCACCTACCTGTTCGACCACCTGGTCCAAGGGTTTGTCGATGTCGATCAGGGCTCCGATTCGCATGATGGTCCTCTCGTGTTGCCGGTGTGGGCCGCGTGCGGCGTCCCGGTTCGTCCTGCGGTCGGCGGGGATCGCGCCGCTGACCGCACCCGGACCGGCGGGGTCACCTCGGTGGGCTCCGTCCCTGACCCCGGGGAACGGTATCCTGCCGTGCGTGTCCCGCTCCCCTCAGGCTAGCGGCAGCGGCGGTCGTCCGCCGTGGGTCGTGGGCATCGTCGGTGCCGGACAGCTGGCCCGCATGCTCTGTGAGGCCGCGAGCGCCCTCGACATCGGCACCGTGGTGCTGGCCGAGGAGCTGGGACCCTCCGTCCCGAACGCCGGAGCCGTACTGGAGGGATCGCCCATGAGCGAGGGCGATCTCAGGGGGCTGGCCGGCGCGTGCGATGTGGTCACCTTCGATCACGAGCAGGTGGACTTGACCGCGCTGTCGATCCTGGAGAGCGAGGGAGTGACGTTGCGGCCGACCACGGCCACGTTGGCCATGGCGGTCGACAAGGGCTCCATGCGTCGGCACTTCGCCGGCGCCGGCCTGCCGGTGCCCGCGTTCGCCGTGCTCCCGAGCGGTTCCCTCGGCGAGCCCCTCGGCACTTCCACGGCCACCACGAGCGCGACAGCCACCTCGAGCGCGACAGCCGTCGCAGCCGTCACCAACTTTGCCGGAGCTCACGGCTGGCCGGTGATCCTGAAGGCGACCCGGGGCGGGTACGACGGGAAAGGGGTCTGGATCGCCAAGGATGTCGTCCAGGCACGGGAGATCTGCCAGGAGGCGTGCCGGGCCGGAGTGCCCCTCATGGTCGAAGAGCTCGTCGACATCGAAGCCGAGCTGGCCGTGGTCGTCGCCCGCAGGCCCCGGGGGGAGATGGTCACCTGGCCGGCCGTGGAGACCACCCAGGTGGACGGAGTATGTCGCGAGGTGCTCTATCCCGGCCGTCTCAGCCCCGACGTTGCCGGGCGGGCCGAGCTCCTCGCCCGGCAGGTCGCCGCGCTCTGTGAGGCGGTCGGCGTCATGGCCGTCGAGCTGTTCTGCACTGGTGGGGACCTCGTCGTGAACGAGATCGCCACCCGGCCGCACAACACCGCCCACTGGACGATCGAGGGGGCCGTGACCTCGCAGTTCGAGAACCATCTCCGGGCCGTCTTGGACCTGCCCCTCGGATCGACCGATCCCGTCGCACCGGCCGTCGCCAGCGTCAACGTCTTCGGTCCCTCCGACGGCACCCCTCCCGGCCCGCGGCTCCCTGAAGCACTTGCCGTCGAGGGCGCCCACGTCCACCTCTACGGCAAGACCACCCGGCCCGGGCGCAAGCTCGGGCACGTGACGGTGTGCGGCCCCGACGGCACCGCCGTGCGGGAACAGGCCTGGATCGCGGCTACGGCGCTGGGCACCCCGGTCCCTCCCGGCATCGTCGTACCCACCGCCCTCCTCGGCGCCGTCAACGGAGTTGGGCGGTGACCACCCCCGCACCGGACCCGTCGCCGGGGGCTCCCCCTTTGGTGGGTGTGGTCATGGGGAGCTCCTCTGACCTGGCGATCATGCGAGAAGCGCGAGAGGTTCTGGACCGGTTCGCCGTCAGCCACGAGGTCCGGGTGGTATCGGCCCATCGGACGCCGGACGACATGCTGGCCTACGGCCATCAGGCCGCCGGGCGGGGCCTGCGGGTCATCATCGCCGGGGCGGGGGGCGCGGCCCACCTTCCGGGCATGCTGGCCGCTGCCACCACCCTGCCGGTGATCGGCGTGCCGGTGGCCCTGGCCAATTTCGAGGGACTGGACTCCCTGCTCTCCATCGTCCAGATGCCCCGCGGTGTTCCGGTGGCCACGGTGGCGGTCAACGGCGCTGCGAACGCCGCCCTCCTGGCGGTGCGGATTCTCGGCACGTCAGATCCCGGGCTGGCCACGGCCATGGGCGACTACCAGCGCGAGCTGGCCGACCGGTCCCGAGCCCAAGGTGCCGAGCTGGCCGGCGCCACCGGGGCCAGCTCGCCGACCGAGGACCCGAGCCAGGACCCCCGACCCGGCCACTAGCCGGGTCCGACCCCACCCAACCCGCTCGGGTGGGCACGCCCTGTGGACACGTGCGGTGGGCGCTACCGTCATGGCATGCCAACGGTTGCCGAACGACTGGGCCACCCGGCCGACGCCAAGCTGCTCATCGTGAACGCCGACGACCTGGGCTTCTGCCATTCGGCCAACGTGGCCGTCTACGAGTGCCTGAGGACCAGGCTGGTCACGAGCGCCACCTTGATGGTGCCCTGCCCGTGGTCCAGGGAGGCGGCCTCGCGCTACCGGGGAGAGGACGTCGGGGTGCACCTCACGGTGAACGCCGAATGGGACCTCTACCGCTGGGGACCGGTCACCCACGCGCCGTCACTGGTGGGGGGCGACGGCGGGTTCCCCAGAACGGTCGAGGACGTCTGGGAGCACGCCGACCTCGACGAGGTACGGCGGGAGTGCCGGGCCCAGATCGAGCGGGCCATCCTGTGGGGCTTCGACGTGAGCCACATCGACTCGCACATGGGGACCCTCCAGATCCGCCCAGAATTCTTCGACGTGTACCTGGACCTGGCCATCGAGTTCCAGCTGCCCTTGCGCATGGTGGGTCCGGCGGCCGAGGAGTACCTCGGCTTCCCCGCCCGCCAGGTGGCCCAGGACGCCGGCGCGGTCTTCGTCGACGAGCTGGTGCTCGTCCCCGGGGTCGGCAGCCGCCAGGTGATCGAGCAACGTCTGGCCGCGCTCGGCCCCGGCGTGACCGAGTTGTTCCTCCACCCCGCCGTCGACAGCCCAGAGCTGCGGGCCATCGCCCCGGACTGGGAGGCCCGGGTGGACGACCACGCCCTCGTGTGCCAGGACGGGTTCCTCGAGCGGGCGGTGGCCGAGGCCGGGGTCACCCTCATCGGCTACCGGGAGCTGCGCGACCTCGTCCGGGAGGGCGGTTGACCACCTTGGCCGGACAAGTCCACGTCGACGGGGTGGTCCTGATCCCCGCCGACCCGGGCCACGAGGCGATCACTGGGCTCACGCTGGACATCGACCACCGCGGCGTGGTGGTCACCGCCGGGGACGGGACGCCGCGGACCCTGGGTTGGGACGCCGTCACCGGGTGGCGGGTCGACCCCTACGACATCGAGGGCCGGCCAGGCGCCGCGGTCACGGTCCAGACCGCCGGAAAGGTGCTCCACTTCGCCGTCCCGGGTAGCGATCCTGTCGCCATCTCCCACGGCGTGGGCCAGCTGGCCCTCATGCACGGGGGCATGGGGACGGCCGAGTCGGCACCCGTCGCCCCCGGTGAGGCGGACCGACCGGCCGCGGAGATGGCCGTCGTCCGGCGTGGGTCGCTCGAGCACTGGCAACCGGTGCTGGTGACCCTCTTGATCGTCGTCCTGGCCACGGCCATCGCCCTCGTCCTGGCCCAGAGCGCCGGGGCCATCCACCTGCCCCTGCTCGGCGGCTACGGGGACCAGGGCAGCGTCGTCGTGCCTCGCCCCTGAGCTCCGGGAGCGGCGGACACCGCTTCAGACGATGCCGGCGAAGAGGTCGTCTTCGGTGACCTGGGTCCCTCCCACCCTACTCCGGGCCAGGAGGAAGTCGTCGTAGGGATGGATGCCCCGCTGGACCTCGGGGGGGAGGCCGAACCAGAACGGTGAGGTGGGGTCCACCTGGGTGGCGTGGGCGCGCAGGGCGTCGCCGCGCACGTCTTCGAACCCGGTGAGCTCGATGGAAGTCGACACCGGGTCGTCCCGACTGAGCCGGGCCAGCCACTTGTCGTCGAACGGCGAGGGGACGCCCAGCTCCAGGAACTTCTCGTGGAGCGCCCGCATCCGCTGGCGGGGCCACATGGTATAGTAGAGCTTGAGCGGGGCGAACGGCGGACCGGCCTCGGGGTAGCGCTCGGGGTCCCCGGCCGCCTCCCAGGCGACCATGGAGATCTCGTGCACCCGGAGGTGGTCGGGGTGGGGGTACTCGTTCTGCTCCTCGGGGTAGGTGACCACCACCTGGGGCCGCTCCCGGCGGATGACCGCCACCAGCCGGCCGACGGCTTCGTCCAGCGGGGCCCGGGCGAATGAGGCGGGGTCAGAGTTGGCTTCGGTATCGGGCATCCCAGAGTCCCGGTACCCGAGGAGGACCACCTGGTCGTAGCCGATGATCGACGCCGACCGGTCCAGCTCCTCCCGGCGGATCTCGGGCAGCCGGCGGCGGACTTCGGGGGTGTCCATCGCCGGGTTCAAGATGTCCCCTTCCTCACCGCCGGTGCAGCACACCAGCACCGTGCGAACGCCGTCAGCGTGGTAGCGGGCCACCGTCCCGGCTCCCTTGGAGGCCTCGTCGTCGGGGTGGGCGTGGACGGTGAGCAGGCATCGGCGATCAGACATCGGGGCGAGGTTACCGGGACGGGGCAGGCGGGTGCGCGAGTGGGCGTGACCCCCACGACCCTCGCGGGCCTTATGCTCGTACCAGGCGACTGAGCGCCATGAGGAGGGCTGAAGCGTGGCGGGGATGTGGCAACGGACGAAGAACATCTTCCAGGCCAAGGCGAACAAGGTGCTGGACCGGGCCGAGGACCCCCGAGAGACGCTCGACCTGTCCTACGAGAAGCAGCTCGAGAGCCTCCAGAAGGTGCGTCGCAGCGTCGCCGACGTTGCGACGGCCCGCAAGCGGATCGAGCTCCAGGCAGCCCAGCTCCAGAAGCAGGCGGACAAGCTCCAGGCCCAGGCCAAGGCCGCCCTGGCCCAGGGGAACGAGGACCTCGCTCGCGAGGCGCTCTCACGCCGGGCGGCGCTGGGCGAGCAGCTCTCGGACCTCAAGACCCAGCACGACCAGGTCACCGAGCAGCAGGAGAAGCTGGTCGAGACCTCCCAACGCCTCCAGGCCCAGGTGGAGCAGTTCCGCACGAAGAAAGAGACCCTGAAGGCCAGCTACACCGCGGCCGAAGCCCAGACCAAGGTGGGAGAGGCGGTGTCGGGGATCTCCAACTCCATGGGCGACGCCGGTGCCACCATGCAGCGGGCCCAGGACAAGATCGCCAGCATGCAGGCCCGAGCCGGGGCGATCGACGAGCTCTTGGCGTCGGGGGCCTTGAACGACCTGAACACCCCGGTCGACGACATCCAGGCCCAGCTCGACAAGGTGGCGTCCACGTCCCAGGTGGACAACGAGCTCGCAGCCATGAAGGCCGAGCTGGCGACCGCCGGGCCGGCCGGGGAGCTGGCGACGCCCACCGACGGCGCCGGGGACGCCGGAGAACCCGGCGAGTCCGAGGTGAAGGACGCCGAAGTCGTGACCGGAGCCGGCCCGGAGGTGGCAGTCACGGGATCGGAAGCCGACAATGGAGGAGCCACACCCTGATGCCCATCGCCCGAAACATGCCCACCGACCGCGGTCTCACCGCCCGGATGTTCGTGACCGGACTGTTCCTCGTGGTCCTCTACGGAGCGTTCGCCGCCATCTTGTGGGCCGTGCTCCACAGCTTCGTGGTGATCTTCGTCATCGTGGCGGCATTGCTTTTCGCCCAGTACTGGTTCTCCGACCGGATCGCCCTCTGGGGCATGCACGGCCACATCGTGACCCCCGAGGAGGCCCCGGCGCTCCACGGCGCCGTCGACCGGCTGTGCGCTCTGGCCGACATGCCCAAGCCCAGGGTGGCCATCGCCGACACCGACGTGCCGAACGCTTTCGCCACCGGACGGAGCCCCAAGGCGGCCGTGGTCTGCGCCACCACCGGGCTGCTGCGCCGCCTGGACGAGCCCGAGATCGAGGCCGTCCTGGCCCACGAGCTGT
>JAJYWF010000110.1 GCA_021791635.1 Actinomycetes bacterium
GGGTACAAGCTCCCCCGCCGGCTCCACCACGTCGAGACCATCCAACGCTCGCCGAGCGGCAAGCCGGACTACCGCTGGGCCGCGGAGATCGTGGTCGGGACGAGCTGAGGTGGCGGTCGACCTCAGGATGCTGCTCGAGGGTCGTGCACTCCTGGGAGGGCGGCCCCAGGATGCGCCGGGTACCTGGCCGGTCGCCGTGGTCACCATGGAGCTCCAGCGGGGCGTGATGGGCGATCTGGCGTCGTTCCCGGACTTGGCTGATGCCGTCCGCTCGACCGAGGTGGTCCCCAAGACGGCCAGGCTGCTCGACGCGGCTCGGCGGGCCCGGGTTCCGGTAGTCCATTGCACCGCCGAGTTCCGGCCCGACCGCGCCGGGACCGTCGCCAACACCCCCCTCCACTCGGCGGTGCTGCGGCGGGCTGACCACCTCCTGGCCGGGACCCCGGCCACCGAGCTGGTCCCCGAGATCGGGCCCCTCCCCGGTGACGTCGTGATCGCCCGCGCCCACGGCGTGTCGCCGTTCACCGGCACCTGCCTCGATGCCACGTTGAGGAACTTGGGTGTGCGCACCTTGGTCGTCGCCGGGGTGTCCGTGAACCTCGGCGTGCTGGGACTCTGCATCGAGGCCGTCAATCTCGGCTACCAGGTGGCCCTGCCGGTTGACGCCGTCACCGGCGTTCCGCTCACCTACGCCGAGAGCGTCGTGCACACAACCCTGGCCCTGATCGCCACCCTCACCACCGTCGAGGCCGTGGCACAGACCCTGGCGGAAGGGAGCGCTCCCTCACCCGCACGGTGAAGCCTGCATCACCGCCAGGCCGCACCCAAAGACGTCGTCGAGCCGGCAGACTTGGCCGCTCCCGTGCCAGCGTCGCCCCCATCGCGGAGGGTACCGGCGGATCGAGCGCGCTAGGGTGCGTGGCCAGCGCCCGGAGCGGAAAGGACCCGATCATGGTGCGACGCCCTCGCAAGTTCCTGACCGGGTCCGTGGCCGTCCTGCTGGCGGTCGTCGGGTCGGGCGTCACGGGAGCCTTGGGCTCCGGGGTGGTCGGTCCCACCGCAACGGCTGGGGCCTCGACCCCTCAGTTCACGCTGACGTGCACCGGGGTTCCCGAGCTCACAACGTTGAAGCTCACAGTGACCGTCACCGGGGTGCTCACGCCGAACCCGGTCACACCGGGCCACGCCGTGTCGGCCGCGACACTGATGCTCCACACCCACGTGTCCAAGACACTGGCCGGGTTCGTCGCCGGAGGCACGCTCGGCATCACCCTCGATGAGCCGGCTGCCGTGACCGGCGGCACGCCGGGCTCCGCCGAGCTGTCGTTCGTTCGCTCGGTCACCGTTCCGGAGAAGACAGCGATCCCGGCGACAGGAATTTCCATCACAGCCCCCGGCACGCTCACACCGGCTTCGCTGGATGCCGGGTCGGCCGGCGTGGTGACCCTGGGGCAGGGGACCACAGCCAAGCTCACGATCTCCTTGAACGGAAGCCCCGTCGGACCCTTTGCGTGCACCCAGCCGGCCGAGGCCATCGCCACAGCGACAATCGCCGGCACACTCGTGATCGTCACCACCACCCTCCCGGGTGGGACCGTCACACAGGACTACACGACCTCGCTGGTCGGCGGAGGTGGGACAAAGCCCCGACGCTGGTCGGCCACCGGTCTCCCGGGTGGGCTGAACCTCGACCCGACCACCGGGGTGATCACCGGCACGCCCACCACGGCGGGCACGTCCACAGTCGTGCTCACACTGCGAGGCGGCACAGGCCACACGGTGTCGCGCACGCTGAAGCTGGTCGTCGCCCCGATGCCCCCCTTCCAGCTCACCACCACCGGTCTGCCGCCGGGGACGGTCGCCCGGGGGTACTCCGTGAACCTCGCCGCCACCGGGGGCAAGCCCCCCTACTCGTGGTCGGCAACCGGTCTCCCGCCCGGGCTGGACCTCGACCCCACCACCGGGACGATCACCGGCACGCCCACCACGGCGGGCACGTCCACGGTCGGGGTCACGGTCACCGACAGCCAGGCACCTCCGGTGCGGCAGTCTGCGACATTCGAGCTGGAGATCGCTCCCCCACCGTCGAGCAGCGCCACCGGCCTGGGCTACTGGGAGGTGGCGGCCGACGGGGGCGTGTTCGCCTTCGGGTCGGCCCAGTTCGCCGGCTCCATGGGCGGACAGCACTTGAATGCCCCGGTGACCGGGATCGCCGCCGCCCCCACAGGTGGGGGCTACTGGGAGGTGGCGGCCGACGGGGGCGTGTTCGCCTTCGGGTCGGCCCAGTTCTCCGGCTCGATGGCCGGCCGGCACTTGGACGCCCCGGTGACCGGGATCGCTGCCGCTGCCACGCCCACAGGTGGGGGCTACTGGGAGGTGGCGGCCGACGGAGGTGGGTTCACCTTCGGGACAGCGTCGTTCCTCGGGTCGATGGCCGGCCGACCCCTCACGGCCCCGGTGGTGGGCGTAGCTCCGTCGTCGCCGCCGCCGCTCGGCACCACACCGATCGGAGACCTCGCCCATTCCGGGCGATGGATCACCGATGCCTCCGGCCGGGTGGTGCTGCTCCACGGGGTGAACGTGGTGGCTAAGACAGTCCCCTACTACCCGTCGGCCGGGGGGTTCGACGCCGCCGACGCCACATGGCTCTACGTCAACGGCCTACGGGTGGTGCGCCTCGGGGTGATGGCCACCGGGCTCATGCCCACACCGGGCAAGATCACACAGGGGTACATCGCCCAGCTGGCAGACACCGTCCAGACACTGGGAGCCCACCACATCTACGTCCTGCTCGACATGCACCAGGACGGGTACGGTCCCAAGGTCGGAAGTGACGGCTTCCCGGACTGGATGACCCTGACAGACGGCAAGCCGAACACCAACGATCGCTTTCCCACATACTACTACGAGGACCCCGCCACCCAGCAGGCGTTCCAGAGCCTGTGGGACAACGCCAAAGGGCCCAACGGTGTGGGTCTCCAGACAGACGTGGCCCAGATGTTCGGCGCCATCGCCCAGACCTTCCGCTCGTCGCCCAATGTCCTCGGGTACGACGTGATCAACGAGCCGTGGCCGGGCACCACATGGGCGAGCTGCGGGGCCGGGCCGCGGGGGTGCCCGAACCTCGACGCCGCTGAGCTCGACCCCCTCTACGCCAAGGTGGACGAGGCCATCCGGGCCGTCACACAGGCCCACACCGTGTTCGTCGAACCCTTCGTCCTGTTCAACAGCGGCAACGTCTCGACCACAGTGGCGCTGCCCGGCGGCGATCCGAACAGCGGGCTCTCGTTCCATCAGTACGCGACAACCGCACCCAAGGTCACACACGCCCTGGACGTGCTGAAGAACGCCGTGACATGGTCGTCGAGGACCGGGGGAGCTCTGCTCGACACCGAGTGGGGGGCGACCACCACAGGTCCAGCCATCACCACACAGGCCGACCAATTCGACCAGCAGATGCTCCCGTGGATCTTCTGGTCCTACTGCTGCGAGGTGATCCACACAATGCGGAGCCCTCCGTCCGGATCGAACTTGATCACAAGCTCCGTGAACGCCCTCGTCCGTCCCTATCCGCTGGTGGTGGCCGGGACGCCGACGGCCTACGGGTACGACGGCACAGACCGGACCTTCACTGCGTCGTGGTCGACCACCCAACCCGACGCCAAGCGCGCTCCGGCTGGTGCCGTGTCCACCGTGGTGGTCCCGGCCCGCGACTATCCCGACGGCTACGCGGTCCAGGTGACCGGCGGGCGGGTCACGTCGCGACCCTGTGCACCGCTCCTGACGTTGGCGACCGCCGCCGGGGTAACGTCGGTGCAGGTCAAGGTCACTCCCGGTACCTGCTGAGGGCGCCCGGGGCAAAGGCGCCCAGGCTCACCTGACCCGACACCCACTCGCGGCGCGGCTCAGTCGGTGCCCAGGGTGTACGACGTCATCGACAGGGAGCTGTAGGCGCAGCCCTCCACCAGGACCCTGACCGGTTCGCCGCCGGCCTGGGCCATCCCGGCCAGGTAGAGCAGCGGGAAGAAGTGGTCGGGGGTGGGAACGGCCGCACGGTAGTCGGGATGCCCGGCCATCGCAGCCACCGACGCCGGATCGGTCGTCACTGCCTGGCGGACGGCGTCGTCGAAGCGCCGGGCCCAGTCCTCCCCGTCGTCGGGCCGGGAGAAGTCCACCCGCCTCAAGTTGTGGACGACGTTCCCGCTGGCGACCACCAGCACCCCGTCGTCACGCAGCGGAGACAGCAGGGCCCCCAGGGCCAGGTGGTAGTCGGCCGGCTCACCGGCGTGCACCGAGAGCTGGACGACCGGAACGTCGGCGGCCGGGTACATGTGAGCCAGCACCGACCAGGCGCCGTGATCGATGCCCCAACTGTCGTGGTCCAGCCCGACCCAGCCGGGCCGAGCCAGGTCCGCCACCCACTGGGCCAGCTCCGGATCACCGACGCACGGGTACTGGAACGAGAACAGCTCCTCGGGGAACCCGAAGAAGTCGTGGATGGTCCGTGGGTGCTCCATGGCCGTCACCGCGCTGGTACCCACGAACCAGTGGGCCGACACCACCAACACGGCCCGGGGACGTGGCGACGACGCCGCGAGCTCAGACCAGGCGTCGGTGAACCGGTTGTGCTCGAGGGTGTTCATGGGCGAGCCGTGGCCGATGAAGGCCGCCGGCATCCGTCGATCACTCATGGGCGGTCATCCTCCATTCCGACGTCGCCGCCGCGGGGGTGAGCTGTCGTCACGGGGCGATACGTCCCACGTTACCGGTGCCTCCTGGCGCACCGTAGCGTGTACCGTCTCGGAAGACACCTATGGAGGACACGATGAACCAGACCCCACCGCCGGCGGCATCCCCAGACCATGTCCAGTTACGTCGTGACCCGCGAGCGGTCGGTGGGCGTGTGCTGCGGGCCGGCGCGGCAAGGTTCACCGCCGGGCTCCTGTCGGTGCTTCTGGTCATGGCCGGGGTCGTGGTGGGCGCCGGGGCGAGCGCCGCCGGGGCGAGCTCGACGGCGGTGACGCACGAGACCACTCACCCCGAGCTCTACTACGTCTCGCTGGGCGACTCGTACTCGGTCGGCTACCAGCCCGGGCACGGATCGACCACCGGGTACACCGGTGTCGTGGCCACAACGCTCGGGATGCAGCTCGAGAACTTCGGATGTGGGGGAGCCACCACCACGTCGATCCTGGAGCAGATCGGCTGTCCGCCGGGCGCCAGCGCCCTCACGGGCCGGGTCTCCTACCCCACAACCACGCAGGCCGCGGCGGCAGAGGCGTTCATCCAAGACCATCGCGGTCAGGTGGGCCTCGTCACCATCTCCATCGGGGGCAACACAATCACCTTCTGCGCGGGGCAGGCCACACCGGTCACGTGCGTCGCCACAGCGATGAACAAGGTGAAATCCAACCTCACGACGCTGCTGGCCGGCCTCCGCGCGGCCGGGGGCCCGGCGTTGCCGATCATCGGCCTCACCTACCCCGACGTCATCCTCGGCGCCTGGGTCTACCCCTCCACAAAGCCCAACCAGACGCTGGCCAAGCTCTCGGTCGCCGCCTTCGTGGACTTCATCAACCCCGGACTGAAGTCGACCTACGCTGCCGCCGGGGCCGGCTTCGTGGACGTGACGACAGCCACGGGGGTGACCACGCCGATCACAGAGACCACCACATTGGCCCCGTACGGCACCATCCCGAAGGCGGTCGCCACGGTGTGCGAGCTCACCTACTTCTGCACATCGGGGACAATCCACGCCAACACCACGGGCTACACGCTGATCGGCAACCTCGTCGTCAGCCAGTACCGGTCCCAAGTGGCCAAGGCCGACGGCTACTGGGAGGTGGCCTCAGACGGGGGAATCTTCGCCTTCGGCACAGCGGCCTTCGACGGCTCGATGGGCGGCAAGGCCCTGAACGCCCCGATCGTCGGGATCGCCGCCGCTCCCACAGGCAAGGGCTACTGGGAGGTGGCCTCCGACGGGGGGATCTTCGCCTTCGGCACAGCGAAGTTCTACGGCTCGATGGGCGGCAAGACCCTGAACGCCCCGATCGTCGG
>JAJYWF010000001.1 GCA_021791635.1 Actinomycetes bacterium
CAGAGCCCCTCACGTGGTATCCCCACTTCGCCGATCTCTGCCGGCGCCACCGGCGTCGGATCGAAGATCTGCTCGCCACTCGGGCGACCCAGACCAACGAGATCGGCCGCTGCTCGGCCCTCTTCCAGGTCCTGTGCACCGTCGCCGGTTGGCACCCCGGACCGCTGGCCGTCGTGGACCTGGGGGCCTCGGCCGGCCTCAACCTCCTACTCGACCGGTTCGCCTACTGCTACGTGGACCTCACGTCCTCGCCGATCCCCTCCGTACTGGGCGGTGGGGACCCCGACTCGCGGGTCCGCCTCACCACCACGCTGCATGCATGGGGCCGGCCAGATCTGACCATGCCCCCGGTGGCTTGGCGGATCGGCATCGACCGATCCCCGGTCGACCCCCTGGACGACGAGGCCGCTCTGTGGCTGCTGGCCTGCCAGTGGCCCGAGCACCCTGAACGGTTCGAGCGACTGAGACACGCCCTGGCGCTGGCTCGATCAACCCAAGCTCCGGCGGTGGTGCGAGGTGACGTCATCGACGACCTGGGCGAGCTGGTGGCCACGGTGCCCGAAGACACCCACCTGTGCCTGGTGCACTCCTGGGTGGCGCCCTACCTCTCCGAGACCCACCAGAGAGAGCTGCACCGTGTCGTCGCCGGCATTGCCTCTACCCGTCCGGTGAGCTGGATGTTCGCCGAAGAACCGTTCGAATGCCCCGGCCTGCCCATACCCCCCTCCCCCGACCCCCACCTCGGTCGGGCCAAAGGTGCGACCGCGGTGGTCCTGGTCGAGATGGACCCGGTACGCGAAGCGAGACCGCGACGCATGGCCGATATGCACCCCCACGGACGGTGGCTCCGCTGGTGGGGCGCTCCCTGAGCGAGCGCGTCAGCTCGCTTCGTCCGCCGGCCCCCAGGCCGCTCCCCGTCTCCGTGGCACCACGATGCCACCTTCGTCCACCATGGCCGCCGTTCCCACCGCTTCGGCACCGAACCGTTCACGGATGGAGTCCACCGCCGCCGAGATCTCCCGCCGGTCCTCCTGGAGCGAACCGACGCGTTCCCACACCGCCCCGACGTCCACGGGACCGGGCCCGGCCGTGTCCCCGCCGGCACTGCCCGCACCGCCCCCACCGCCACCACCGCCCGGATCTCCGTCAGCGCCGCGGGAGGTCGGCAGGACACCGATGAACTGGAGCTGCTCACCCGCCCGACGATCCCTGAGACCGCCGGCAGCGACGCCCAGAAGTCGAACACCGGCGCCGATGTCGACCGACTCGAGGAGCGCGACGGCGACGCTCGCCAGCGAGTGCGCCGTGTCGATGCCTCCGCCGAGCGTGTGGCTACGGGTGACCACGGCCAGGTCTGGGCTTTTCACCTTCACCGTGACCGTCCGGGCCCGCACCGACGAGGCTCGGAGCTGGATCGCCACGGACTCGGCCATTCGCACTGCGTGACGTTCGAGGGTGCTGCGATCGGTGACGTCGGAGGGGAACGTCTCCTCGTGCCCGATGGACTTGGCCTGACGCCCGGGGACCACGGGGTCACGGTCGATGCCATGCGCCAGTTCCGACAGCCGTCGGCCCGGCGAGGAACCCAGTTGGTGGACGAGGGCGGAGCTCGGCACGTCAGCCAGATCGCCGACGGTGGTGAGGCCCAGGGCGTGCAGCCTCGCCGCCGTGGCCGGGCCTACCCCCCACAGGGCCTCGACCGGTAACGGACGCAGGAACGCCGCCTCCTCATCCGGCCCGACCGTGACCACACCGGCTCCAGGCTCCTTTCCCCGAATGGACGCCCGGGGTTTGGCCGCTCGCGAAGCCAGCTTGGCGATGAGCTTGGTCCGCCCGATCCCCACCGAGCAGTCCAGTCGAAGGCTCTCGATCACTTGACGACGTATCTCCCCGGCCATCAGCTCGGGCCTGCCGAGGAGATTCTGGGCACCCGTCACGTCCAAGAACGCCTCGTCCAGACCGATCGGCTCCACCAGAGGGGTCACCGAGGCGAAGATCTCGTGGAGCCGGCCGCTCACTTCGGCATACCGGGAGTACCGGCCGTCGACGAAGATCGCTTCGGGGCACAGCCTCTTGGCCTGGAGCGAGGGCATGGCCGACCTGACCCCGTACGCCCGCGCCTCGTACGTGCACGAGGCCACCACCCCGCGTGCGCCACTTCCCCCGACGATGACCGCACGTCCGGAGAGCTTCGGGTCGTCGAGCACCTCGACCGAGGCGAAGAACGCATCCATGTCCACGTGGAGCACGACCCTTGTCCACGGCGCCTCTCCCGATATCGCCGCTGTCCTGGCGCCACAACCACGCACGGCCACGCTCACCTCCCCCGACCGCAGCTCCGACGGCTCCGAATGCTCCGACGGCTCCGACGGCTCCGACTGCTCACACCGTAAGCCCTTCGAGGTGGAGGCACCGAAACCCTTCGGCGAACTCGACTCCGGCCCGGCGCCCCTCTTCCGCCGCCCGGCGCCTCACGGCTGCCGCGGCCCACGAGCCGTCGCTCCCGACGAACTGGCTCCGGTGACAAGTCACGGAGGCCACCTTGGCCTCGACCCAGGCCGTGATGTCGACCCAGATGTCGGGCTCCAAGGTCCCAGACAGCAAAGCCGTCACCACTTGGTGAGGGGGCCCGGCGCCGGGGAAGTAGTGCGGGAGGGCCGAGGCCGGGGCCAGCGCGTCCAGCGTCGCCCAACCGGCCGTCCGGTGATCCCGGTGGTTGAAGTACTCCCGCCCGAAGAACACTGCCGTGGGATCGTGCCCGACCACGACGTCGGGCCTGAGGGCTCGCACCCACCTGACCAGCTCTTCGCGTAGCCCCACCCGCTCCTCCAGCTCCCCGTCTGGCGCCCCCAACACCCGCCAGGACGCCAAACCGACGACCTCAGCCGCCTCGGCCAGCTCTCGAGAGCGCCGGACACTCAGCTCCTCGGTCGTGATCGACCCATCGAGGCTCCCCTTCCCCCCATCGGTGCAGACGACGAGATGCACCTCGGCCCCGCCTGCGGCCCAACGAGCCAACGCGCCCCCACACGCCACGTCGGCGTCATCGGGATGTGCGTAGATCGCCAGCACCACCGCGGGCTCGACTTCGAAGAGCTCAGCCACTTGCCCTCGACGTCCCCATCGGTCAGGACCGTCGCTTCGGCGCCGTGGTCTTGGTCAAGAGCCCGACCTCGCGGGCGAAGTCACCCAGGTCCTCGAAGCCCTTGTACACGCTGGCGAAACGCACGTAGGCGACATGATCCAGGGCCTTCAAGTGCTCCAGGACCGCCAGCCCCACCTGCTCGGTCGTAGGTTCGTCACCCTTCACCCTCACGTCTTCTTCGACCGCCTGGGCGACACGGTCCATGTCCTCCACCGTCACCGGTCGGTTCTTGCAGGCTGCCCGGACCCCTTCGACCACCTTCAATCGCTCGAACGGCTCGCGCCCACCCGAGCGCTTCACGACCCACAGGATCTGCTCTTCGATCCGCTCGAAGGTCGTGAACCTCCGCCCGCAGCTCAGGCACTCCCGCCGCCTCCGGATCGCCACGCCCTCCTCGGACACCCGCGAGTCCACGACCCGGTCATCGTCGGTCGAGCACCACGGGCAGCGCATGCAGCGACGATACTGCCACCCTCAGGGCACGCGAATCCTCTCCCCCGGGACGACAACCTGCGACCCCAGCCGTTGCGAAAGGGCCGCCACCAGCTCCTGAGGGTCGCCCCCCTGGTCGAACTGCCGGGCGATGGTCCACAGGGTGTCACCGGGCTGGACCACATAGACGAATCCACCGATCGGTGCACCGGCCACGGTCCCGTGCGTGACCGCCGGACGCCCGGCCAGGGCACTGACCGGCAGCGCCAGGAGCACCGTCACCCCGACGACCACGCCCCAAGCCGCCAACCTGCTCCAGCGCACCCGGGGACGGCGCCGGTCCACCCGACGACCTCGGGGAGCCCCGGGGGCCCCACTCTGAGGGCCGACACCCGCCCCCCTGGCCTCCAGAGCGATTGTCGCCACTCCACATTCGGGGACCACCTGCAACCATGGCCGCGGACACGCATGGACGTCCGAAACGGCCGGGAACATCTCGACTACGGCCACCTCGGGCCTCCCCATCGGCCCCCAGCGGAGGCCACCCCGCCCGGGAGGTACCCGAGGGCCGGCCACGAGTGGGAACGTCTGTTCTCCATGAGTTCATTTCAACACGAACAGATGTTCGTGTCAAGCACTTCTTCGAACAGATGTTTGCAATTCTTCAAGAACGTGTGTACGATTCGAGCCGTGACCCGATGCGGCGGACCCCGGGGCCAGCGGTCTTGACGATGGGGCTCCACTTCGACGAGGTGAGGAGGGCGAGATGGCCGAGGCTCTGACCGGGAAGAGAGAGCAGATCCTGGACTTCATCGGGAAGTGCATCCGAGAGCGCGGGTACCCTCCTTCGGTCCGGGAGATCGGTGATGCCGTCGGCCTAGCGTCCTCCTCCACCGTCCACACCCACTTGGCAGTGCTGCAGCGTGAAGGCTTTCTCCAACGGGATCCCACCAAGCCGCGGGCGATCAAGGTGCGCTACGACCCTTCGTCGAAGGTCGCCATGGCCGCCGGCCCGGTCCGGCACGTGCCGCTCGTGGGTGAAGTCGCCGCCGGGACCGGCGTCCTGGCCCAGGAGAACGTCGAAGAGGTCCTCGCCCTTCCTGAGCAGTTCACCGGCACCGGATCCACCTTCATGCTCCGGGTCCGAGGTGACTCGATGATCGATGCGGGCATCTTCGATGGCGACTTCGTGGTGGTCCGCCAGCAGCCCGAAGCCGATCCCGGCGACATCGTCGTCGCCGGGATTCCCGACGGCGAGGCCACCGTGAAGTTCTACGACCGCCGGGACGGCTGCGTCGTGCTCACGCCGGCGAACCCGGACATGACGCCGATGTCGTTCGACCCGACGGACGTCGTGATCTTCGGCCGGGTGGTCACCGTGCTCCGCCGGCTCTGAGCCGGCGGCATCGCCGTTCCGTTCAGGTCCAGAGACGGTCGGTGTAGGTGTCAGTCCCCGGGATCGTCGGAATGAACGGAAGTGCCGCCACGACCGTTCCCATTCCGGCATCCTCCAGGGCATGCCGGTGCCGAGCGATGGTGGACTCCCAAGCTTCGATCGGATTGGTGTCGAGAAACCACAAGAGCAGGAGCCGCTGATCGCTGGCCTCCTGGCGGGGGACGTCACCGGGAGCTTCGATCAAGAGGGGGAGGGGGGTGAACGCCGCCACCAGGCCGGCACCACTCCCGGGTAGGAGGCCGGGAAGATGCTCCCCTCGCAGCCACTCCGAGAGGCCGTCGGCGGTGACGGAGTCGGAGCGATCGACCCACACAGGCACCACGCCGGCGAATGGATGGTCCAATGCGACCTCCACGGGGACGGCGTCGGCACCGCGACCCTCAGCCCAGGCAAACCGGTAGAGGAGGGTGTGCACGTGATCCCGTTGCTCGAACATCCTCCCAGCAGCGTGCAGCGCCCGGACCTGACGGACCGCCCATCGGTTCCACAGGTCGTGGTAACCGTCGAGCACCCAGTAGAGCGCCATGTATGAGCCGCGCTCGGGTGCACCGGTGATGGTCGACGGATCCGGGTCCCGCAGGGCCTTGAGCTCGGCCGTGGCGACGTACCGGCGCCCGGCGAAATTGTACGGGCCGACCATGCACCCCGAGTAGAAGTGGTCCCGCTCGTACCAACGGTTGTAGTCCACCTCGTGACCCCGGTGGGGCTCGACCACGGTGAGGAGCATCGAACCCAGCTTCACCGGCTCGGCTCCCGCAGTCACCTCGATCGGGCGTGGCGTCTTTGGCGTCTCGTTCGGCATCTTGGCACCGTAACATTCGTGAGCCGCTCCGCTCACTCCCAGTCTGGGCCAAGTGGTGCGCCAGCCGTGGGTTCAGGCGGTCGGCAAGCTACCGGAGGCCACAGGTGCTCGGTCCGGAGTGGCCACACCCCCAGCCGGCTCGACGGTGATGGCCAGGGCAGACGGGGTGAGGAGCGAAGAGACGGTGAAACCCGCATGCCGGGGCTGGTGCCCGAGGAGGCCCAGGGAGATCGGTTGTCCGGCGATGATGCCCCAGAGCTGGTACGTCTCGTCGTCGGGAATGGCAGGCATCTTCGACGAGAGCATGTAGCCCTGACCGCTCGGGACGACCACGAATTCGGCCAATTGAACGCCATCGGGGGTCGTCATGTGCACGATCCGGTGACCGGGGGTCGACAGGGCCGCCTCGACGCTCGCCGTCGGACCGCGTTGAGCCAGCGCGGCCTTGGTCTGCGAGAGCTGTCCGTTGACCCGGGAGAGTTGTACGCCGAGAACGGCGATGGCCGCCACCGACGCCGCGAGGGCCAGCGCCCCGACGATCCGAGCAGTTCGCCTTCCCCTCCATCGGTCCGCGCCCGAAAGGCTCGGGGGCTCCGTGCCCGTCGCCGCTTGCCCCTCCCACGGGCGAGTGGGGGATGGGGCTTCCGCTCTCGAGTGGAGCGACAGCTTCGGCATCGGGACCATCCCGGAGACCGACGATTCCCCCAGGGATCGATTCGATCCCGGCGACAGGCCGGCTGATATCCGTTCCCACAGCCCGGAAGGAAGCGGCTCGGTGCTCTCCAGTGCCATCGCCGTTCCCATGGATCCCGCCAGCTCTCGATAGGCGTCCACATCGGACCTACAGCGAGGGCACTCCTCCAGGTGGTGCTCGATCTTCGCCCTCTCGTCAAGATCAACGGCATCGAGTGCGTACGCGGCCAGGAGGCTCTCCACCACGTCGTGCCCGTCACCGGCCAGCCGATCACTCATGGCTCCCTCACCTCGAATTCGTCCAATACGTGCTTCATTCGTCGGAGTCCCGAACGGATCCTGCTCTTCACCGTCCCTTCGGGCTCCGACAGCTTCGTCGCCACCTCCCGGTACGTGTACCCCCCGTAGTAGGCCATGGTGATCGGCAGCCTCTCGTCTTCGGGAAGGGATGCCAGAGCCTGGCCCACCTGATCGGCCACCGTGAACTCCCACACCTCTCGCTCGAGGTCGCCCCCGGTAGCGACTGCACCCCGCACGTCTGCTTCCTCCCGGCGGGCCCGAGCTGACTCGGAGCGCACGACATCGACCGAGCGGCTGTGGGACTGCGTGAGGAGGTACGACCTCAGCGTGCCGCGAGCCGGATCGAACCGCTCGGGATGGTTCCAGAGCCTGAGGAAGACCTCCTGGGTGACGTCCTCGGCCAGTCCGGCGTCGCCGGTGACCCGACGGGCCACGTTGTACACGACCGCTCCGTGCCGGCGGTACACCTCGGCCAGGGCGTCCTCCTGGAAGCGGCCGACAGCTACGACCAGCTGCGCGTCCCCGAGCTCTCTCACGTGTGGCACCGAGTGAGTATCCGGTGCCGGGGTCCGGTCTGGACGAGGGAAACCCGGATCATCCGCGAACCTCGGTGGCATCGGAACCTTCAATGACTATGCGAACCACCATCGACTCCTACAAGACCCGAGCCGGTCGGCTCGACACGTCCGACATCGACTTCGGCTCGTTCATGGACCGTCCGCTCTCTCCGGAGGGCCTTCGCTGTCTCCGGTACATGCACGATATCGAACATCACACTGTCTGCTACCTACGTGATCTTCTGCTGACCCCGGCCCACAGGGATCCCGACGTCACCGCGTTCCTCTCGTGCTGGAGCTACGAAGAGCTCTGGCACGGGGAGGCCATCGCCTGCGTCCTGGAAGCTCACGGGGAGGAGGCAGGAGCCCCGAGGATCGCCAGGCTCCGATCACGTCGCCCCAAGCGGGACCTGCTGGCTCTGGTGGCAAAGCTCGGGCTCTCGACCACCGCCGGTGACGCGTTCGTGGCGCTGCACATGACCTGGGGCGCAGTGAACGAGTGGACTACCCAAGCCGGGTATGCCCGCCTGGCTTCCCTCGAAGGTCATCCGGTCCTGTCCGAGCTCCTGAAGCGCATCATGAAACAGGAGGGCCGCCACGTCGACTTCTACGCATCCGAGGCAGCGCGCCGGCTCACCGGAAAGCCGAGATATCAGCGGCTCACCAGACTGGCGCTTCGCCATCTCTGGCGACCGGTCGGTTCAGGGGTGATGCCGCGTTCCGAGGTGGCATTCCTGGTTCAGCATCTCTTCGACGGCGAAGAAGGGCGGTCGATGGCCGCACGGATCGATCGGAGGATCGACGCGCTTCCGGGCCAAGAGGGCTTGGACCTTCTCGGCCGAGCGGTGGCCCGTACCAGGTGAGGAGAAGTCCTCGGTGAACTTTGCCCATCCAACCGGGCGTCGGCACCGGATACCAGTCGGGTACCGGGATGGGACTTCCATCCGGGTGCCGGCGAACGGCGAAGCCACAGTGCGAGGCACGAGTAGATCAGTCGAGGGTGTCTTCGGACGCCGGCAGTGGCCCAGTCACATCAACTGACCGACAGCAACCCAATACAAGCCCGATACAAGGAGGCGAAGTGACCACAGACCCAGGAGCCTTGAAGGCTCTCCTAGAAGAGTCCCAGGACGTCCAGACGGACGCCCTTCGGGCCAGTGCCGAACCGCTTGAAGAACTGGTGGAGATCGGGAGGCTCGGATCCACAATGGAAGCTCGAAGCGATGTCACGACGAACCAGCAGTTCGCCGCCGAGCACCGTCGCTCCCTCCAAGCCAGTCTGGCCGGAGCCTCGGCCCTCGGCGTTGCCGGTGGAGGGCTCCTCCTCGGAATGCTGGCCTCTCCGGCCTTCGCATCATCTTCGCCCGACATCCAGATGCTCCAGACTGCGGCGTCGATCGAGGTCCTGGCCGTGAGCACCTACACCACGGCGCTGACGCTTCCCTACATCGGAGGGTCCACAGCCAATCCAGTGGTCACCAAGTTCTGTCAGGTCACGCGGAGCCAGCACACACAGCACGAGAAGGCGTTCAATGCCGCCATCACCGGACTGGGCGGGAAGGTCCAGACCAACCCTGACCCGGTCTTCGTCCCTGTGGTCCAAAAGGCCGTAGCCAGTTTGGCTGGTGCCTCGGCAGCCCAGGGAGCGCTCGGCGTTGTGGCTCTGGCACTCGAGCTCGAGAACGTGGCGGCCGAGACCTACGTGAACGACACCATCAAAGCGTCGAGCTCGCAGAACAAGGCCCTCTTCGCCAGCATCATGGGCGTCGAGGCCCAGCACGCCGCGGTGCTCCTTGCCGTTCAGGCTCTACTGAAAGCAGGTGCACCCCAGCTCATCTCCCTGACACCGGCAACCGTGACCAAGCTCCCGGCCGCGGCCGGGAACGTTGCCTTCCCCAATGCCTTCTACCCGACCAGCCAGGCCGCGCCTGCGAACCAAGGAGCCGTAAAGTGAGAGACCACCAGAACCCGATGGCCGCGTCCGAAGACGAGGTCCACCGCATGACCGGCGACCTCGACGCCCTCCACCACGACGTGGGCATGCCGGCGATGAAGGCCAGTCTGGCCGAGTGGAGGGAGCACCTTCGCTCGGGCACCACGAAGCCCACGAGCCGCCGGGTGTTCCTCCTCGGCACGGGCGGTCTCATCGGCGCCGGGGCACTGGCCGCGGCCTGTTCGAGCTCCCCGAGCAGCACGTCGAAGGCTGCAGCGGCCGGTGCCTCGGCGGGCACCAGTGGATCCGCGACTCAGGCGCAGCTCTCCGGCGACCTCGCCGTAGCGGCCCTGGCGGCGAGCTTGGAGAACCTGGCGGTGTATGCCTACGGTGCAGCGATCAGCGCCGCCAAGGCCGGAAAGCTCGGCACGGTGCCTCCGGCCATCAGCCAGTTCGCCGTCACCGTGCGGACACAGCACGTCCAGCACGCGGCGGCCTGGAACTCCATTCTCACGGCGGCCGGGAAAAAGCGGGTGACCGTCACCGACCCCACGCTCACGCCGACGGTGAACCAGAAGTTCGCCCAAGTGACCAACGTCACCGAGCTGGGACAGTTGGCGCTGCTGCTGGAGAACATCGCCGCCCAGACCTACCAGGCCGAGGCGTCCAAACTCCACAGCAGCAAGGCGGTCGCGGTGGCGTCGACCATCCAGCCGGTCGAGATGCAGCACGCGGCGATCCTCTACTACGTGCTGGGCGAGTACCCGGGCATCCAGAACTCCTCGGGTCCTCTGGCCTTCAACCCCACCACACAAGCAGCCTGAACCGCTGATCCCCTGTCCCCCCGCCCCACGGGCACGGTGCCATCCCGGCGCCGTGCCCGTGGGGACGTGACCGAAAGGCCCTCCATGGCCACCTCACGACTTCCCCGCTCCACCGATTCGAGCTGCCGTCCAGAGCAGTGCCACGGCTCGACCGCTCCATCGAAGCTTGGCGAGCGTCCAGCGCAGCCCCGGAGACGGCCCCGTGGCCGGCCCCGAGGACCACGCCGGGGCCGACGCATCACCGGAGCTGTTCTGGTCCTGTCCGTTCTCGGGCTGCTGCTCGGCGCATGTTCGACGGCGTCCTCGTCAGGGCCAACCCAGTCGGCCACGCCGAGCTCGGGAGCCGCATCGGCCACGATCACCATCCAGAACTTCTCTTTCATGCCGGCGACCCTGACCGTACGTCCCCGGGCTCGGGTCACCGTCACCAACCGTGACTCGGTGACCCACACGCTGACGTCCACCACCCGCGTCTTCAACACCGGTGACATCGCACCCGGACAGACGGTCACCTTCATTGCGCCTAGCGCTCCGGGGAAGTACCCGTACCTGTGCCTGATCCATCAGTACATGACCGGCACTCTGATCGTCTCCTGACGGCCACGACGTCATGCTCCCCCTCGACCCGATCAAGCTGGCGATCATCGCCCTGGTGGCCCTGGTGGTCCTCGGGCCCGACAAGCTGCCGGCCGCCGCCCGCAAGGTGGCGTCGGTGTGGTCCGAGGTCCGCAACCTTCAGAGCTCGCTCCAGCGAGAAGTCTCCGGCCTGGTCTCCGAGCTCCCGCTGGTCGATTCCGTGCCGGCCTCCCTCCCCGACGCTCCCGGCGAGCTGATCGGTCGGGCTCGGAGCTTCCTCAACGGACCAACCGACCCTCGCCAGGCCCTCTACCGGTCCATCGGCCTCTCCGAGGCCGACGACGGCGTGACGGATGGCGCTCTCGCTGGCTCGCTCGCTGGCCCAGTGGACAGCCCGGTCGACGCTCCAGTGGACGGCGCAGCCCGGGGAAGGGGAACCGACTCGGGACCCGGCACCGACGACCCCGTCCCCGCTTCGATCCCGATCCTGGTCCCAAGATCCCCCGGTCTCGCCGGGACGATGACGTTCGGTGACCCGGGCGCCAACTGACGCCGGTGACGACATGAGCTTTCCCTGGCACTCCCTGGCCCTTCGAGGAGCCGGCCGGGTGACACCACCGAACCCGATGACCCTGGGCGAGCACTTGTCCGAGCTTCGCCATCGGGTCTTGGTGGTCGCGGCGGTATTCACCGTGGCCAGCGTCGCGGCCTTCATCCTCTACAGCCACACCCTCGCACTCTTGCTGGCTCCCTACTGTCAGGCCCTCGGGCCGGGGCACTCGTGCCACCTCTACGTGACCGGACCTCTCGACGGCCTCTCGCTCCGGGTCGAGGTGGCGGCCTACAGCGCCCTGGCCATCTGTCTCCCGGTCATCCTCTGGCATGGATGGCGGTTCGTCGCGCCGGGCCTGCTCCCGCGCGAGCGGCGTCGGGCGATGGCCTTCGTCACCTCCTCGACCATGCTGTTCGCGGCGGGTGCGGCGGTGGCCTTCCTTGTGTTCCCCCGAGCCCTGCGCTTCCTCGACGCCGTCGGAGGGCCGTCGCTGCACCAGCTGTACTCCCCTTCGAGCTACGTGGGCCTGTTGTTGTTGATGATGGCGGCCTTCGGCGTCACCTTCGAGCTCCCCGTCCTCTTGGTCTTCTTGCAGCTGGCCGGCATCGTCACCCCCACCCAGCTCTCGTCATGGCGTCGGTGGGCGATCGTCGCCCTGGTGACGCTGGCGGCCGTCATCACCCCCAGCTCCGACCCCTTCTCGATGCTGGCGATGGCCGTGCCGCTCCTCGTCTTCTACGAGGCGTCGATCGTCATCGGGCGCCTGGTGCTCCGCGCCAGGAATGCCGCACCGGCCCACTGATCCAGGTGGGCCACCCCGCAGACCCGACCGCAGAACCGTCCGAGGACCAGGTCGACACCCGGGCAGCCAGTGGCTGGGACGGACAGCGCCTGCTCTCCCGGCGCCGGGTCCAGACGGTCCTCGGAGCGCTCTGGATCCTCGACGCCCTCCTGCAGGCCCGACCGGCGTTGTTCAGCCCGCACTACCCGACCCGCACACTGGCCCAGTCGGCGATGGGGTCCCCCGCCTGGGAGCGCCACCTGATCTTCGCCGGGATCCACCCGTTCGCCGCCCACTGGGGTTGGTGGAACCTGGGAGCGGTCATCCTCCAAGCGGCCATCGGCGCGGCGTTGATGTCCGGACGCTGGGTGAGGACGGCGCTGTGCTGGTCGTTTGTCTGGGCTGCCGTGGTGTGGCTACTCGGAGAGGGGCTCGGCTTGGTCCCGACCGGCTTCGCCCTCATGGCCGCCGGGGCCCCGGGGCCGGCGGTGCTCATGGTGGCAGCCGGCGGCCTCGCTTGGCCCCACCCCGTCCATCGTGACGTGTCGGCACGCGCCTGGAGCGTCGTGTGGGTCGCACTGTGGGCGGGAACGGCGGCGATGGTGATCCCCTGGGTGTACCCGGTCCGCGAGATGCTCACCGCCAACCTCTCCGAAGTGGCGCAGGGCCAACCGGCGCCGCTCGCCCACCTGTCCGACGCCACCACCCGGCTGGTGACCTCGGACCCCGTGGCGATCGCCGTCGCCATGGTGGCGGTCCAGTTGGCCGTGGCCGGCGGTTGGCTGGCCGACCGTCGCCATCGGCGCCCTTGGCTACTGGTGGCAGTCGTCGTCACCCTCGTCTACTGGGTGGCCGGTCAGGCCCTCGGGGGAATGCTCGAGCCCAGCGGCACCGACCCGGGCACGGCGCCTTTGGTGGTGTTGCTGGCCCTCGCCGCCTGGCCCGCCCGGACCGTTTGGCCCGCCCGCACCGCCCGGCCCGGCTCCTCGGCCGGGTGCCGCGCTCAAGCCGGTGTCGTGGCCCAGCCCGACGCCGGATCAGCGAGCAGGCCGGCAAGGACCGTCCGCACCTGGTCCAGTGAGCTGGCCCGGACGTGCTCGTCGGCCCGGTGGGCCAAGAGCGGGTCCCCGGGTCCGAAATTGGCCGCCGGCACCCCCCGCTCGGCGAACCTCGACACGTCGGTCCATCCGACCTTGGCCTTCGCTGACGCGCCACTGGCCCCGACGAGGGCCGACACCAGCGGGTGGTGGAGTCCGGGGAGGGCCCCCGGCGCCTGGTCCACCACGTCGACCCGGTCGCCCAGCTCGTCGTCGAGGAGCCCGGCGGTGAGGGCTTCGAGGAACTCCCGGGCCGCCGGCTCGTCACGATCAGGCGCGTAGCGGTAGTTCACGGTGAGAGCTGCGGTGTCCGGCACCACGTTCCCGGCCACGCCCCCCTCCACTCCCACGGCCTGGAGCTGCTCGACGTACTCGCAGCCGTCGAGGACCACGGCTCGGCCCTCCCAGCCGGCCACCGTCGCGAGCACCGGAGCCAGGCGGTGGATGGCGTTCACCCCGGCGTACGGCCGGGCGGTGTGGGCCCGCACCCCGCCCACGTGCACGACGGCCCGCATGGTCCCCTGGCACCCGGCCTCGACCCTGCCGTCGGTAGGCTCGGCCAGGACGGCCATGTCGGCCTCCAGGAGGTCGGGCCGGGCCGACCAGAGCTCCTCCAACCCGCTCTCATGACGGCTCACCTCTTCGCGGGCGTAGAAGCACCACGTCACGTCCACCACCGGTGCCGCCACCTGGCGCGCCAAGGCCACCATGACCGCGAGACCGCCTTTCATGTCGCAAGCCCCGAGTCCCCAGACTGCGTCACCGGTGATCCTGGCCTTCTCGTTCCCTGCCGGCGGCACGGTGTCGAGATGCCCGGCGACGATCACCCGGCGGGGGCGGCCGAGGCGGGTACGGGCCACGACGTTCTCCCCGACCCGCTCCACCTCCAGCCAACCACACTGCGAAAGACTCGATGTCACCCAGTCGGCCAGCATCCCTTCATCCCGGCTGGTCGACGGGATGGCCACCAGCTCGGCGGTGAGAGCCACGAGGTCCGTCGAGGTCACGCCGAGACCCCGTGCTCCCGCAGCACGGCGTTCAGCTGCGCCTTGTCGTGGCGCTGCCCTTCGGAGAGGCGCTTGATCACCAGGACGCACGGGAGGAAGAACTCCCCTCCGGGGTACGTGCGCCGCCGGGAGGCCGAGACGGCGACCGACCAGGCTGGGACGACGCCGCGTCCGAGCTCCTCACCGGTCTCGGCATCGACCACCGGGATGCTCGGGTTCAGGATCGTCCCCTCCCCGAGGACCGCCCCCCGTCCGACCCGGGCACCTTGAGTCACCATGCAACGGCTTCCCACCAGGGCGTCGTCTTCGATCACCACCGGCGTGGCGTTCGGAGGTTCGAGCACTCCCCCGATGCCGACCCCCCCGGACAGGTGCACCCGGGCCCCGACCTGGGCGCAGGACCCGACCGTCGCCCACGTGTCGACCATGGTGTCGGCGCCGACCCGGGCGCCGATGTTCACGTAACCGGGCATCAGGATGACCCCGGGGGCCAGGTACGACCCCCACCGAGCCGAACCTCCCGGCACCACCCGGACTCCTGCCGCCGCGTAGTCACGCTTCAAAGGAAGCTTGTCGGCGAACTCGAACGGCCCTACCTCGACCGTCTCGACGGAGCGGAGCCTGAACAGCAGCAGGATGGCCTTCTTCAACCACTCGTGGACCACCACCTGGTCGTCGCTTCCGATCTCGGCCACCCGGAGGACGCCCCGATCGAGCAGGTCGATCGCCTCGGTGACCGCCTCCGCCCCGGTCCCCGACGGCGGCCCGCCGCCAGCCACCTGCTCCCAGAGCTCCTCCACGGCCGGCGCCAGCTCGGCACCGGGCCCGGCGGCGTCCGACGCCGGCCGAAGGGATGGCGGATGGTGTGGGGGTGTGGGGGTGCTCACGCTCAGACTGTAGCCAGACCGGATCGGAGATCAGGGCGTGCTCACGTCCAGCCGGCGGCCGCCAGTCGTTCGACGGCCAGCCTGAGCCGGACCATCGGCTGGACGGTGGCGATCCGCACGTGGCCCCGACCGGCCTCCCCGTAGAGCTCGCCCGGGCTGACCAGGAGACCGGCCACCCGGGCCAGGTCCTCGGCCAGTGCCCAGCCGTCAGGCCACGTCGCCGGCACCGCCATCCACAGGTAGAACCCTCCCTGCGGCAGCTCCACCGGGCAGCCTGCAGCCTCGAACTGGGACGCCAGGAAGCCGAGGCGCTCGAGGTAACGCTGCCGCTGCGCTTCGACGTGGGCGTCGTCGGAGAGGGCCACCGCGGCCGCAGCCTGCACTGGGCCTGGGACCATGAGCCCGGCGTGCTGGCGGACACCGCGCAGGTACTCGACCACGTCGGGGTCCCCGACGTAGAAGCCGGCCCTCACTCCGGCCAGGTTCGATCGCTTCGACAAGGAGTGCACGGCCACCACTCCGTCGATGCCGGATTGGATGATCGAGCGGGGATACCCGTCCCACGTGAACTCGGTGTAGCACTCGTCGGAGAACACCGGGACGCCGTGCTGGCGACCCCATCGGGCCAGCTCGTCCAAGTCACACAGCCCACCGGTGGGGTTCCCCGGTGAGTTCGCCCACAAGACCAGCGCCCGAGCAGCGTCCGCGGGCTCGATCGCCGCCAGGTCCATCCCACGCCCGTCGGACCACGCCGGCGGGACGGCGACCGCACGACACCCGGCCAGCTGGGCGCTCATGGCGTAGGTCGGGTAGGACACTGCCGGGTACAGCACCGTGTCCCGATCAGGGCTCCGCCGGTGCAGGTACTGGGCCGAGGACGCCACCAGCTCCTTGGTCCCCACACAGGCGGCGATCGCTCCGGCGTCGACCGTGACCTCGAAGCGGCGCCGGATCCAGTCGGCGGCGCTTCGCCGGAAGGCCGGGCTGCCGGCGGAGGTCGGGTACCCGCGCTCGGTGCCCGACACAGCCAACGCTCTCACCGACGCCGGAGGTGGAGCGTCGCACGGCGTCCCCACCGAGCAGTCCACGACGCCGCCGGGCAACGAGTCGGCCAGGGCACGAAGCCCGTTCAACCTGTCGTAGGGGTACGGAGGCAACCGGAACGGGCCCCCTGTCACACCGGTGCCGGTCACGCCGGCACCACCGCGAACCTGCGGAAGCGAGCCCGCCCGGCGTCGTCGAGCACCACGTGGACCCGTGCCGCTTCGGGACCGGGGTCCTGGCTCAGAACCTCTCCCTCCCGGTGCACCGCGGCCAGCACGTCGCCCCGGGACCACGGGATCTCGAGCTCGATCACCCGGTCCGCCACCCGCAGCCGGTCGGCGACGCAGCGCAGTAGGACGTCGATGCCCTCGCCGGTCTTCGCCGAGATTCGCGGGGCGTCGGCGGTATCGCCGGCGAAGCGAGTCGGGGCGTCCCCTCTGTCGGCCTTGTTCACCACCAAGAGCTCGGGGATCCCCCCGGCACCGATCTCCTCCAACACCACCCGCACGGCGTCGATCTGCGCTTGCGGGTCGCTGGCCGCGCCGTCGACCACGTGCACCAGCAAGTCGGCCTGGCACACCGTCTCGAGGGTGGAGCGGAAAGCCTCGACCAGCTCGTGGGGAAGCTTGCGCACGAACCCGACGGTGTCGGTGACCAGCACCGTCTCTCCCCCCGGCATCGGCATCTGGCGGGTGCGGGGATCCAGGCTGACGAACAGCCGATCGGCCACCGGCACCCCCGACCCGGTCAGGCGGTTCAGCAACGTGGACTTGCCGGCGTTGGTGTACCCCACCAGGGCGAGCTGGCGGTGCCGCCCCCTCCCCCTCCATCGCCGCTGGACCTGTCGGGTCCGGTCCACGCCCCTCAGGTCGGCCTCGAGCCGCTGCATCCGCCGGACGAGGCGCCGCCGGTCCACCTCGAGCTGGGTCTCCCCCGGCCCCCGGGTCCCGATCCCCCCGGCCTGCTGGCTGAGCCCGGTGCCCCGGCCTCGAAGGCGGGGAAGCCGGTATCGGAGCAGCGCCAGCTCCACCTGGGCCTTCCCCTCGGGGCTCCGGGCGTTCTGGGCGAAGATGTCGAGGATCACCGCCGTCCGCCCGATGGCCGTACGCCCCAAGATGGTCTCGAGGTTGCGCTGCTGGGCCGGCGTCAGCTCGTCGTCGAACACGACCGTGTCGGCATCGACCGCTTCGGCGAGAGTGGCCAGCGCGTCGGCCTTGCCCCGCCCGATGTAGGTGGCCGGGTCGGGGCGGTCACGACGCTGCACCTGGCGGGCGACGACGTCGGCGCCGGCGGTGTCCACCAGCTTGGCCAGCTCGTCCATGTTCGCTTCGACCGAGGCCGGGTCCACCCCGGGGAGCACGACACCCACCAGCACGATCCGCTCCCGGAAGCGCCGGTCGATGAGGGTGCCGGTGTGAGGCACGCTCAACGGGCCCCGGCCCGGTCCAGCCACGCTGCGTCGACCAGGACCCGGGCCACCCGGCGTACCGGGCCGGCCAAGGTCACCCGGTCCGACTCGAAGCGGACCTCGAGCGTTCCGCCGGGGTTGTGCACGGGGACCACGTCGCCGACGAGTCCCCAGCTCCGTGCGGCGGCGGCGGCGGCGGCGCTCCCGGTGCCACAGGCCAACGTCTCTCCCACCCCGCGCTCCCACACCCGCAACACCAGCTCGCCGGCCGCGGGTCCAGGAGCCACGAACTCCACGTTCGTCCCCCCGGGCGTCCCGGTGTCGATGCGGGCGCCGATCTCGGACACCGCCAGACGGTCCGGGTGCTCGGTTCCGTACAACACCACGTGGGGGTTCCCGGCATCCACTTCACGGGCCCGCCGGCCCGGACCCGGCTCCTGCCGCTCTGCACCGAGGCGCACGGTGCCCATGTCCACGCTGGCCCACCCGGTCGGAGAAGGGCCCGCGGAGCCTTCCCCTCCACCAGTCGCCGCGGGCTGGTAGGTGACATGGCGCACCCCTGCCGCGGTGGAAACCACGACGTCGGGAGGGGAGGCCAGTCCGGCGTCCACGGCCGCCTGGACCAGGCACCGGATGCCGTTCCCGCTCATCTCGGCCACGCTCCCGTCGGCGTTCCACAGTTCCATCGACACCTCGGCGCCGGCGTGGCGGCCTCCCACTCTGATGAACCCGTCGGCCCCCACCCCACGGTGCCGGTGGCAGAGCGCCTGCACCATGGTGGCGTCGACGTCCCAGCTCCGGTCCACGTCGACCAAGACGAGGAAGTCGTTGCCCGCACCCTCGTGCTTGGTCAGCGCCAGCTCCTGTGCGGCCGAGGAGATCACCCCTGTAGTCTCGCGCCCCCGAGCGCGCTCCCGAGCACTTCGGCACCACTCTCTCTGGCCACCGGTCCCGTCAGATCGAGGGCCGCGGCCAGGCGAAGACGGGGGTCTTCTCCTTCCTCGACCCACTCGATGCGAGGATCCCGGCGGAACCACGCCCACTGCCGGCGGGCGAGGGACCGGGTCCTTCGGACGATCTGGTCCACGCACTCGTCCAGGCTCGCCCCTTGTTCGAGATGGGCCAAGATCTCCCGGTAGCCCAGGGCCTGACGTGCGGTGCGGGAGAGCCCCCCCGGCCGGGCGGCCAGGTTCCGGACCTCGTCCACCAACCCTCGGTCCAGCCAGTCGTGCACCCGAGCTTCGATCCTCGGGTCCACCACTTCGGCTACGAAGGGGATCCCGATCATTCGAATTCGGGTCGGCTGGTACACGTCCATACCGGGACCGAAGGAAGAGAACAGCCGGCCCGATCCAATCGTCACTTCGAGGGCACGCACCACCCGACGTCGGTTCCCGGGCTCGATCCGGGAAGCAGCCACGGGATCGACGGCCACCAGGCGCCGGTACAACGAGTCCAGCCCGCCGGGCCGGTCGGCGTCCGCCTCCAGGGCACGGGCGACCTCGGGCCACCGGCCGGGAAGATCCAGACCGTCGGTCACGGCCCGGAGGTAGAGGCCGGTCCCACCCACCAGGAGGGACCGGTGCCCGCGAGCTTCGATCCCGGCCAGTGCAGCCCGGGCCAGGCGCTGGTACTCCGAGACGGTGAACTCCTGGGAGGGGTCGGCCACGTCGATCAGGTGGTGGGTCACCGCCGCCCGGGCCGCCGGGGTGGGCTTGGCCGTGGCCAGGTCCATGGAGCGGTACACACACATCGAATCGACCGAGACGATCTCCACGTCGGAGCGAGCCACGGCCACGGACATCGCCACCTCGGACTTCCCCGACGCCGTGGTCCCGACGAGAGCCACCGGCCCGGACGCGTGGGCCACCGTCAGCCCGCCGTCACCGGGATCCTCGTTCGAAAGCGTGGTCGGGAGGTGACCTGGAGGAGGGTCCCGACGAGATGGTGGGGCGCGGCACCGGTCACCCGGACGTCGGCGAACGATCCCACCGGCAGCCCGCCGGGAGCCGTGGTGTCTCCGCCTCGCCTACGTTCCCCGCCATCCCCGCCTTCGCCCGGAGCGGCCGGGGCGAAGTGCACCAGCTTGCCCTGACCGGTCCGCCCGGTCGCCATCGACGGATCGCGACGGCTCGGCCCCTCCACCAGTACCTCTTCCACGCGTCCCACACGCTGGCGGTGCCGGGCCAGCGCCGAGCGCTCCACCACCACCCGGAGCCGCTCGAAGCGCTCGGCCACGACCTCGGGATCCACCGCCTGCTCCTCGGCCAAGACTGCCGCCCGGGTTCCCGGGCGGGGCGAGAAGATGAACGTGTAGGCGCTGTCGTAGCCGGCTTCGGCGGCGACGCCGAGGGTGTCGGTGAAGTCACCTTCCGTCTCCCCGGGGAACCCCACGATGATGTCGGTGGTCACGGCCAGATCGGGAATCGCCTCCCTGGCCGCGCCGAGCCGTTCGAGGTAGCGCCGACCCGTGTAGCCCCGTCGCATGGCGGCCAGGACCCGGTCGCTGCCCGACTGGAGGGGAAGGTGCAACTGGGGGCATACGGCCTCGACGTCGGCCATGGCCGCGATCGTCTCGGGACGCAAGTCCTTCGGATGGGGACTGGTGAAACGCACCCTCCGGATGCCCTCGACCTGTCCCACCCTCCAAAGGAGCTCGGCGAACAAGGGCTTGCGGCGGGTGATGTCCCGGCCATAGGAGTTCACGTTCTGGCCCAAGAGCGTGACCTCCACGACGCCACGTCGGGCCAGCTGGCTGACCTCGTCGACGATGTCGTCCATTCCCCGGCTGTGCTCGGGACCTCGGACCGAGGGCACGATGCAGAACGCGCACGAGTTGTCGCACCCGGTCTGGATCGTCACCCAGGCCGCGTGGGGGAGCCCGCTCCGGGTGGGTGGCGTCAACGCCGCCGACGGTCCGGGGAGCGGGTCGTTCGCCGCCGCCACCGGGTCCACACCCACCGGCGCGGCCGACCCGGCGTCGACGATCTCGACCACCGGTCCTTCGATTGCGGCTTGGCGCAGCAGGGTGGGCGCCCGATCCAGGTTGTGGGTCCCGAACACCACGTCGACGTGCCCGGCCCGCTGCCGGATGAGGTCACGATCCTTCTGGGCCAGGCAGCCACCGACGGCGATCTGGAGGCCCGGCTTGGCCTCACGCAACGACTTCAGATGCCCGAGGTGACCGTAGAGCCTGTTGTCGGCGTTCTCGCGGATGCAGCAGGTGTTCAGGACCACGACGTCGGCTTCCCCGAGCTCCTCGGCAGGCTCAAGGCCGTCGGCAACCAGGAGGGCAGCCAGGCGCTCGGAGTCGTGCTCGTTCATCTGGCACCCGAAGGTGCGAATGACGAACTTCCGGGTCACCCCGGCATTCTACGCCCGTACCGGGGATGGCTCGGCGACGACAGGCCGTTCAACTGCCGGCGTCGAAGTCGAACACCCGGCGTCCGACGCCGGACTTGGTGCCGGGCGGCTCCCGACCGCTCCCACCGGCAGCTTCGAGCGTGTCCGGCCCGACGTCCACGGCCTCGAGGCGTGCTTCTTCGCCGGTGACCAGGCCGATCCGATCGGGCTTCAGCACCAGGACCCGACCCGGTACGCCGGCGTCGCCGAGCGCACCCTGACCGGCCCGGCGCACGGCCGGCGCGTGTGTCGAGGTGCAGATGCCGAGCAACGTCGGGCCGGCCCCGGACCAGCACACGGCCAGGGCACCGCCGTCCAGGAGCCCCGAAAGGATCATCGGAGCCTCGGGGAACAGCGGAGCCCGGTAGTCCTGATGGAGCCGATCCTCGGCTGCCTCCCTCACCAGGACCCGGTGGTCGGCCAGACCGGCCAGCAGCATCCCCATCCGTCCCAAGTTGAACGCCGCGTCTTCCCTGCTCACCTGGGGAGGAAGGACCTGACGGGCTTTGGCGGTCGGCAGTGAACGGTCGGGCACCACGGCCACCAGGACCAGCGCCGGGTCCATCGGCACCTTGGCCACCCGTACCGCACCCCGGACCATCCCGGCCACCACGAGCCCGCCGACGACGCTGGCGGCGGCGTTCTCGGGATGGCCGTCGACGTGGGCAGCAACGGCCAGTGGATCTCGCGCCCCGGCGGCGGCGGCAGCGGCAGCGGCCAGGGCCGCCGAAGACCCCAGTCCCCGGGCCACCGGGATCTGGGACCGGACACTGATGGAGATCCGATCGTGCCCGACGACGTCGATGGCCACCCGAGCGGCCAGATGGCCGGCATCGTCGGACATCCCGGCCCCTTCGCCCTCACTGCGCACGATGAGCCGGGACGCCGGCTCCACCTCTACTTCGACATATCGGTCGACGGCGACGGCGAGAGCGTCGAAACCCGGGCCGAGGTTGGCAGCGGAAGCGGGGGCCCGGGCACGCACTGTTCCTCAGAATAGGCCGTGCGTCGGTGGCGGGGCCCGGAGGCGTCGCACCGAGCGCACCTGGACCGCCACTTGCTGCTGGCCCAGGGTGCACAGGACCATCCCCACCGGCGTCCCGGCCCGGGCCCCGGCCCGTGGATGGTGGTCGACCACCAGCGACTCGGTGACCGTCTGACCGGGCATCGCCAGCAGCGTCGCCGGTGCCGTCGTGACCACCGGAGAGCTCGAGCCTTCTGCGGAGATGGTCGCCACCTGACGGTCCCGGAGCAACGCTTGGACCGGCTGGACCTCGGCCAGGGCGGCCTGTGCCAGCCCGAGGTCGATCTGGCCGCACCGCAGGAGGACGCTGGGGCCTTGTTGAGAAGTCACGGCGGCCAGGGCTTCGACTGGCTCCCCGTCCACTGTGCTCCGGAAGGCCAGGATGTCGCCGCCGCCGGCCGCTGTCGTGTACCCCGACTTCACACCCACGACTCCGGCGACGCCCTGTGTCCCACCGGCCAGTAACGGCGTGTACGTGGCGACCATTCCGGCCACCGGAAGTGTGTAGTCGGGCATGCTCACTGCTTCGGCGAACACCGGTATGTCCATCGCCAGCGCGGTGACCTTCAAGAGGTCGGCGGCGGTCGACACCGACTGGGGTGTGTACCCGCTGGCATCGGCGAAGTGGGTCTGGGACATCCCGAGCGACGCCGCCGTGGCATTCATCTTGGCCACGAAGCTCCCGAGTGTGCCGGCATCCCAGCAGGCCAACGCGTAGGCCAGGTTGTTGGCCGAGTGGACGAGCATGGCGTCCAGCATCTGGCGCTCCGACAGCACCTCGCCGGTGGTCACCAGGACGCTCGACTGGTCGGTCACGATGTCTGTGGAGTAGTTGGCGGCATCCGCGGCGGTGATGGTGATGCTCGGACCGTTCTCGTTCCCCGGCAGCGGGTGGTCGTGGAGCACGACGTACGCCGTCATCACCTTCGTCATGCTGGCCACCGGCACCGGTTGCTCGGGACCGGACTGGGCACTGAACCCGACCAGGGGAACGGACACGGCCGCCTCCCCGCTCGCCGGCCACGGGAGGTTCTGCGGCACCGGCGGTACGGCCACCGAGGGCGTCGGGTCCGGACGGATCGAGGCCAGGGGCACCGGTGGCGGCGTCCGGGTGAGCTGGAGCACCCCGAACGTGGGCAACGCCACCACCGCCCCCACGACGACCAGGGCCGCGCCGGCGACCAGCGCCCGCCTCCTCTGCAATCGGCGGCGCCGGGCGTGAGCCATGCGTAGGTCCCGGGTGCTCCCGGCGAGGGCCGGGTGCCGTGACCGGGGTCCCCGAGACCTCTGGAGCAGGCGTGCGAACCGCGACGGACGTGTCATCGATGGGGTGTGTGCTTGTGTGTCGCCCGCCCGTCAGCGCGGGCGGGAGTCGAGCTCTTCAGGCGTCATGAGGACCGCCCGGGCCTTGGACCCCTCCG
Source organism: Actinomycetes bacterium (assembly GCA_021791635.1). GTDB lineage: Bacteria > Actinomycetota > Acidimicrobiia > Acidimicrobiales > RAAP-2 > JAJYWF01. The sequence goes on from JAJYWF010000001.1 coordinate 23,343, forward strand.
AGGGCCCCACCACTCCCTGCCGTTCCAGCAAGTCCATGAGGCGACCGGCCCGGGCGAATCCTACCCGAAGCTTGCGCTGGAGCATCGACGTGGACCCGAGTTGGTTACGAACCACCAGCTCAAGGGCGTCGGCCAGCAGGTCGTCTCCGTCGAGCTCGTCACCCGAGGTACCGGGCCGCTCGGCGTCCTCGCCGATGGACGTCACCGGCTCGGTGGTGCGCCCCTGCCGACGCCAGTGCCCGACGACGGCCCGTACCTCGGACTCGGACACCCACGGTCCTTGGAGCCGGACAGGGTTGCTGGAGGACGCGGTGAGCAGGAGCATGTCACCCTTCCCTACGAGCCGCTCGGCACCGGGCTGGTCCAGGATCACCCTGCTGTCGGCCAGCGACGACACCGAGAAGGCCAGCCGGCTGGGCACGTTCGCCTTGATGACCCCGGTGATGACGTCGACCGACGGCCGCTGGGTGGCGAGGACCAGGTGGATGCCCACGGCACGGGCCATCTGGGCAATGCGGCACACCGAGTCCTCCACGTCCCGGGCGGCGACCATCATGAGGTCGTTCAGTTCGTCGACGACGACGAGGATGAACGGCAGCCGCTCGGCCTCGCTATCCGCTTCTCCCCCCCCAGAGGGGCCGGCGGGGTCGTGGGTGCCCGGGTCGTGGGTGCTGGCGGGGTCGTGGGTGCTGGCGGGGTCGTGGGTGCTGGCGGGGTCGTGGGTGCTGGCGGCGTCGTGGGTGCCGGTGGGGTCGTCGATCTCGGTCGTCGGGCTCGGTGCTCGGTCGAGGGAGGGCAGGGCTGTGGCCACGGAAGTGGGCGCCGGTGCGGCGACCGGCATAGACCCTGTGGAGACCCTGGTGAGAGCTCCGTGATCGAACGCCTCGTTGTACCCGGTGATGTCCCTCGCTCCGTAGCGAGCCAGCAGGTCGTAGCGACGTTCCATCTCCTTGACGGCCCACGCCAGGGCATTCGCTGCCTTCTTGGGATCGACGACCACCTGGGATAGGAGATGAGGCAGCCCGTTGTACTGGCCGAGCTCGACCCGCTTGGGATCGATGAGGATCAGTTGGACTTGCTCTGGGGTGGAGCGCATGAGGATCGACGTCAGAAGCGAGTTGATGCAGGAGGACTTCCCGGCTCCGGTGGCCCCGGAGATCAGGACGTGCGGCATCTCGGCCAAGTTCGCCATCACCGGGGTGCCGGCGATATCTCGGCCCAGTGCGACTTCCAGCGGATGCTGGGCTTGCGCGGCTTCGGGCGACCCCAAGATGTCCCCGAGCGAGACCAGCTGACGCCGGCGGTTGGGGACTTCGACTCCGATGGCCGACTTGCCGGGGATGGGAGCGAGGATCCGTACGTCGGACGTGGCCATGGCATAGGCCATGTCCTTCGAGAGGCTCGTGACCCGAGCGACTTTCACCCCCGGACCCAGCTCCAGCTCGAATCGGGTCACCGTGGGTCCCACCGTGCGTCCCACGAGCCGCGTCTCGACCCCGTGAGCGGCCAAGGCGGCCACCAGATCGGCGCCGGCCGCGTCGATGAGCCTATCGTCGGGACGCTCGTGAGCAGACCGGCTCAGGAGGTCAGCCGGCGGCAACTCCCAGTCTCCTGGACCCCGGCGAGCCGGCCGCGGATCCGGTACGGGGGCCGGGGGCATAGCCACGTCCGCTGCGGGGAGGACCACGTCAAGAGGTGGCCCACCGTCGTCTGGAACGGTGGCCGGTTCCAATTCTTCGTCGACATCGCTCGCCCAGGGGACCCGGCCCGGTTCCGCGTCGCCGACGACGTCATGCTGGTGGAGCGTTCCCGCTCCGGCAGCCCGACGCTCCGCGGCGCCCGACCGCCAGCGGGCCAAGACGCGTCCCACGGCTCGGAATGCTCCGGCGAGGCGCCGGCCGAGCTCGACCAGGGGAACGCCGGTGCACAAGACCACACCGACGGCCACCAGGGCGAGAAGGACCACCACCGCCCCGGCGGTGCCCAGGCCCACCTCCAAAGGCCTCCCGACGCCAGCTCCGATCCAACCACCGGCCGCTCGAAGCCGGGCGAGTGACGCCCCGATCCCGGGGGAACCGCCGGCCAACTCGGCCAGACCGCTCACGGCGACGATGCCCACGCCCGCTCCCACTGCAGCCCGGGTCGGGTCCAATCGCCGGCGCCCGGCTACCACGACCGCACCACCTGCGATCAGCACCGGCGGCAGGGCGAACCGGGTCCAGCCGACCACCGCCCCGAGCCCCAGGTCGATCCCCCGGCCCACGGACCCGGCGCCTGCCCCGTACGTCGCCAGTGCCAGAAGGATGCCGAGCGCGAGCAGAGCGATCGCCCAGAGGTCCGTCTTCAGGTCGGCGAAGATACTGCGACCCTCCGAACCCCTACCCGCAGGGCCGCGACGACGGCGATCACCAGGCGCGGAGCCCCTCCCCTTGGGCACCGAGGCTCGCCTTTTCCCGGACGTCGAGCTCGACCGAGTCGCGGAGCGCTTTGCCGGCGGTCGGCTCTGGGTCGTCACCACAACACAGCCAGGATACCGCTCGGTGTCCACGCAACGGTGGACGTGCCGGCCCCGCTGGCCGGAGTTGCTCAGACCACCATCACGATCGGCACGATCATCGGGCGCCGATGGGTGCGATCCCCCACCAGCTTCCCCAGTGCCTTGCGGGCGTGCCGGCAGAGCACCTCGGAGTCACGCGCTCCGTCGGCCATGGCTGCTTCCACGGCATGGGCCACGACCTTCCCGGCCTCGTCGAGGAGGGCTTCCGCCTCCGGGGCGTGGACCCAGCCCTTCGTGGCGATCTGCGGGCTCCCGCTGAGGGTGCCCTTGTGGAGGTCCACGGTCACCACGACCATCACCACCCCCTCCTCGGCCAGAGCCTTGCGGTCACGAAGGACCCCGTGCCCCACATCTCCAACGGTGCCGTCCACGTAGAGGTACCCACCCGGTACCGAACCGTCACGGTGGAGACCACGTTCGTCCAGACGAACGGCGTCACCGTCCTCACACAGCAGCACAGAGTCGGCAGGCACACCCATGCTGCGGGCCAGGGACGCGTGGTGCACCATGTGCCGGTACTCTCCGTGGACCGGGATGAACGACTCCGGTCGGGCGACAGAGAGAAGCGTGCGAAGCTCCCCTTGCCGGGCGTGACCGCTGACGTGGACCTTCTCGGAGCCCGAGTGGATCACTTCGGCCCCCCGTCGGTGCAGCTCGTCGATGACCCTGCCGACGGACCACTCGTTGCCGGGGATCGGATGGGCGCTGATCACCACGACGTCGCCCTGTTCGATCTGAAGACGCTTGTTGTTCCCAGTGGCCATGAGCGACAGCGCCGACATCGGCTCTCCCTGCGAGCCGGTCGAGATCACGCAGATCTGCCCATCGGGAAGCGAGTCGATGTCGTCGATGTCGACCAAGACACCATCGGGGACGTTGAGCACGCCCAGGCGCTTCGCCAGCTCCACGTTCTTCCCCATCGACCGGCCGAGGGTGGCCACTTTGCGCCCACTGTGGATCGCGGCGTCGACCACCTGCTGCACACGGTGGATGTGGCTGGCAAAGCACGCCACGACGATCCGACGACCGGAGGACTCGAGGAAGACCCGACGCATGGTGGTTCCGACCGTGCTCTCCGAAGGGGTGAAACCGGGTTCTTCGGCATTGGTGGAGTCCCCGAGGAGGAGGCGAATGCCGTGCTCGGATGCCAGGGCGCCGATACGGGCCAGGTCGGTACGCCGGCCGTCGACGGGCTCCAGGTCGAGCTTGAAGTCCCCCGAGTGCAGGATCACCCCCTGGGGCGTGTGGAAGGCCAGCGCGAAAGCGCTGGGGACGGAGTGGGTCACGGGGATGAACTCCACGTCGCACGGCCCGATCCTCCGTCGCTCGTTGTCGGCCACGACCACGTACTCGGCCCGACCGCTCAGGCCGGCTTCGTCGATCCGGTTCCGAGCGAGTCCCAACGACAGCGCGGACCCGTAGATCGGTACCTCGAGGTCCCGTAGCAGGAAGGCCAGGCCCCCGGTGTGGTCCTCGTGACCGTGAGTGAGCACCACGGCCACGACTCGGTCGGCGTTCTCCTTCAGGTAGGAGAAATCCGGCAGTACCAGGTCCACTCCGGGCATGTCGGGATCCGGGAACATGATGCCGCAGTCGAGCACCAGAATTTTTCCGTCTACTTCGACGCAGGCGCAGTTCCGGCCGATCTCACCGAGCCCCCCGAGGAAGACGATCCGGACCGGTGATCGGGGTCCCTCCTTCGACCGGGGTCTTGCCGGTGATCGGGGTCCCTCCTTCGACCGGGGACTTGGCCCGCCGGTCGAACCGACACCGTCAGAGTCTTGCGGATCCGAATCTTCGGCCCGGGGCCGATCACCCCGGACAGCCTTCGGTTTACGGCGCTTGGCGCCCTCAGCCACCGCCACCACCGTGCAGGGCCGGCACCGCCAGACGTGCGATCACCCGTCGCGCCTCGCCTTCGAGCTCGGGCGGAGACGCCCCAAGGGGAAGCCGGCACTGGCCCACAGCAAGCCCTTGAATCCGGCATGCCGCCTTGGCCGGCAGCGGATTGGGGAAGTCGTCGCAGGACTCGAACCCGTAAGACTCCACGAGCCGGGCGTTCAAGTGGGCGGCACCGGTGACGTCACCGGACTCGAAGGCGGTGATCATCTCCCGAATCTCCCGGCCCGCCCAGTGGGATGCCACGCTGACCAGCCCCACGGCACCGACCGACAGGAAAGGAAGAGTCAGAGCGTCGTCGCCGCAGTAGACCTGCAGGGCTCCCGGCGCTTCGGCCATGAGGCGAGCAGCACCTGCAGCGTCGCCGGTGGAGTCCTTCACGGCCACGATGTTCGGCACCTCCGTCGCCAGGCGCACGATCGTCGGGCGGGAGATCAGGCGACCAGTCCGGACGGGGATGTTGTACAGCATGACCGGGAGGCCGGTCGACCCGGCGACCGCTGCGAAATGCTCGTAGATGCCCGACTGTGAGGGCCTGCTGTAGTAGGGGGTGACCAGCAAGAGCGCATCGACGCCGACATCGGCAGCCGTGGCCGCCAGGTCGATCGAGTGGCGGGTGTCGTTCGTACCGGCACCGGCGATGACCGGCACCGTGACCGCCTCGGCTACCGCCCTCCACAGATCCCGCTTCTCGGCGTCGGAGAGCACCGATCCCTCGCCGGTCGAACCGGTCACCACGATCCCTTCGGTGCCGTGCTCCACCAGCCAGCGCGCCAGGGTCGCCGCGCCATCAAGGTCCAGCTCGCCTCCGGCGTCGAACGGGGTGACCATGGCCGTCACCAAGGTGCCGAACCGTGGCGGCTGTTCACGTCGGGTCATCGACACCGTACGCTACCAGCCACGACCTTCGATCCGGTTGGCTGGAGGTTCAGGTCACGCCACCTGGCGCTCGACGGGAGATCCGTCGGCGAAGGCATCGGCGTCTTCGGTGGAGTCCGAGAGGTGCTCGAAGGCAATGGCCCCCATCTCGGTGAACTTCCCACGCAGCCACCCGTCGGCGGCGTCCAGGAGACCCAGCTTCTTCAAGTTCGGGACGATCTTCGAGAAGAGCAGTATCTGGAAGTCGTCCCGCTCGGGTGCCTGCGAGACGATCTTCAAGACGTCGCCCGGAGGCACCTCCAGGCGCTCCCACATCTCCTGCATGAGCATCCTGTCCTTCATCCGGATGGCGGCCTCGAACGCGAACTCCTGGCGCTCACGAAGCTCGGAAGCCGAAAGCTCCTGGTAAAGCTCCTGTAGGCTCAGAACACCGAAGGCCACGTGGCGGGCCTCATCGGCCATCACGTAGCGCAGGAGCTGTTTGAGCAGCGGTTCGGTCGTCATCGCGTGGATGAATCCGAACGCAGCCAGGGCCAGACCCTCCACCATGATCTGCATCCCCAGGTAGGTCATGTCCCATCGGGAGTCGGCCAGGATGTCGTCGAGCAGCAGGCCCAGGTGGCCGTTCAAGGGGTAGTGACCGGAGAGCTTCTCGTCGAGGTACTTGGAGAACACCTCCACGTGGCGCGCCTCGTCCATCACCTGGGTCGCGGCGTAGTACTTGGCGTCGATCCACGGCACGGTCTCGACGATCTTGGCCGTGCACAGGAGTGCTCCCTGCTCCCCGTGCATGAACTGGGACAGAAGCCAGTTCTGGTTCTCGATGCCGAAGCGGAGCCAGTCCTTTTCGTCCCACTTCTCGAGCACGGTCCCGGCAACGTCGGTGTCGGACCAGCGGAGCGCGTCGTTGTTGGCCTCGGCGTTGGCCAACACCACCTTCTCCTGGTCCACTTCGGTGTCCCAGGGCAGATCGGTCTGACCGTTCCACTGGGCCTTCTTGGCCTTTTCGTAGAGCTTGTCGAGCTTGGCCCGAGCGCCCTTCTCGTAGTCCCACGTGAACTCGGCCGGGCACTGGTCGGTTACGAGGTGGCGACCGTCGGTCTCCTGGCGACCCACCACTGCCAGGACGGCGGCGACGTCGTTGATGTCCTCGCGTCCGATGAGCTCGGCGTTGCTGCGCATTCCGTGGCTCGCGCCGTCCGTGTGGGCGGTCTCTACATCGGTCATCTGCTCTCCCCTTGTCGTACTGGTCTTGCCTTCGCTGACTGCTGAGGTTGTCGTGGATTTCGTGCCGGTCCGTCTGGTCCGCCGGTGGTTGTCGAACCGGAGTGGGACGGCGCCCGTGCCGCCCGCCTCTCGGCGGTGGCCACCTGGTGTGGGCCGGAGCCATTCGGACGGGGCCGCGGCGCAGCACGGAGCGAACGAGGTGAGACCACCCCTGGAGCAGCGTTCCGCAGCGCCTGGATACCCGGCATGACGAACGTGCGCACCAACCGTCGCGTATCGCTCGGTGACGTCAGGTCGGTCCCTGGAGTGGGGGCTGAGAGGTAGGAGACCACGATGCGCACAGCCCACTCGGCCGCCCGCGCCGCCTGATCGGGCTCCAGCCAACGCCCGAAGAACGGTGCGGTGAACGCACTCGCCGCGAGCAGGAGCTGGTCCATCTCGGCGAACGCCAAATGCGGAAGGATGACCTCGGGCTCTTCGGCGAGCAGGTAGGCCAGAGCGGCATGGGACGAGAGCCGCCGAGCTGCCTCGACCATCCCGGCCACCAGCACGTCCTCGAGGTCGGCGGCTTCACCCATCACGACGGCGAGTCCGGAGAAGAACCGTGCCACCTCGGTCTCGACCACGGCCTCGAGCACGGCGTCACGGCCCCCGGGGAACGCCCGGTAGACCGTCGCCCGGGACAGCCCGGCGGTACGCGCCAGATCGTCGACGGTCGTCTTGCGGGTGCCCTGCTCGGCGATGCAGCGGAGCGCGGCGTCCACGACCCGCACGCGAGCAGACGTGCGGTCGTCGGTCCCCAGGTAGCGCACGACACCTGTGGGGGCGTGCGTGTCCGGCAATGTGCCGGGGTGTCCGGCACGCTGGGTCGGGACCAATCGCTCGGCTGGTCCTACGGGCTGGACTCGCCCAGCGGCCAGCACCCGAGAAGACATGGATGAAACAGTACGGCGAATGATGTCTCATTGTCAATGACGTCGGCGTGCGCCTGGCATCATGGAGCGATGGCCGACGTCTACACCCATGGGCACCACGAGTCGGTCCTCCGCAGCCATACCTGGCGCACTGTGGCCAATTCCGCTGCCTACCTCGTTGAATCGCTCAAACCTGGGATGTCTCTCCTCGACGTCGGCTGCGGGCCAGGGACCGTGACCGCCGAACTGGCCGGCCGCACCGCGCCCGCCGCGGTGGTGGGTGTCGACACCGCCTTCGAGGTGCTCGACCGGGCCCGGGCGTCAGCCGACCGTCTGGGAGCCACGAACGTGGCCCTCATCTGCGCCAGCGTGTACCAACTTCCCGTGGCCACCCACAGCTTCGACGTCGTCCACGCACACCAGGTGCTCCAACACCTGTCTCGGCCGGTGGACGCTCTGGTGGAGATGCGCCGGGTACTTCGTTGCGGTGGCACGCTGGCTGTCCGCGACGCCGACTTCGGGTCGTTCGTCTGGGCGCCTTCAGACCCGATGCTCGACCGATGGTTGGAGTTGTACCTGGCCGTCACCGAACGCAACGGCGCCGACGCCTGTGCCGGCCGCCATCTCCGCGGCTGGGCTCGGGACGCCGGGTTCGGCACGGTGACGACCACGACGTCCACGTGGACGTTTGTCGAGCCAGACCAGCGGAGGTGGTGGGGCGAGCTCTGGGCCGATCGCACGTTGTACAGCTCCTTCGGCGCCCAGGCCCGCCGCTACGGTCTGTGCGGCGATGCCGACCTGGTAGCCATCGCCGAAGCCTGGCGGCGGTGGGCCGCAGCGCCGACAGGCTTCTTCGCCCTCCTCCACGGCGAACTTCTGGCCATCCCCTGAGCTCGGTGACGAGCCGGAGCTCCCCATGCTCGTCGTCGTCCTGGCCCTCCTGAGCGCCGCCTGTTACGGAGTCGCCGCGGTGCTCCAGCACCAAGCAACCGAGACCCAGCCGCCCGAGCTCTCGATGCGCCTGGGGCTCGTGGTCGAGCTGGTGCGCAATCCCCGGTGGCTGTTCGGCAACGTCGTCGACGTCGCCGGCTTCGCCTTCCAGCTCCTGGCCCTACGAGCGGGCCCGTTAACCTTGGTGGAGCCGCTGCTCGTCACCAGCCTGCTCTTTGCCTTCCCGGTGTCAGCCTGGCTCGGGCACCGTCGGGTATCGAGCTCAGAGACGCTCTCGGCGGCCGTCGTGGCCGGCGGCCTCAGTCTGTTCCTATGGATTGCCCGCCCGGTGCCAGGACACGTCGAAGCATCGACCGTCGCTCTCGTCACCATGACGGTGGTGGTCGTTGGGGTCGCCGGGACGTTGGCCCTCATCGCCTGGAAGGTGGCGCGGAGCGTCTCAGGCCTGCTCCTGGCGGCAGCGGCAGGCTTCGCCTTCGGCTACATGGCGTCAGCGGCGTCAATGTCATGGCAGGAGATCACTCACGGGGCCGTGTCGGCCTTGACCTCGTGGGCCCCCTACGGCCTCGTGGTGAGCGGGATCGCCGGCATACTGCTCACCCAGTCGGCGTTCCACTCTGGTCACCTCCGCCTCTCCCTCCCAATGATGACGGTCGTGCAGCCCGTCGTGGCCATCGTCATCGGCATCTTCGTGTTCGGGGAGCACATCGCCACCCGAGGCGCCTCCCCGGCCATCGAGATTCTCGGCCTGGCCGTCATGGTGGGTGGGGTGTTCGCACTGGCCCGACCCGAATTCCCCGAGTAGCCGGTGTCAGCTCGATCCAGGTGGCACGATCCCCGCCAGCAGCTCGGCCCTGACCAGGCGCGCTACCTGGTCGGGATCCTCGAGGTCCCATCGCCCTGGTGATGCGATGTAGGAAAGGACCATTCGCGCCAGGAAGTCGGCTGCCAGCTCGACGTCGGTTCCCGGTGCCAGCTCGTGACGCATGAGATAGGGGACGAGGACCGCGGCAATAAGCTGCTGGGTGCCGGTGCTCTCCACCGTGAGGGTTGGGAGGAGCATGTCGGGCTCGGTCTGAAGGATCCGCTGGAGCACCTCGTGCTCGCGAATGGAGCGATGGGCGAAGGCCAGCCCACGCTCCATCACCTCTTCGAGCGAATCACACGCCTGCACCTCCTGGTACAGGCGTCCGAAGAACCGGGCGTACTCCCACGCCACGACGGCATTCACCAGTTCGGACCGGCCCCCGGGAAAATAACGGTAGATCGTGGCCCTCGAGAGACCGGCCTGGCGGGCGGCGTCTTCGACCGTCGTCTTCGACAGGCCCCAGCGGGCCACGCAGTCGTAGGTAGCCTGGAGGATGCGCTCGCGGACTTCGGCGGCGTGCTGATCGACGGGCGTCACAGCTCCAAGAATGGTTCGAGTCCCACGGTGAGGCCCGGTCGCTCGGGCACCTTGCGCACCGCCATCAGCACGCCGGGCATGAACGAGGTTCGATCGTAGGAGTCGTGCCGGATGGTGAGGCTCTGGCCCAGCGCCCCGAACAACACCTCTTCGTGTGCCACCAACCCCTTCAGCCTCACCGAATGGATTCGGATGCCATCTGACCCTTCGGCACCCCGTGCGCCGGCCAGCACCTGCTGGGTCGTGGGGTCCGGCGTGAAGGGTCCCGCTCCCGATCGGCGCCGGGACTCGGCAATCCGTTGGGCGGTCTGTAGGGACGTTCCCGAAGGGGCGTCGCGCTTGTTCTCGTGGTGCAGCTCGACGATCTCCACCCCGTCCATGAACGGAGCTGCCATCTCGCAGAAACGCATCAACAGCACCGCGCCGATGGCAAAGTTCGACGCCACCACCGCATTGGCTCGCACTCCATCGAAGTCCTGCTTGAGCGACGTCAGATCCTCTCCGACCAATCCCGTCGTGCCCACTACGGCGTGGATCCCGTGGGCCGCGCACCACGGCAAGGTCCGGCGGGCGGCGTCGGCCACCGTGAAGTCGACGATGACCTCCACTCGGGCCTCGAGAAGTGAATCGAGTGTGCTGGCCACCACCATCTCCGACGAACCACGAGCAACCAGGTCCCGTACACTCACCCCGGCGGCCTGCGGGTCGACGGCCGCCCCCAAGACCAGGTCACCAGCGGCGTCGACGGCACGGCACACCTCACGGCCCATCCGCCCCCCAGCACCGATCACCCCCACCCGAAGCATCGACAGAACCCTACCGGGAGACGCTCGTCCGCTCGCTGCCGGCCCTTCCGGCCCAAGGACCCAGGATCCCATAGTCGATGGAAGCGGGATCCACGGGTCCTACCACCGAGAGGGTCCGGGGACTCTCCGCCAGCTCGGCCGCGCTCTGCTGCACCTCGGCCGGACCTACGTCCTCGAATCGGGCCAGGAGATCCGCCATGGATCGCACCTCTCCGTGAAGGAGCAGTGACGATCCAAGCCAGCTCATGCGGGATCCGGAGTCCTCCACGGACAGGAGCATGTCGGCCCGGATGTTGCTCTTCGCCACCTGCAGCTCCCGGTCGGTGACGCCGTGGTCGGCCAGCCGCTCCACCGCCCCCTCGGTGATCCGCAGCACCTCGTCGAAGTGCTCCACGGACGTGCCGGCCATGACGCAGAGCAGACCCGTCTCTTCGTAGGAGACCCGCTCCGACCAGATGGAGTAGGCCAAGCCTCGCTCCTCCCGGACCTCCCGGAAGAGCCGGCTGGACAATCCACCACCCAGGACATGGTTCAAAAGGGCGAAGGCCCACCTCCGCTCGTCATGCCGTGATGGCGCCCGGCAGCCCAAGACCATATGGACCTGCTCAGTATCACGTTCGAGGGCCGTGAGGGGCTCCGGCATTGCAGTCGGCGGCCGGCGGGTCGGCGCACCACCTCCTGAGGGGCCACGGAAGCGGTCCTCCAGGGACCGGGCCACCACTTCGTGCTCGCAATCACCGGCCACCGACACGACGATGTTCCCCGGTCGGTAGTGCTGCTCGAAGAACTTCCTCACATCTCCAGCGGCAATGGCCTTGACGCTTTCGGCCGTTCCCAGCGTGTCCCTTCCGAGGCCGTGCTCTGGAAAGAGCGCGGCATTCCATCGCTCTGCGGCTTGGTCCGCTGGCTCGTCGGAGTGCATGAGGATCTCGTCGAGGATCACCATCCGCTCGGCTGTGACGTCGTGGGGGCTGAGGGCTGGCTGCCACATGATGTCGCTCAATATGTCCAAGCCCAGCGGAAGGTCCTGGGCCAGCAGCCGGATGTGGAAGTTCGTGTACTCCTTCGTGGTGAAGGCGTTGCAGTCCCCACCTACCTCATCCAGGGACTCGGCAATGGAAGCCGCCGTGCGCTCGTCAGTCCCTTTGAACAGCAGGTGCTCGAGAAAGTGCGACGCGCCAGCCATCTCTGCGGGTTCGTCACGCGATCCCGTCCCCACCCAGAATCCGAGTGACACCGAGCTCACACCCGGCATCGTCTCGCTGACGAGACGCAGTCCGCACGCAAGCTCCTCGGTGTGCACCTCGGTAAGCCCACTCCGAGGGGTCAACGGCGGCGCGATCGGTTCCGCGATCTCCGTCGGTCACCGTCGTCAGCGGAACGCCCGCCGTCGTCGGGCCGGCCTGCCGACGCTGGCCCCAGATCACCCAGCTCGGCCACCAACTCGGCCTCGAAAGCCTCCTCGAAGGACGCCACCGCTGAGCTCGCGCTTGATCCACTCGACTGCGGGCCTGGACCTGCGCCATGCCCTCCGTCAGACCCTCTGCCCGGTCGGTCGCGGTCCCGCTGGCGCTCACGTCCCGGGCCACCGCTCGAGCCGTCTCCTCCCCCTGGAGGCGCTGACGCCAGCGACAGGGACACCTTGCCCTGAGGATCGATGTCGTCCACCCGCACTTCGACGGACTCTCCAAGAGTCAGGACGTCTTCGACTTGGTTCACCCTCTTCCCGCCCGCTAGGGACGAGAGCTTGGAGATGTGAAGGAGACCATCGCGTCCGGGGAGGACGTTGACGAACGCGCCGAACTTCGTGAGGTTCACTACCCGTCCCTGGTACACGGCACCGACGTCGGCAGTCGGCGGGTCGAGGATCAACGAGATTCGCCGGCGGGCCTCTTCCACGGCGTTGGAGTCCTTCGCGCCAATCGTCACGGTCCCGACCATGCCATCGTCGTCGACGGCGATGTCAGCACCCGTTTCCTGCTGGAGGGTGTTGATCACCTTGCCCTTGGGACCGATCACCTCGCCAATCTTGTCGATAGGAATCTCCATCGAGACGATCTTCGGCGCGGTAGCCGCCACCTCTGCACGGGGTTCGGCGATAGCACCCCGCATCACGTCGAGGATCTTCAAGCGGGCTTCTTTGGCCTGGAGAAGTGCACGACTCAGCACCTCGGCGGGCAACCCGTCGATCTTCGTGTCGAGCTGTAGAGCGGTCACGGCATCCGCCGTACCGGCCACCTTGAAGTCCATGTCGCCGAACGCGTCCTCGGCTCCGAGGATGTCGGTGAGGGTGACGTACTCTCCGCCTTCGTACACCAGGCCCATGGCGATCCCGGCCACTGGGGCCTTGATCGGTACGCCGGCGGCCATGAGCGAGAGCGTCGAGCCGCAGACCGACGCCATCGAGGTCGATCCGTTGGACGCCAGGACATCGGACACCACTCGCAATGCGTATGGGAACTCCTCCTGGCTGGGCACCACCGGAAGCAGCGCCCGCTCGGCCAGCAAGCCGTGCCCGATCTCCCGGCGCTTTGGACCTCTCATGAAGCCGGTTTCTCCGGTGGAGAACGGCGGGAAGTTGTAGTGGTGCATGTAGCGCTTGGAGTCGTCAGGACTGATCGTGTCCAGCATCTGGTCCATCCGGGGCATACCCAACGTCGTCACGTTCAGCACCTGGGTCTCGCCGCGCTCGAAGAGAGCGGATCCGTGAGCCGTAGGAATGAGGTCCACCTCGGCCGAGAGGGGTCGGATGTCGGTCGTGCCCCGGCCGTCGATCCGGATGCCCTCCGAGATGATGCGAGCGCGCACGATCTTCTTCGTGAGCGAGCGCAACGCGGCCTTGATCTCGCCAGCCCGGTCGGGAAACTCATCGGCCAGATCGGCCATCACCGCCGCCGTGACCTCCGCTGTCATCCGCCCTCGTTCAGCCTTGTCGGCGATGGCGTTTACCTGGGCCAGCCGATCAGAAGCAGTCGCTTCGACCCTGCTCCACACGTCGTCTTCGTAGTCCGAGAAGGTATTGAAGACGATGGGCTCGATCTCTCCTTTGCGGCGCACGACTTCGGCAACCAGCTCCCGCTGGAGGTTGATCGACTCCCGGATCCACGTCTTGGCGGCCTCCAACCCTTGAGTCAGGACCTCTTCGGTGACCTTCGGGGCACCGGCGCCGTAGTACTGCCAGGAGCGCTCCGTCCCGCCAGCTTCCACCATCATGATGGCAATCTCTGAGTCGGGATCGTCGCCGAGCGAGCGCCCGGCCACGACCAGCTCGAACGTTGAATCGTCACCTTCCTGGTAGGTGGGATGCGGCAGCCAGGTGCCATCGACGCTGTACGCGATGCGGACCGCTCCTATTGGGCCTTCGAACGGGATCCCCGAAAGCATCAAGGCGGCAGACGCTGCGTTGATAGCCAGCACGTCGTGGGGGTTCTCCTGGTCAGCACCGAAGATCGTCCCGACTACGTGGACCTCATTCCGGAACCCCTTGGGGAACGACGGCCGCAGAGGCCGGTCGATGAGGCGGCACGTCAGGATTGCCTGATCTGATGCTTTCCCTTCGCGTCGAAAGAACGACCCAGGGATCTTCCCGGCGGCATATGCCCGTTCTTCGATGTCGACGGTGAGGGGAAAGAAGTCGGCCCCCTCCCGAACCGACCGGGACGCGGTCGCCGTCGCCAGGAGAACGGTATCGCCGATTCGCGCCAACACGGCTCCATCGGCCAACTTCGCCAGCTTCCCGGTCTCGAACGTGAGGGTACGGTCGGTGCCACTGATGGGCGCCGACACGGTAATGGCGTCAGCCATGGTGCTCCTTCTCATTCAGGGGCACTCCACGGCCGGTTCCCAGTGGTCGACCACCTTCCTCCGCAGTCGATCTCGTCCCCGGTGGGAACGACATGGTGAAGGTAATCGGCGACTGGCAGCCGACGTCTCGGATTGCCCGCCCTTTTTTTCTATTCGAACGCCCGACCGAGAGGCCGGGCGCAGAAGTCCATCATGGTCATCTAGTGGCGGATACCCAGGCGGGAAGTAATGCCTCGGTACCTTTCAACGTCGTTGTGCCTCACATAGTCGAGGAGCCGCCGGCGCCGGCCGATGAGCTTCATGAGTCCCCGGCGGGTGTGGTGATCGCCCTTGTGCACCTTCAAGTGCTCGGTCAAGTGCGAGATCCGCTCCGTCAGCAAGGCGATCTGAACCTCGGGCGAGCCGGTGTCGGTCTCGTGGAGGCGATGATCGGCGATGGTGGCCTGTTTGTCGGGCATATGTGCGGTGACCTCGGAAGCTGACGATGGGGCAGGCGTCGGGCGCAAGCTTCCTGCGAGCGCCGAGGGAACGTCGGACTTCCGGTGAAAGCGTAGACGTCGGCTGCCAACCCGATATGAACGGCTCTATCCTAGCAGGTCGTGAGGGCCCATGCCTGACTTCGGCGGCATCGGGGCCCAGAACGGGGATGGCCTAGCTCAAGTGGTCTGAGCCCACCGCCGCCCTTCGGGCCCGGATAGCACCTCGCGGGTGCGTTCCACGTCGCGTGCCATCTGGTCCACCAGGTCTTCGGCTCGCTCGAACCGGCGTTCGTCGCGCAGCCGTTCCACGAACGATACCCGGGCCTCTTCGCCGTACAGGTCCCCCTCGAAGTCCAAGAGGTACGCCTCCACCAGCTCGGAGGCGTGACCGTCCTCGGGTGGGTAGAAGGTCGGTCTGCGGCCGACCGAGATCGCCGCCGCACCAGTAGCTCCGTCGGGGTGCGTGTACCACCCGGCGAAGATCCCGATGCCCGGAAGGACCATGCGCTCGGGGACATCGACGTTGGCCGTGGGATAACCGAGCTCGCGGCCACCGCGGCCGTCACCGCGCACCACACGACCCCGCACCTGGTGGGGCCGCCCGAGGAGCTCTCCGGCACCGACCACGTCACCGGCGGAGAGCAGGGCCCGGATCCTCGTCGACGACACGATGGCCCCGTCTTCCCCGGTCAGCTTGACGTCGTCTACGTCGAACCCGTGGTGCTCTCCCAACCGACGTAGCAGGGCCACGTTCCCACGGCGATTGTGCCCGAAGTGGAAGTCTTCTCCTACGACCACGACTCGAGCTCCCAGGGTCTCCACCAGGACCGCCGACACGAACTCCTCGGCCGGCTCTTCGGCGCGATCGGCATCGAAGGGAACGACCATCGTGACGTCCACCTCGCATTCAGCGAGCAGTTCCAGCTTCTGCGTGAGGTCGGTAAGCAGCTTCGGAGCCGACTCGGGGCGGATCACGCTGGCCGGATGCCGATCGAACGTCACCACCACGCTTTCGAGCCCGAGGCGACGCGAATGGCTCCTGATCCGCTCCAACAGCTTACGGTGGCCGATGTGGACCCCATCGTACGCTCCGATCGTCACGGCGGTTCCCCCCGGCGGCCGCTGAAAATCGTTCGGTCCGACGACCTCCATCAACCTTGTCCCATGACTCTGCCGGGATCGACGGTCGCAGTGCTCACCGAGGGGAGATTAGACGCCGATCACCGGGCGCCTCGCACGTCACCGGGCGGCCAGCACCACGGACGGTCGGATACGGTCACTCTCCGTGCCTTCGTAAACGGCGAGAAGGTGCTCCTCGTGGTCCAAGAGAGCCCACGGCCCGCTGCCGACGACTCCGAGGGGTACCCGATCCAGCGGCAGTCCCCTTGCCACCATGTCGCCGATCTCGGCTGAGACCTCGACGGCCTCGAGATGACCGAGCGCATCGCGGGGTGAGACCACCGAGCTGGCGTCGATGGATGTCACAGGTCGAGCTTCGGCCAGGGTGAACGATCCGATGGCCGTGCGGCGTAGCTTGCGCAGGTGCGCTCCCCCACCGAGCGCGGCCCCGAGATCTGCGGCCAAGACCCGGACGTACGTACCGGCGGAGCAAGTCACTTCGATTCGCACCACGCCCGGCTCGTCACCGGGCTCGACGTCGAACTGTTGCACCGTCACCTGTCGAGCCACCCGATCGACCTCGATCCCCTGGCGCGCCAGCGTGTGGAGTCGACGCCCGCCGACTTTGAGTGCCGACACCATCGGCGGCACCTGTTCGATCTGCCCCGTGAACAATCGCGCCGCATATTGCACTTGTTCGCACGTAACACTGCTCATATCCCAGGTGCCGACAACGTCTCCAGAGTCGTCCAGGGTCGTCGTCGCAACTCCCAGGACAACTTCGGCTGAATAGGTCTTTTCGAGCGGCGTCAGGAACCGCAGCAGGCGGGTGGTCTTGCCGACGCCGACGAGCAGTACCCCGGTGGCGTCGGGATCCAGGGTCCCGGCGTGCCCGACCCGCCGCGTGCCGAACGCCCTCCGGAGTCGGGCCACCACGTCGTGAGACGTCCATCCCGCATCTTTGTCCACCACCACTAGTCCTGTGATCGCCGCGCTGATCTCCCCGCTACGTCCTTCTACGTGGCCGGCGGAGCTACTCACGGATCACCGGTGGCTTCCTCTTGAGGGGTGGAAGCTGTGTTCGACGAGTGCTGGGGGGAAGCATTGGTGCCGGCCGCTCCACCAACGCGCCTCTCTTCGAAGACACGGCGGAGGGCAGCCTCGATGCGCTCTCCTTCCGCCACGGCCGGATCCGCCGCAAAGCGCAGACGCGGGGTCCGCTTCATCCGTACCTGCCTACCCACTTCCCGCTGCAGCTGGGACCTCCGTTCCTCCAGGGCGTCCGCCCCTTCGCTACCCAGCCCGTCGAGGTACACGGTCGCTACTCGAAGATCAGATGAAGTGTCGATCGAAGTGACCGTGAGGAGACGCAAGCGCTCATCGGCGTCTGCCAGTCTCTCGATCGACTCGGCAACGATCTGTCGAAGAAGCTCGTTCACGCGAAGCGTCCTTGGATAGGCTGCAGCCCCTCCGACCGAACGTGCCCGACCGTACCTTGCCGATGACATCACGAAGACCGCGTCAACCTTCCGTCCGATACTTCACTGACGTCATGATCGCGCTCCTCGTCGTATGCGTATCCTCGACCTCGAACGACCTCAGCTTCTCGGGATCTCCCGTTCCTCAAAGGTCTCGATGACGTCACCCTCTTTCAGATCCTGGTAGTCGGAAAGGCCGATGCCGCATTCGAAGCCGGCCTGCACCTCCCGGACGTCCTCCTTGAACCGGCGCAGCGAGGTGATGGTGCCTTTCCAAATCACCACACCCTCGCGAAGGAACCTGACCTTGGAACCCCGGGTGATGGTGCCTTCCCGGACGTAGCATCCGGCCACTGCACCCACGCGTGGGATCCTGAACACCTGTCGGACTTCCGCTTCACCAGTCACGACCTCCGTGAACTCGGGTGCGAGGAGTCCCAACATCGCGGCTTCGATGTCCTCTAGGAGCTTATAGATGATCTCGTAGGTCCGGATCTCCACATTGCTCGCTGCTGCCAGCTCGCGGGCCCGCCGATCGGGTCGAACGTTGAAGCCAATGATCGTGGCATTAGAGGCCTTGGCCAATTGCACATCGTTCTCGGTGATCCCGCCGACGCCACGATGGACGAAGCTCAGCTTCACATCCTCTCGTTCGAGCTTACGCAAGCTTTCGACCACCGCCTCCAACGAACCCTGAACATCGGTCTTCACGACCAAGTTGAGCGTCGCTGTCTCCCCTCGCCGGATCTGCTCGAAGAGATCCTCCAACTTCGCCCCCGTCGCGGCAGACGCCACCGGCAGATGACCGGACAGCCGGAAACGCTGCGCCCGAGCTTCCCCCAAAGTTCGGGCCGTGGCCTGATCCTTGGCCACCCGAAGCTCGTCGCCGGCCTGCGGTGGCTCGGAGAAGCCAAGGACCTGGACGGGCGTCGAGGGCGGCGCCTCTTTCACTTGCTCGCCACGATCGTTGATCATTGCCTTGACCTTGCCCCACGCTGCCCCGGCGACGACCGGCTCCCCCACCCTGAGCGTGCCGCTCTCCACGATCACCGTCGCCACCGGCCCCCGGCCATCTTCGAGGTTCGCTTCGAGGACCGTGCCCCGAGCATGCCCCTCGGGGCTCGCCCGCAGTTCTTCCACTTCGGCGACGAGAATGATCTGTTCCAACAAATCGTCGATGCCCGTGCCGTTCAGTGCCGACACTTGGACGGTGATGGTGTCGCCGCCCCAAGCTTCGGGCACGAGTCCCCGCTCTGAGAGCTGTTGGAGCACCCGCTCGGCGTTCGCATCAGGACGGTCCATCTTGTTGACCGCCACGATGATGGGGACATCCGCAGCCCGGGCATGGTCGATTGCCTCGATCGTCTGGGGCATAACACCGTCGTCTGCCGCTACGACAAGGACGACGATGTCGGTAACTTCGGCACCACGAGCTCGCATAGCCGTGAACGCGGCGTGGCCCGGGGTGTCGATGAAGGTCACCGGATGGCCATGCCACGTCACCTGATAGGCACCTATGTGCTGGGTGATCCCTCCAGCCTCGCCGGCCACGACGTCGGTGGAGCGGATGCGATCCAGCAGGAGCGTCTTTCCGTGATCGACATGTCCCATGACCGTCACCACCGGAGGCCGCTCCCGGAGGTCGGCTTCGTCTACCTCGTCGTCTTCGTCGGCTTCGAAGTACTTGGCCAAGAGCTCCGCCTCGCGCTCTTCGCCGGGGTCAACCAATCGGACAGTGGCTCCCAGCTCGGCAGCGAAGAGCTCGATCATGTCATCGGAGAGCGACTGGGTAGCCGTCAGCATCTCCCCTTGAAGGAGTAGGAACCGGACGATGTCCCCAGCCGATCGATTCAACTTCGGGCCGAGATCGCGCGCCGTCGATCCCCGCTCGACGATCACTTCGCCCTCGGGCACCGGGGCCGTCGAAGGCGTGTAGGCAGTGAGCTGGGTCGGCTCGAGTTCCTCGAGATTACGGCGGCGGCGACGCGAACGACGCTGTGGAGGACGTCGTCCCGGAGCACCGCCGCGTCCCGGTGGAGGCCCACTTCCCACCGGGCCTCCAGCACCGGCGCGACCCGAGAAACCCCCGGAGCCGGCGGGGCGTCCACCGAAACCGCTCGAGGGCCTTCCAACTGCACCACTTCCGACGGAGGGCCGTCCCCCGGTCCGAGGGGGATAGCTCCCGGCTCCCGGGCGAGGCCGGGACGCCGCAGGCGGTGGTCGACGACCCCCCATTCCCGGCGGCGGCGGGATAGGTCTTCCACTCGGTCCAAGCGGAGGACGGACCACCGGAGCCGGAGGCGCGGCGGGCGGAGCTTCAGCCGGCGGCGTCGGGGCGGACGCCGTGGCGGCCGGTGCCTGGGCGGCCGGTGCCTGGGCGGCCGGAGCCTGGGCGGCCGGAGCCTGGGCGGCCGGTGCCTGGGCGGCCGGTGCCTGGGACTTTGCTGGCGCAGTCGCAGGGGCCGACGGAGTCGAAGCTTGGCTTGGTGCGGCCGGTGCTTTGGCGGCCGGAGCCGGTGCTTTGGCGGCCGGAGCGCTCGATGGTTTTGCGGGAGAGGGGAGCGGAGCTGCTGGGGAGGCCGGCACGGCTCGGCCGCGAGGGGCCGCCGCCGGAGGGGCCGAGACCCCGCGGCTGCTCACCAGCCGGGGACGGGATGTCGCCGTGCCGGTGTCCTCAATTCGGCCAGCTGCCTTCGCGGCGCCAGGGGTGGTCTTCGACCCCTGCTTCGCCGGGGCCTTCTTCTGGGGCTTCTCCGGAGGAGCTTCTTCGGGCTGCACCGACCGTCGAAGACCTTCGGCGTCGGCCTTCCTGCGGACGCGGTCAGCCTGCGCGTCCTCGATCGAGGAGGAATGGCTCTTCACCCCTATGCCTAGGGCCAGGCAGAGGTCCAGGGCCTCCTTGTTCGTGAGCCCCAGTTCACGGCCCAATTCGTAGACGCGTATCTTCTTCGCCAATTCGTCTCAGTGTCCTTTGCGTGTCCGGCTCCCATGCGGGCAGCGGGATCCTCCATCCTCGCACATCACCGGTCCCGAGCCCTCACGGGACTTGTCAGTCTCCCCGCCGGCACCATCATCGACAAGTAGCTGCCGCCGCAATCGGGCGATCGCCTCTACCGGCACCGGCTGGTGGAACGCTCGCTCGAACGCGCCCCGCATCACCGCACGTTCGAAGCATCCAGGCTCCCCCGCGCACAGCCATGCTCCCCTCCCCCGAAGCGAGCGCCCGAGCTCGAGCTGACCATCGGCCGCCCTCACCACTCGGACAAGTCGCTCGGACGCGACTGCTCGACGGCACCCGATGCACGTACGGACCGGGCCTATGTACTGCCTTCTTTCACTGGGGCGCCTTCTCCTGGGGCGCCTCCTCCTGGGGCGCCAGTGCCGACGTCCGAGGACCCGTCGACCCCTCCGAGGTCGCTGACCTCCTCCGTGGCTTCACCAGTCGGAGGTTCGTCCACCTCACCTTGCTCCTCGGCGGCATGAGACCATTCCTCGACGGAAATGGCCTCTCCACCCTCAGCTGGCTTCCAGACCATCTCCCCGCGCTCGTCTTCGACCCACTCCCCCTCGGCCCACTCTTGCCCTCCGTACCCCGCCTCTTCCTCGGCAAGCTGGGTCTCGCTCTTGATGTCGATACGCCACCCGGTGAGCCGAGCTGCGAGACGAGCGTTCTGCCCCTCCTTCCCGATGGCGAGGGACAGTTGGTAGTCGTTGACGATGACGGTGGCCGTTCCGGTCTCTTCATCGAGACGGACCTCGCGAACCCTGGCCGGTGCCAACGCGTTCTGAATGAGATCGACGGGATCGTCGGAGTACGGGACTACGTCGACACGCTCACCACGCAACTCGTTCGTGACCATCCGCACCCTCGATCCTCTCGCCCCGACACACGCCCCAACGGGGTCGATGTTCGGGTCGTTCGACCATACGGCGATCTTCGTACGATGCCCCGGCTCCCGGGCTGCAGCTTTGATCTCGACTACACCGGCGGAGATCTCGGGCACTTCGAGCTCGAAGAGCCGTTTGATAAGGCCTGGGTGCGTCCGGCTCACCACGATCTGAGGACCCTTGCTGGTCTTGCGGACTTCGACGATGTACGCCTTCAGCCGGGCTCCGTGCTCGTAACGCTCGTAAGACACCTGCTCCGCCTGAGGCAGCAGGGCCTCGACCTTGCCCAGGTCCAACAGCGTGTAGCGATTGTCCGTCTGCTGGACGATGCCCGTGACGATGTCGCCCTCTCGCCCGGCGTACTCCTCGTACTTCATATCGCGTTCGACCTCTCGGATCCTCTGAAGGATCACTTGCTTGGCCGTTTGCGCCGCGATTCGACCGAAGTCGTCCGGGGTGTCGTCCCACTCCTGGACGACATTTCCCTCGTCGTCAAGCTCTTGGCCATACACACGGATCTCGCCCGAGTCTGGATCAATCGTCACCACTGCTTCCTCGGCTGCGTCCGGTCGGCGCTTGTAGGCCGCCACCAAAGCATTCGCCAGCGCGTCCAGAAGCGTCTCGACCGAGATCCCTTTGTCCCGGGCAATCTGGCCGAGGGCGTCAAGAAACTCGAAGTTCGTCTTGCTCATGGCGTACTGACCCTCTCTGTAGATGTCGCTCCCGGCGTCGCCCCTGATCTCGGGCGCGGTGCGTGCCCCGGAGCCGGAGTAGGTCCCCAGTTGAAAACGGTCCGAGCGCGTTCAACGTCGGCAAATCGGAGGTACTGCCTCCCTCCGGGAGGGGATCCACTCTCCACCTCGAACCCCTCGGAATCGACGCTCGTCAGTCGTCCCTGCAGGCGACGTAGTTCTGATCCCGGCACCGTTCGGATCGAGACCACCTCTCCCACTGCAGCGGAGAAGTGCTCAGGCGTGCGAAGGCGACGCTCCACTCCCGGGCTTGAAACCTCGAGGGTGTAATTTCCGGGGATCGAACGGGACGTGTCGAGCGCCGTCGCCACGGCCTTATGGGCCGAAGCGACGGAGTCGAGATCGACTCCCCCGGGACGGTCGACGGTGATCTTGACACGCCCTCCGGCGATCTCGGCATCTACGAGCTGCAGGTCGAGTGCCGCGAGAAGTGGCGAGAGCATGCTGGATAGCTCCTCGGAGATCACCGTCACGTCCTATCCTCAACCTTCCCGATGCACCCTTCGCCCCCTTCGCGAGGCCGTCCCACGTTCCTGTACCGCTCCCGGCTGACGGCCCGAACCCGACGTACGCCCGAAAATCGCCCTTCTCAGCTCCGCTCGCAGGCAAAACGAAAGCGTGGGCCGCGGCCCACGCTTCGACGGGTCCTGCACTCAGACCGGACAGCACTGTGATTATAGCAATTTCCCGCCCCGTTCGGATGCCGACCGCTCGTAGCGGCCCCCCCAAGCGTCAGTAGGCCCGCCCGACGACCGCTACCAGGGAATCCGGTGCGTCGGACGCTTCGGCGAGACCTCCGTCAGGCCGTCGTAGGCACCGAACGGTGCATCCTGCGTCAGCGAGCTCGCGCTCTCCCTCTTCACCCAGGTCTGACCAGGGAACAAGGGCGAACCCGGTACTCGCGACATCGGCTGCGGCCCGAGGGCCCCCCACCTCCACGGTCCTCCGATCCCGGAACCCGACGGCCTCTTCCCGGAGCTCAGCAGTTACCCGACCCAGCACCTCATCGACCACGGCGACGGCTTCAGCGAGCCTCACCTGGACCTTCTTGCGCTGATGCCGGACGACCACCGTGACGTTGCCCTCTCCAAGATCCCGCGGGCCCACCTCCAGCCGAACGGGTACGCCCTTCAGCTCCCAGCCCACCGACCTGCGGCCGAATCCCGAATCGGTCCGGTCGTCAAGGCGCACTCGTCTCCCCGCCGCTCGGAGGTCAGACAGTAGGGACTCGGCCACTCGAATTACCTCGGCATCGTCTCTGACCGCCATCACCACCACTTCCACCGGCGCGAGAGCTGGGGGAAGCCGAAGGCCGAAGTCGTCCCCGTGAGCCATCACCAAGGCGCCGATCAACCTGGTCGAGACTCCCCACGACGTCTGCCACGGGTACTGGAGCTGTCCACCGTCATCGGCGTATTGGATCCCGAAAGCACGAGAGAAGTTCTGACCGAGCTCGTGACTGGTGCCCATCTGGAGTGCCTTGCCGTCACCCATCATTCCTTCACACGTCCACGTCTGCACCGCACCGGCGAAGCGCTCGCGAGCAGTCTTGTGGCCTGCGAGGACCGGGATGCCAGCCACCTCTGACATGGTCTCGATGTAGACGTTCCGAAGGATGCAAAGCGCGAACTCACGAGCCTCTTCCTGGCTCGCGTGCACGGTGTGCCCCTCCTGCCATAAGAATTCAGTGGTCCGAAGAAAAAGGCGGGGTCGCAGCTCCCAGCGCACCACATTCGCCCATTGGTTGATGATCATCGGCAGGTCACGATGACTCTGGATCCATTTGGCGAAGGAGTGGTTGATGATGGTCTCGCTCGTTGGTCGAACCACGACCGGTTCCTCGAGCAACCGACCGCCCCCGTGGGTCACCACAGCGAGCTCGGGACTGAACCCTTCCACATGGTCAGCTTCCAGGCGGAGGAACGACTCGGGTATGAACAGCGGAAAGTACGCGTTCTCGGCCCCAGCGTCCTTGATCCGGCGGTCGAGCTCGGCTTGGAGCAGCTCCCATATCGCATAGCCCCACGGTCGGATCACCATCGTGCCGCGAACGGGTCCGTTGTCGGCCAGCTCTGCGGCAGAGATCACCTCTTGGTACCACTGGGGGAAGTCAGTCTCGCGAGACGTGAGCGTTCCCTTGGCCCGACCGGTCGGTCGATGCCCGGTCGCCACATCGTCATCGCTGGTCATGGTGGCGCAGGTTACCGGCTGGAGATCCCGACGCCGTCCAACCGCTCGATCCGGTGAGCCTATGGCGAGGCGTCATTCCCGTCGGTGTCGCTCGCGGGTCCACTCGCGGGTCCACTCCCGGTGCCGCTCGCGGGTCCACTCCCCTCTTTCTCAACAGCGTGGCGGATTCGCTCGATCCGAACCGAAGCGGCGTTGGGGTCACTTCCGCCTTCGTCGAGCAAGGCCTGACGATCGGCAGCGGCTTCAGCTTCGGCCGAGGTATCGGCAGCTGCTAACCGGGCCTCCACCCCTTCGGCAACGAGCTTTTCCGCTTCCATTACGAGAGCGTCCACCATGTCGCTCTCGGGAACCACTCGAACAATCTTGCCCCGGATGAACAGGTGCCCCTTCTGCTTACCAGCGGCAATGCCGATATCGGCGCTGCGAGCCTCGCCCGGTCCGTTCACCACACAGCCCATGACGGCGACCTGGATCGGGAGGTGCCGATCCTCGAGAGCCGCCTGCGCGGCCTTGGCCACGGCGATCACGTCCACCTGCGCTCGTCCACACGATGGGCAGGCGATCAGATCGAGTCCTTTGCGTTCACGCAGACCCAGAGCCTCGAGAAGCTGGCGTCCAGCCCGAGCTTCCTCCACTGGATCGGCGGTCAATGAGAAACGGATCGTGTCGCCAATGCCTTCGGACAGAAGGGTGGCAATCCCCGCAGCTCCCTTTACCAGACCTGAAGGTGGCGGCCCGGCCTCGGTCACCCCGAGGTGAAGAGGGTGGTCGAACGTGTCTGAGGCGAGGCGATAGGCAGCAATCATCAATGCTACCGACGAGGCCTTCACCGAGATCTTCACATCCTCGAACCCCACCTCTTCGAAATACGCCAGCTCGATACGGGCCGATTCCACCAGCGCCTCAGGAGTTGCGCCGCCGAATCGTCGGAAGACGTCTGGATGAAGGGAGCCGGCATTCACCCCGATCCGAATCGGGACACCTCGATCACGAGCCTCGGCGGCGACCTGCTTGATCTCGGTCTCTTTCCTGAGGTTTCCCGGGTTCAAGCGAAGACCCTGCACACCGGCTTCCAGGGCGGCCAACGCCATCTCGTGGTGGAAGTGGATATCGGCCACGATGGGGACCGGAGAGCGAGGCACTATCTGGGCCAGGCCTTCAGCCGCGGCTTGTTCGTTGCAGGTGCACCTGACGATGTCAGCGCCCGCTGCGGCCAGCGCGTACACCTGGGCCAGCGTGCCTTCCACGTCTGCCGTCTTCGTGGTGGTCATGGACTGCACCGATACTGGAGCGCCACCACCGATCGCCACCCCCCCCAGGTGGATCTGCCTGGTGGGGCGACGCGGCGTGAGTAGCTGAGATTCGTGCTCCATGCCCCCCATTCTGCCGTGCCGGGCCGCCGGGCGAAGCACCGGGTCGGGCCCGGCAGGACCGTCTCGGCCCCGAGATCAGTGGAACGGGTTCCCTATGGGGTAGGCAATATCCAGGTAGATGGCCGATATGACGACCACGAGAAGGACGGCTGAGAAGGCGTACACCACCGGCAGCAATTTCGCTGCGTCAGCACGGTAGTAGGGCCGGCCCCGGCGGGTGCGGATCCGCTCGTACACGGCAATGGCAACGTGTCCGCCATCCAGCGGCAGCATGGGAAGCATGTTCAAGATTCCGAAGGCGATATTGAGGGCTATCAGCACTTCGATCAGGTAGAGGATCCCGCTCT
The DNA here is from genome assembly GCA_021791635.1 of Actinomycetes bacterium. Taxonomy (GTDB): domain Bacteria; phylum Actinomycetota; class Acidimicrobiia; order Acidimicrobiales; family RAAP-2; genus JAJYWF01. The sequence goes on from JAJYWF010000001.1 coordinate 49,411, forward strand.
GCTCGGCCTGGGTGGCGGTGCGTACCGCCCCGAAGATCGACTCGGCTCTGGTTCCGGTCTTCGCGCTTTGCGCTGCAGCGTGCGGGCTGACCACCCCACGGTAGAGGGACCCTATCCCTTCCGGCACGGCTCGAACCGTGGCTGCCACGTCGCGTCCGACGTCGATCACCGCGGTGCCTATCCCACGGATCGGACCCTCCGAACCGAAGACGACCCTTTGGCTCTCGGTGATTCCGATGAGACCCACCGTTGGCGTCTTCGGTGGGCCGGCCCCGAGGGCTTCGCCTGTGGACCCCACCAGGTGCCCGAGCTCCGGCGTCACGGTGAGATGCACGATCTTCCCGTCACGTCTCACGGTGAGGGACACCGGACGGTTCGCCGAAGAACGGATCACGTCGGCAAGGGCTGTAGCCCGATCGACTCGATGCCCATCGGCTGATTCCACGATGTCGCCAGGACGAAGTCCGGCCGCCTGTGCCGCCGTCTCCGAGTGGCCAGGCCACGTTGCGAAACCGGCGATCGTCGTCTGGACACCCTGGGTAGGGGTCCCGAAGTAGAGCAGCGCGGCATAGGCCAGAAGGAAGGCCATGACGAAGTGCATGAACGAGCCGGCAGAAGCCACGATGATGCGCTTGTGGAAGGGTTGTTGGCGGTACGTGCGATCCTCGTCGGCCGGATCGATTTCCTCGAGATTGGTCATGCCCGGAATCTTCACGTAGCCGCCGAGCAGGATGGGCTTGACCCCGTAGTCGGTCTCACCCTTACGGATCGACCACAGGCGCGGACCGAACCCGACGAAATACTCGGTGACCTTCATATGGCTCCACTTGGCGGTGATGAAGTGCCCGAACTCGTGCACCATCACGATCACGATGATGGCGATGATCACGACAAGGAGCGGGCCCAATCCCAAGAGGAGGAAGCCAGCCACGATCACCCCCAGGACCAGTGCCAGGCGTATCAGGCCCCAGGCACCACGCCTCCGAGGAAGAGGAGCTACCGGGTCGGGAGGGGCGTCGGCACCTGTATCGCCCGAGGCCCTCCATCCGCCGGCCTCCGATGGGCCGGCCGCCGATGGGACGGCCTCCGGGGGAGAGCCCGCCGGAAGCTCCTCCGCCGGGGAGCCGGACCCTGCCACGGTGACCTGACGCTTCGAAGACCTAGGCGCCGCACGTTGCTCCTTCACGCCGCCTCCTTCCAGCCGCGAACGAGTGCCTGAGCGTGACGCCGGGCCTGGCGATCAGCGTCCAAGACCTCGTCGAGGGACGTCAGGGAGCCGCCAGGGCACTCGGCGAGTGCGGCGTCGACAACGTCGACGATCGCCAACCACGAAATTCTCCCTTGGAGGAACGCCTCGACGGCGATCTCGTTGGCGGCGTTGAGCCAAGCGGGGAATGGCCCGCCGGCCCGTCCGGCGCGATAAGCGAGGTCAATGCCAGAGAAGACTGAGCGATCTGGGAGCTCGAAACTGAGGGAGCAAGGATCGGACCAGTCGATCCGCCCAAAGGCCGCCCCGATGCGCTCCGGCCACCCCAGGGCATATCCAATGGGCAATCGCATGTCCGGAATCGACAGCTGGGCCAAAGTAGCTCCATCGATGAACTCCACCATGGAGTGAACGATCGACTGTGGGTGCACCACGATGTCAATTCGATCATAGGGAACGCCGAACAATTCGTGGGCTTCGATCACCTCCAGGCCCTTGTTCATCAGGGTAGAGGAGTCGATCGTGATCTTCGGACCCATTTTCCACGTGGGATGTGCAAGGGCTTGCTCGACGGTGACTGTTCTGAGCGACTCGCGCGTCCGCCCCCTGAAAGGTCCTCCCGAGGCGGTCACTATCAACCGTGCCACCTTCGCCGAGTCTCCCGTGGTCCCGTCACTCCCACACCCCACGACCTCAGGTGAAGTGGCTAGGCACTGATGGATCGCACAGTGCTCCGAGTCCACCGGCAACAGCTGCGCCCCGGGGGTACGCCGCGCCCTTTGCACAATTGGGGCACCGGCGATGAGGGACTCCTTGTTGGCCAGAGCCAACCGGCGACCAGATTCGAGGGCTGCGAGCGTCACGGGAAGGCCGGCGAACCCGACAACGGCGTTCAACACCACGTCGGCTACCGATGCCGCTGCCTCAAGTCCCTCGGGTCCGGACATGACTTGGACACCCGGACCCACTCGAGAAGACAGTTCCGCTGCTCGAGACGGATCGCCGATCACCACGAGCTCAGGTCGCACACATTCTGCCTGCTCTACCAGGGCATCGACGGAGTGCGCCGCGCTGAGTGCCACGACGCGAAACCGGTCCGGCTGGCTGGCAATGACTTCCAGAGCCTGGGTGCCTATCGATCCCGTCGATCCCACCAGGCTGACCGTTCTCATGGCGAACTACCCGTTACTCCCGCTGTGGACACTTCGGACCCTCCGGATGTTGGGGACGTTGGGGACGTTGGGGACGTTGGGGACCAGCATGCCATCGTCGCCAATCCGACGTTCGTCACCCAAGGTGAAGTGCTCTCACCAAGTAATAGGTCGCAGGCATGAGGAACAGGAGGCCGTCAACACGGTCCAACACTCCACCATGACCAGGCAGGATCTTTCCCATGTCCTTGAGCCCCAAGTGTCGCTTGATCAACGACTCGGACAGGTCCCCAATCGGGCTCACGATCGCGACCACGATCCCAAGCGCCGCCGCGGCACCGTACGTCCATGGGTGGATCAGATGCACGACGATGACCGAGACCAGGATCGCAACGACTGCGCCGCCTATGAATCCCTCCCAGGTCTTTCTCGGGCTCACGCTGGGGGCCATCGGGCGACGACCTATCCACACCCCGGTTGCCCAGGCCCCGACGTCGTAGGCAACCCCGACCACGACGGCCGCCAGGAGGAACGCGATCCCGTGGCGATCGGGGAACACTGCCGGGTTCAGCAAGAGAGCGCCGAACGAACCGAAAAGAGCAATCCAACAGAACACGATCAACGTGGATCCGGTGCTGAGGACGGGATCCGCTCTTCGGTCTACCCCGGCGAGATGCCACAACATGGTGAAGACCACCAGCAAGGCCAGAACCAGCAGAAGTGCTTGCTGGCCACGGTTGTACGTCGCGACCATCAGCGCCACGGTCGCCACCAAACCGAGCAGCGTGGCCGGGTGGTAATTCGCCTTGCGAAAGGCGCCGAACGCCTCCATCGCGGCCAGGGTGACGACAGCGGTGACGATGATGATCGAAGGAAGATTCCCGAGCTTGAAGAAGACCAGTACAATGACCCCGATAACGAACCCAGAGGCGACCGCCACCGGAACATTCCGACCACTCCGGTCTTCTCCACGGTCGAGGTCTGACCGAGAGACGGGTGCACCGGGGCGGCCAGGACGGTGTGGCTGGCGTGTCCCGGTCCGCTCGGCTGGAAGGCGACCGGTCGACCCATCACGCGGAGTACGGGGCGGCCTACGCTCCGCTACCTGCGCCTTCTGGCGTAGCTCCTCCTCGTGCTTGGGAGGTTTCTCCCCTCGCTTCTCCTCGACTGCGACCGCGTCTTCCTGCTCGACGGAAAGGGGCGCAGCGACCGTCGACGACGCCAACTTCTCCCGCTTTCCCGCGCGGCCTCGGTCGTCACCAGTCCCCTCGCCACTAATGTCTCCCAACCCGTGACGACCCATCGCGTCCGTCACCTCAGCTCCAGGCTGAACGGATGCGTCCCGCTCCGACCCACCGACTCGCTCGTCGAATCGGAAAAGGATGTCGCTTGTGAAGGCTCCATCTGGTGTCTCGGAAACATCTGGTGTCTCTATGTCTTCTGGCATCCCGGATGCCGCGGGTGCTCGGGATGTCGCGGGACTCGACCTGACCGCGGGGATCATGATGGTCTCTTCGTCACCTCTAGTAACAGCATCTCCCCCGGTAGCGGCCCCTCCCCCAGCGCCAGCCGGGGAAGGCCATTCCCCACCCTCATCCCCACCCTCAGCACCGCTATCGATGGCGCCCCCCCCGGCCTCGGGGAGATCGAAGGCCCACGGCTGGCGGTCAGACCCACCAGAGTCGTCCAGTGACCCCAGGCGTGATTCTTCGTGGGCAAGCACGGAAGGATCGAACGACTCCTCGTGGGCCTCCCAGTCGGCCTGCTGTTCGCGCCACGTAGGCGCGGGGAGTGTCGACCAGGGATCGTCGTCGGACGAACTGTCGTCTGTCCGCCGTAGGACTGCCGGAACCTGTCCAGTCGGTGCCTCGGTCCAGTGTGGAAGATCCGGCTCCGCCACTCCACTCTCGGCCACTGTCGCTTCGACCATTGCCCCATCGTCGGCATCGACACCGCTTTCGGCGTCCACAGACCAGACGTCAGGGTCTGTCACAGCCTGACTGTGCTCGTCTCGGGAATCTCCGGGCTCCCAGGCAACCCTGGGAACTTCACCAGTGCCGGCCAATCGGCCGGCAGTCTCAGCCCCTACGATCCGTACCCGTCCAGTCGGCTGTTCGACCGGCTCTTCACCGTTGTTTGGGAATGGATCGTCAGCCATGGGACCCCACTCAGACCTCGAGGAGCTCTCGCTCTTTTTGGGAGAGCAATTGGTCGATCAGGCCCACCTGCTCGTGAGTAATCTTCTCGACCTCCTTCTCTACTCGCTCCAATTCATCAGATGACAACACCCCGTCCTTTTCCAGCGCTTCTAGCTCGTGACGGGTAGACCGACGCAAGTTTCTGACCGCCACACGGCCTTCCTCCGCCTTGTGACGCACTACCTTGACCAACTCCTTCCGGCGCTCTTCGGTGAGGGGCGGAAAGGCCAGGCGGATCACGGCTCCGTCATTGGTCGGGTTGATCCCGAGGTCGGATCCTTGAATGGCTTTCTCGATCGCTCCCAGCGCACTCTTGTCGTACGGGGTGATGACCAGCATCATTGCATCGGGGACGCTGAGTCCGGCCAGCTGGCGAAGCGGCGTGGGCGTCCCGTAATACTCCACGACAAGGTGTTCGACGAGCGCCGGTGCCGCTCTTCCAGTCCGGACCGTGGCGAATTCGGCTCGTACGTGGTCCACTGCCTTCACCATCTTCGCCCTAGCGTCCTCGGTGGCAATCGCCGAGAGATCCTCGCCCGTCATCTCACCAGCGTACCGATATGCTCGCCGCCGAGCGCACGACGCAAATTCCCGGGCTCCATCAGGTCAAAGACCAGGATGGGTAGCGCGTTGTCCTTGCAGAAGGTGATTGCCGTAAGGTCCATGACCCTAAGATCCTGGGCTACGACCTCCATGAACGAGATCGATTCGAAACGCACGGCATTGGGGTCGACCTTCGGGTCGGCGCTGTAGACGCCATCCACTCCGCCATGCGTGCCCTTCAGCAGCATCTCGGCTTCGATCTCAGCTGCCCTGAGGGCTGCCGAAGTGTCGGTGGTGAAATACGGATTTCCCATACCGGCGGCAAAGATGACCACTCGGTCCTTCTCCAAGTGACGGATGGCCCTTCGCCTGATGTACGGTTCGGCCACCTCAGCCATGTGAACCGCGGTGAGCACACGAGTTGGCTGGCCCTGGTGCTCGAGCGCATCTTGGAGCGCAAGCGCATTGATGACGGTACCGAGCATTCCCATCGTGTCCGACGTCGCTCGGTCCATCCCGGCACCGGCTCCGGTGGTACCGCGCCAGATATTTCCTCCCCCTACCATGACTGCCAACTGAAGATCGGCGTGCTGACGCGCTTCGGCGATCTCTCCCGCTAACCGTTCCACCACATCTGCGTCGATGGTCTCGTCCGAAGCGGCCGATGCGAGGGCCTCCCCCGACATCTTCAGCACTACGCGCCTGGTGTCACCCATTTCCTGGAACCTCGCGCTCCCCCGTGGTATCGGCGAACGGGATCAGGAGCCGATCACAACCTGTGCGAACTCGACAACCTCAGCTGAACCGAGGTGCTCGGCCACCGTCTTCTTCTCGTCACGTACGTATGCCTGCTCAAGCAGGCATCGCTCCTTGAACCAGCCGTTCATCCGACCGTCGACGATCTTGGCCAGAGCGGCTTCGGGTTTTCCCTCATTCCGACTGATCTCCTCAACGGTCGCGCGCTCGGCGGCAACCTGGTCAGCCGGCACGTCGTCGCGTCGGAGGTACGTCGGCCTGCTGAAGGCGACGTGTACGGCTACCTCGTGGGCGAGCTGTGCGCTCCCTCCACTCAAGACGACGATGACGCCGTTGGTGCCGCGTCCGGCCTGCTGGTGGAGATACGTGTCGAGTACTTCTCCGCTTCCGGCCTCCAGGCGGACGACGCGACCGACCGAGATGTTCTCTTTCAGCACGGTTCGCAGTCGCTCCAGATCCGCACTGGCTTCCTCGACGGCATGGGGACCTCGAGCTGCCACCGAAGCGGCTACCTCGTCGGCCAAGGCCACGAACTCCTCGGACTTGGCTACGAAGTCGGTCTCGCACCGCAACTCGACCATAGCCGCAACGGGTCCTTGTCTCACGATGGCGACTGCTCCGTCGCTCGCTTCACGATCTTCCCGTTTGGCTGCGCCCGCCAAGCCCTGAACCCTCAACCACTGGGTCGCCTCTTCTTGGTCACCGTGCGCTGCCTCCAAAGCGCGCTTGGCGTCGAGCATGCCGACGCCGGTAGACCGGCGCAGCGCCTGCACGTCCTGAGCGGTGAATTCAGCCACGCTCACTCTCCTTCTTCCCTCCTGCCTTCCCTTCTGCGTCTGCCTGAATCGAATCCCCTTCGACCTCGGTGGCCGCAGTGACCCCAGTGGCCGGAGCGGCCGTGACCGGAGCGACTTGGGTCAGCAGGGGTACTGTGCCGCCCGGAGTGGCCGCATCCTCCGCATTCGTCGGTGCGGACGGTGCGGACGGTGCGGCCGGTGCGGCCGGGGGAGGCTGGGGAGCCGGTGCGGACGGTGCGGCCGGGGGAGGCTGGGGAGCCGGTGCGGACGGTGCGGCCGGGGGAGGCTGGGGAGCCGGTGCGGACGGTGCAATAGGTGGTGGCCGGTGCGCCGCTATCCAACGCCCCTCGACGACGGCATCGGCGATCACCCGGCACATCAACGCTCCTGAACGAATGGCGTCGTCATTTCCGGGGATCACGAAGTCGATCACGTCGGGGTCGCAATTGGTGTCGACAACGGCGACGACGGGGAGTCCGAGCTTCCTGGCCTCGGTGACGGCGATGTGCTCCTTCTTCGTGTCTATGACGAAGATGGTCTCGGGGAGACGGTCCAGGCCACTGATCCCACCGAGGTTCCGGCTCAGCTTCTCAAGTTCGCGGACGTGGCGCAGGGCCTCCTTCTTCGGCATGGCGTCGAAGTCGCCCGCGGCCTGCATGCTCCTGAGCTCCTGCATCCGCTTCACACGTCCCGACACCGTGCTGAAATTGGTCAGCATCCCACCGAGCCACCGCTGGTTCACGTACGGCATCCCACACGCAGTCGCGTAGTCGGCGATAGGACCCTGGGTCTGCTTCTTCGTGCCGACGAACAGAACGTTCCCGCCCCCCGCTGCCAGGTCGCGGACGTGGCTGTAGGCAGCGTCGATGCCTTCCAACGTCTTGTGGAGATCGATGAGATAGATCCCGTTCCGCTCCCCCAGGATGTAGCGGCGCATCTTGGGGTTCCAGCGACGGGTCTGATGACCGAAGTGGACCCCGGCGCCAAGGAGCTGTCGCATGGTGACGACGGCCATTATTTCCTCCAATCGGTTCTGCCTCCCCGTGCGCAGCACCCTGCAACAGGGCGACCGTGGAACGCGCTCGGGTGTGAGATGAACGTTGTGCCGACCCACCGGGCGGTGGGACCTCCAGAGCCTAGCCGAGCATGGCCCCAGCCCTCCACACGCCTCGTTCAGGCTCTGGGGTGACTTCCTTCGTACACCCTCCACAGCCGTTCCTTGCTCACATGGGTGTAGATCTGGGTCGTCTGCAGACTGGCGTGGCCGAGCAGCTCTTGGACCACCCGAAGGTCTGCTCCACCGTCGAGCAGGTGCGTGGCGAAAGTGTGCCTGAGCGCATGGGGATGGGTCGGAGCCGCCGAACGGCGGTCGAGGATCCGCCGAACGTCGCGCGGGCTCAGTCGGTTGCCCCGCTGGTTCAAGAACACGGCATTGGGCGGGCTGTCCGGGAGGACCAGGACCGATCGTCCCGTTTCCAGCCACTTACCGAGGGAGTCGGCGCAACGCTCGTGGACGGGGAGTAGGCGTTCTCGGTCGCCCTTTCCGATCACCGAAACCGTCCGTTCGGCCAAGTCCACCCGCTCGCGGTCGAGGCCACAGAGCTCGGCAACCCGCAGGCCGGCGGCGTAGAGCAATTCGAGGACCGCGTCGTCTCGGAGCCTGAGCGCCGTTGCCCGCAGGGTCGATGCCGGGGGAGCCCCGTCGTTCCCGACCGGATCGAACAGCACGTGCAGCTCTTCCCTGGAAAGCACCTGGGGCAGCCTTCCCCCGCCGACCGGCGACGACAGCCCCCGGCTCGGGTCCGAGGCCAGGATCTCCTCGCGCCGGCACCACGAGAAGTACGCCCGCACGGCCGCTGCTTTTCGGGCCACCGTCGATCTGGCGTACCGCCGGGTGGTCAGGTACGAGAGGTATCGACGCAGCAGCAGCCGATCTGCCCCGCCCGGATCAACCACGCCGGAGCGCTCAGCCCAGAGTGCGAATGCCGCGACGTCAGAGCGGTATGCCTGGACCGTTGCCCTCGACCGGTGCCGGAGTCCATTCGAGAAGTCCGCCAACTGCCACGCAGGGCTCGGCGCGGCGGCTTGCGTCCCATGGCCGGACCGCGGCCGGCTGGTTCCCTCGGCCTGCTCCGTAGCCTGCGCCCCGTTCCGGTCGCCTGCCACTCACCCAATGTACCGTTCCCGGTGCGCCCGGGCGGTGATCCGCTCGCCCACGTCGAGCGTCCCGCGCCCCGTGACCAGCCGCGGTAACGTTGACCTCACGTCAGATTGCGACCACCCCCGCCGGGGGTGGCAGGACGGGAATGAGGGAGGGCTCTCGTGGCAAGGGAGATGGATAGGCGTTCGTTTCTGACCCGCTCGGCGGCGGTGGCCGGTGGGGTCTTGGCAGTGGGTGCCGGAGGAGACCTCCTGAGCGCCTGCGGCTCGTCGGGGACTTCAGCAGCCAGCTCGGCCTCGGGAAACGCCGGCAACGGGATCACCAGCGCCACGCCCAAGCGCGGAGGGTCCTTGGTGTTCGGTGTCACAGCCGAAGAGTCAGGTTTCAACCCTACGAATGCCAAATTCGACAGCGTCGGCGTGATGTACGCGCGCACCGTGTACGACCCCCTCACGATCATCACCGCAGACGGGAACTGGGCCCCCTATTTGGCGGAGTCGGTCGTGCCGAACGCCGAGTACACGGAGTGGACGATCACGCTGCGACCGAACGTCTTGTTCCACGACACAACGCCGTGCGACGGCGCGGCATACGCTCTGAATGTGGAAGCCCAGCTCAAAGGATTGATCACCGGCCTGGTGCTTCCGACGATCGTCACAACGTACTCCCAGGTGGGACCCCTCGCGGTCAAGATCACCATGAAGGAGCCCTGGGTGCCGTTCCCGTACTACCTCGCCGGCGGGATCGGAGGGCAGCCCGCCTACCTCATGGCGCCGTCGATGATCAAGACACACACAAGCACACACAAGCCCGTGGGAACCGGTCCATTCAAGTTCCAGCAGTGGATACCCACAACACACTTCACGGCCACGGCATGGGAGCACTACTGGCGCCCCGGACTTCCCTACCTCGACCAGATCACCTTCAAGCCAATTCCTGACGGAGCCACGCGTGCCGAGGCGCTTCAGGCCGGGACCATCGACGTCATGGTGACCGACACACCGAAGAACATCCTCGAATTTCGCGGACACTCACAGTGGTCGTACATCGACAGCAGTGCCTCGACCATCGGTGAGCCGACAGTCACATGCCTGCTCTTGAACTTGTCCAAGCCGCCCTTCGACAACCCGACAGTGAGACTGGCCGCAGCCAAGGCGGTGGACAGGACAGAGTACGCCAAGGTCATCAATTATGGCGTCGACCGGGTGGCTGACGGTCTCTTCGTCCCCGGAAGCCCGTACTACTCCCCCACGAACCTCCCCACCTACGATCCCGCCGCGGCCAAGGAGATCATCGGCAAGGTCGCACACACTACGGGCAAGCCGGTCTCCTTCGTCCTCGGCACCACCAACAGCCCCTCGGCGGAACGGGCCGGAACCTTCTTGCAGCAACAGTTCCAAAACGTCGGATTCCACGTGACCACCACAATCGTCGAGCAGAACAAGCTCATCGACAACGCGATCTTCGGCACATTTCAGGCATTGGAGTGGCGACAGTTCGGGGCTGTGAACCCCGACCTGAACTACATCTTCTGGAGCACCTCGACCTACAGCGCCAACGGGCTGTCGATCAACATGGCTCGGAACGACGATCCGCGGGTCCAGCAGGCACTGCAGATAGGCAGGACCAACCCGAACCGCGCCACACAGATCAAGGCGTACCAGAAGGTGAACCAGCTCCTGGCTCAGGATCTCCCTTACCTCTGGGCCACGTGGTCGACGTGGGCGATCGTGGCCAAGCCGACAGTCCAGAATTTCAACAATCCCACCACGCCGTCAGGTGCCAAGGCCTATGGGCTCACAGACGGGTCGATCTGGCCCACGCAGATCTGGATCAGCTGAGCGAGGTCCGTCGGGCACGGCGATGCCCTCCTCGGCCGAACCAGCGTTTCCAGGGCTCGGGAACGAGGACGTCGTCATATGAACAGTCGGATCCTGGTCGTGGAAGACGACGAGCGAATTCGGTCGTCGATGCGCCTGGCGCTCGAAGGCGAGGGCTATGACATCGACGAGGCTTCCAGCGGGGAAGAGGCCCTCGACCGGTTCTCGGCCCATGCCCCTGACGTGGCCCTCATCGACCTGATGCTTCCGGGGATGGACGGCTTCGAGTGCAGTAGGGCAATACGACGGCAAAGTGCCGTGCCCATAATCATCGTGACTGCACGTACCGATACCCACGATGTCGTTGCCGGTCTCGAGGCCGGAGCCGACGACTACGTCACGAAGCCGTTCGTAGCCAAGGAGCTCGCAGCGCGAATCCGAGCACTGCTACGTCGAGCCCGCCCGAACGAGGAAGAGACGACAGCCTTCTCCTTTGGCGGGTTCGAGCTGCTTCCAGACGAGGGGGTACTGCGTCGGACGGGTGGGGACGAAGTCCATTGCACCCGTACCGAGTTCAGGCTGCTCTGCGAGCTGGCAGCCAATCCGAACAAGGTCCTCAGTCGCGAGCAACTCCTCGATCGCGTATGGGGCTACGACTACTTCGGTGACGGGCGGCTCGTGGATGTCCATATACGTCGGCTCCGAACCAAGGTGGAGGACGATCCCGCGCTGCCGCGCCACATCCTGACCGTTCGTGGCATGGGCTACAAACTGGTCCCCTGACGTGCCAGGTCAGCCCGGCCAGAGCTCACAGGACGACGGCCGGGCTGAGGAACACCTCCCCGTGCCCCATATCCGCGAAGCAGCTGGGGGCACGGTCACCGAAGCGCTGAGCCCACGCTCGAGGTCGAGGGGCACCCTGTGGGCTCGCTTGGGTCTTCGCACCCGCGTCACCGTGATGTTCGGCATGGGGGCGCTCCTTCTCTCGGCCAGCATGGGTGGTCTCTCGTACTTCACCACTCGCCACTTCCTCGTGAGCGAACGCGGGACGGCCTCCACGCATCAGGCATACGTGAACGCATCCCTCATTCGCAAGGAGCTCCGGGCCGGGAGTACGCAGCTGGTGCCATTACTTGTCCAAGCCGATTCGGGCACGGCCGGTTCCGACTCGGTGTTGGAGGTAGCCGGGCAGTGGTATGCCCGCTCGTTCTCGGTCAGCCGTAGTGATCTCCCCAGGTCCTTCCGTCGCCTGGTGCTGTCGGGATCGGCCGCCACGCAGACGTTCCAACTGTACGGAGCCCCCGAGTTCGCCGTCGGGATCCCCATTCCGTCGGTGCACGCCGTCTACTTCGAGGTGTTCGCTATCAGCGATCTCGGTGGAACCCTCCGAGTCCTGGCTCTGGCCCTGTTCGCCGCCGGGCTGGTGACCACGATCCTGGGCGCGGCGATCGGGCGGTCAGCGAGCGGGCGGTCGCTCCGGCCCCTCACCGGCGTGTCCAGAGCCGCCGTGGCCATAGCCGGGGGCCGTCTCGACACCAGGCTTCAAGCGGCTTCGGACGACCCCGACCTGGTGGGCCTCACGACCTCGTTCAACCAAATGGTGGATCAGCTCCAGGAGCGCATCGAACGCGAAGCTCGCTTCACGTCCGACGTGAGCCACGAGCTACGGTCTCCCCTCACCACCCTTTCCGCCAGTCTCGGTGTTCTGGAGGGCTATCGCACCGAACTACCCCCACAGGCGATTCGAGCCCTAAACCTCCTCACTGCTGAGCTACGGCGGTTCGAGCGAATGGTAAGCGATCTCTTGGAGATCTCGCGATCGGACGCCGGTTCCGCCGATGTCTCCTTGGAGGAAGTGACTGCGGGGGAGCTCATTCAACGGTCGGTGGCTGCCAACGTCCGCGGGCTCTACGGGGATCCAATCCCTCCAGAAATCCGTGTGGACCCCGACATTTACACAGCGCGCCTACGGGTCGACAAGCGCCGCTTCGAGAGGATCATGGCCAACCTCTTGGAGAACGCCGCCATCTACGCTGGTGGCGCGACTTCGGTGGAGGCGCACTACGGGCCGCAGCGCCACGACGGCCGATCCACCATCCGCGTGTCGGTAATCGATCATGGTGCAGGCCTGGACCGTTCTGAGCGAACCAAGGTGTTCGAGCGCTTCTATCGTGGGCACTCCTCAGGCAAGCGAGGCGCGGGTACCGGTACTGGACTGGGCCTGGCTCTCGTAGCCGAGCACACGCGACTGAACGATGGCAGGGTCTGGGCGGAGGAAGCTGAGGGTGGTGGCGCGTGTTTCGTCGTTGAGCTGCCAATCGTGAACGGAACGATCACATGACCTCGGCTCGTCATGGTGGTCGGAGGCAGCGCCACCGTAAGTGGAGGCATTCGATCGCGGGATTGGTAGCCGCAGCAGTATGCCTGGTACTCACTGCATGCGGTATCCCCACCGGGGGCGCACCCAGCCGCATTCCGGCCGCTCAGGTGCCATATGGCCTTCTCTCACCCGTGTCCCCGACGACGACGAGCGTTCCGACGTCGGCCTACAGTGTTCCGGTCACCATCTTCTTGGTCGCGCCGACACGCCAGGTGCTCATCTCGGCCGGGCGATCGGTTGCTCCACCGGGGACACTGACCTCGGTACTTGATGCTCTGCTCGGCGGTCCGACCGCCATCGAGTCCGACCGCAACATCACCACCGCCCTTGCCGGTGGTGTCCGCCTCCTGTCGGCAACCGTGAACGCCGGAGTGGCCGTCGTAGACCTCAACCGGGCATTCGGCCAGATCTCGGGCACACAGCAGATCTTGGCGGTCGCCCAGATTGTCTTCACCGTCGCCGGACAACTGGGATCGACTGTCGGTGTGCAGTTCGAGATCACCGGGGCCCCGACCGCCGTGCCCGTCGGCTCCGGGGCTCAGGTATCAGGACCCGTGCACCTCCTGGAGTACTTGAAGGTCGCGCCGGCCGGCACGCCCGGAAGCACGGCAACTACCCCGGCATCGTCGCCCAGCGGCTGAGCATCACCTGCTTCCGAGAAGCAGGGATCCGGGCAACTGGTCACTCATCGAGACGCCATCGGACCCGAGGCGCGGCTGACCAGAGGTGCTCAAGGTCGTAGTACGCGCGGGTCTCGTCCAGGAACACGTGAACGACGAAGTCCCCGTAGTCGAGCAGCACCCAGGTTCCGTCCTGCATCCCCTCCACCGCCGCAGGGGTGATGGTGCTCTCTCCCTTCAGTCTCCGCTCGATCTCTTCAGCCAGAGAACGCACATGGCGCTCGGTGCCCCCGCTGGTCAACACGAATGCATCGACGACTCCCAATAGATCGCCCATGGCCAGGACGACAGTGTCATGCCCCGACCGTTCCTCGGCCACTGCTGCTGCCGAAAGCGCGGCCGGCGGCACTCCGGCTACCGAGCCCGGAGCATCGTTGCCGAGCTTGATGGCCCGGTCGCGATCTGCCGTTGAAGCCTGCGCCAGTGCCGGCCTCGTGCTCACCGGCTCCTCAACGAACCATGTCCAGAGTCAGGATGGTGACGGCGAGCACACCCGCCAGAAGGGCCAACCCCAGCGCCATGTAGAAGAGACGTTCCCTGCGGGCTCGACGCCGCGCCAACCGCAGCTGCGAGCGCGGGGTTGAGCCGGGCTCGAAACGGTGAGCCACTGGCTGCAGCCCTGCGACCTGGGGGCCGGGGCGTGCGATCTCCACCCGGAATGTCATGAGGGAGTGCGCGTGCTCTACCTCCGGCTCCTCGTATTCGAGCTCGTGAGCTCCCTCGGTGAGCGGGTCGCCGAGATGACCCGTCATCCCCGGGTTCACCGGTGCGGCGATCCTGGGCAGTTCCGCAGTGTCGGCGCTCGTGGCACTCACCGTCCACCAGCGTACAGATGTCTGAGGCGGATGCAACGGATCACCGGATCGGGCACCATCCCCTCCACCGATTCACCATGCTCCAACCGCGCTTTGACCTGGGAGCTTGAGATATCAACCCCCTCGATCTGAACTTCCACCATCTCCCAGCCCCTCGGGTGATGGCGGACCGGGGCCCCGGGTCTGGACACCACCGCCAGCGTCACTCGACGCCGTAGCTCCGCGACTCGCTCCCACGTCGAAAGGCCAGGAAGCACGTCACTTCCGACTACCAAGAAGATATGAGGTGCGGAACGACCCTGGCTTCGGGCTGCAGCCACCTGAGACTCGACCGTGTCGACCGTATAAGTCGGCCCACCTCTGTCAATTTCCGATCTGTCAGCCTCCACCGAGCAAAGGCCCTCAACCGCGGCCTCTACCATCGCAAGGCGATCCACAGCCGGGGTCACGGTCCGGTACGGTGACTTCTGCCACGGGTCATTGGCCACGACCATCAGGACCCGATCGAGTTGCAAGGCGTCGCGTGCGGCAACCGCGGCCGCGAGGTGACCGCAGTGGGGAGGATCGAACGTCCCGCCGAACAGCCCCAGCCGCTCGGGTGGCGATTCCTTACCGATCACTCCGTCTGCGCTGATCACACCGTCTGTGATCCTCCCGTGCGTGCCCGTGGCGTCAGATCGCCACCTTGACATCCCGAATTCAGCTCCACCACCTGAATCGTTCATCCAACCTGATGGTAAGCGGTCTCGCCCGCATAGTGCCCGGTCCAGGCTCTCGCTGCTCTTAGGCCCCTGGGCCCCGAAGTGCCCGCTGGTCAAATTCCCTCGGGGGTACACTTGGCTCGACGTGAACGCCTCCAGCCTCTGTCACGCCAACGCCACCTACGGGCGCAGAAGGGCCCACCAGCCGCACGCGCCTCGGTCGGTGAAGACCTCACGACCAGCACCCCGGTTCGGACTGGCGATGCGCCTGATCCTTGGCCTGCTCACCTTGGTCGGCGGGTCGGCTGTGGCTTTCGGGGTTCCCGCCGTCGCCGACTCCCAACCAGCTGCCGCTGCCACATCCCCGGCGGGTCCCGGCAGCCCGGTTCCCGCGTACTGGCTCGTGGCCTCCGACGGGGGGATCTTCAGCTTCGGTG
Organism: Actinomycetes bacterium; assembly: GCA_021791635.1. Classification (GTDB taxonomy): domain Bacteria; phylum Actinomycetota; class Acidimicrobiia; order Acidimicrobiales; family RAAP-2; genus JAJYWF01. The sequence goes on from JAJYWF010000001.1 coordinate 65,057, forward strand.
GTGCGAAGTTCTACGGCTCAACCGGAAGCATGACCCTGAACAAGCCGGTCGTGGGCATAGCCGGGACCCCCGGCAGCACCGGGTACTGGCTCGTGGCCTCCGACGGGGGGATCTTCAGCTTCGGCGACGCCCAGTTCTACGGGTCGATGGGCGGCAAGCCCTTGAACCAGCCCGTCGTGGGCATGGCGGCGACTCCGACAGGCGCTGGGTACTGGCTCGTGGCCTCCGACGGGGGGATCTTCAGCTTCGGCGACGCCCAGTTCTACGGGTCGATGGGTGGCAAGCCCTTGAACCAGCCCATCGTGGGCATGGCCGCCACGCCGACAGGTGGTGGCTACTGGGAGGTCGCCTCGGACGGGGGGATCTTCAGCTTCGGAGACGCCCGGTTCTACGGGTCGATGGGCGGTAAGCCCTTGAACCAGCCCATCGTGGGCATGGCCGCCAGTCCGACAGGGACCGGCTACACCATGGTTGCTGCCGACGGAGGGATCTTCAGCTTCGGCCATGCTCCCTTCTACGGCTCACTCGGAGGGGTCCCGCTCAGCCGACCGATCGTCGGCATGGCCATGACTCCCACAGGCCACGGCTACTGGTTCACTGACGACAACGGAGCAGTCTCGGCCTTCGGCCAGGCCGGCTACTTCGGATCGGCACCTCAGGTGCTGAACCAGCCGGTGGTCGGCATCGCCGAGGCCACTGGTACCGGTGCCTTCACCTCACAGCCGTACCCTCCAGAGTCCTACGGCTATGACGTGTCCGTCTTCCAGTGCACAAAACCCCTGCCTCCCGAGCCCCACGTCATAGGAGTGGTCGAGGTCAACGGCGATGAAACACAACAGACAGCCCCCAATCCCTGTCTGGCCCAAGAGGCGTCCTGGGCCGGCGCCGGCCTGAACCTCTACGACTTCCTCACCTTCGGGACGACGCACACAGGGCCGGGCGCCTGCGCGGGAGACCAAGCGTGCAACTTCGGCTTCCACCAGGCCCAGAACACGTTCGCCATGGCCCGGCAGGCTGGTGTGGACACGGCCGTGACGTGGTGGCTGGATGTGGAGCCGGCAGGAGGCTGGTCGGGCAACCCGACACAGAATGCCCAAGTGGTCAGCGGTGCCCTCTTGGGGATTCGAGCCGAAGGGATCAATACCGTGGGCATCTACGCCAGCCCCGGTGACTGGAACACGATCGTAGGGCCGTACCAGCCTCCCGTGCCCTACTGGATGGCCTGGTACACCGCTTCGACAGGGGGAGGTGGACCCTACAACTGTGCCCATGTCACCACATGGACCTCCAACGAGGCCTTGCCGACCGGACCGGTAGTGATGACGCAGTACTCCGACAGCGCTGGCCCACGACCGGGATTCGACGGTGACTACGCGTGCTGAACACTGGACCGTTCGGGTCCAGGTGATCGACGTCCCATTCACCGAGGGATGTCGTTGTACGCGCCGAGGGTCCAGCCCTGGCCCTGGCCCTGGCGTTCCCAGACCGTCATCGACGCATGACGCGTTCGCAGGCCCAGCCGAGGCCGATTTGGCGCCACCGGCATGAAGCGGAGCATCGTGGCCTCGATCACACCGGCATGGCATACGACAACGGTGGTCTCACCCGCATGGCACTCGGCCACGCGGGTGACTCCAGCCGTAGCCCGGTCGACGAACTCCGTCCAGCTCTCACCTCCCGGAGCAATGGGCTGGGTCGGATCGGTGTCCCAGTCCGGGACCGGAAACTTCACCGCGAACTCCTCCCAGGTCAACGCGTCAGCTTCGCCCGGGTGCAGCTCGCAAAGGTCGCAGTCGGTCCTCACTTCCAGAAGTGCGTCGTCCCTCCGTACTCCGAGCATCGGCGCCAGGATCTCCGCCGTCTCGATCGCACGCGGAAGAGTCGAGGCATAGAGTGACCCCACCGTCCCGAGCTCGCCGGACCTTCTGAGCCGGAGGCCCAGCTCCTCCGCCTGCGCCCGACCTTCCCCGGTGAGCCCTGAGCATCCCGAAGGACCTCCGATCACTCCGTTCACGTTGCAGGTCCCCTGTCCGTGTCGAACCAGGACGAGCTTCGTCGGCGCCGCGAGGCCCTCGGGCACGGTACGGACCCCCTCGGGTGGATGTTGCCCTGCTGCACCCGGCCGACGTCTTCCGCCACTCATTCCAGATCACCCACGAAGCGTTCGAGCTGTCTGAGGGTTCGACACTCCACTACGGCTTCACAATGCACGCCGTACTCGTCGATGATCGAGTCGCCAGAACCCCAGTAGGCCATGGGCTCAGGATTGAGCCAGTACACGTGACGGGCTCTGGCCTGGAGCTCCGCCAGGACCCACGCCTGTGAGGCATGATAATTGTTACGAGCGTCGCCCAGCATCAAGATGCTGGCCTTGGAAGTGACCTCGTCCCCCCATCGGTCGTTGAACACAGTCAGGGCGTGGCCATAGTCCGAATGGCCGTCCACCCATACCACATCGGCCTCGGCATTGATCCGCCGGACCGCGTCAGCAGGATCATCCGCGCCCTCGAAGAAGCGCGTCACCTCGTCAATGCCGTCAACAAAGACGAAGCTCCTGACCTTCGAGAACTGTGAACTTATGGCGTGCACCAACAGGAGGGTAAAACGAGCGAACGACGCCACCGAGCCAGATATATCGGCGACGACGAAGATCTCCGGTTTCGAGGGATGTGGGTGGCGGAACTTGGGCTCGACCGGCACCCCACCGGTGGACAGTGACCGACGGACGGTCGCCCGGAAGTCAAGGGGTCCTCTGCGCTGATGCCGGCGTTTGCGGGCAAGTCTCACCGCGAGCTTGCGCGAGAGCGGGTGGAGCGCGACCTGTAATGCCTTCAGCTCGTCGCGGGTGGCGTGCATGACGTCAATGTCTTCTGGCAAGGGCGTGCGTACTGATCGGAGGAGAGCCTCTGCACCTCGGTCGGCGACCAGTCTCCGGCGAATCTCGCTTTCGATCGACTTTCGTAGATCATCCAGACGGGACTTGTACGCGTCGGCCATGAGGCGCTCTTCCAGCGCGGTGAGCGCGTCCCCATCGGACGAAGCGGCCGTGTGGCGGGCCTCCTCCATGAGCCGCTGGAGCACCCCTTCGAGGTCCAGGTTCCGGAGAGTGCGGTAGAAGTAGTACGTGCCTCCCACCGGCCGACCTGGCTCCATGCCCGAAAATCGGTCGACAGCGTGACGGGCCACCATCGCGAGCATCCCCGAATTCCCCGACCGAATGGCCTGATAGAGCAGCTCGGCCAGCTCCTGGGGCGTCATCCCCGAGCCCCCACCCCTTCCCGTCCCCTGCTGCCCGGGAAGGCCCATTCCGGCTCCCGGGAAGGACTTTTCCCCTGCTTCACCCCACGCCTCGAGGTTCTCGATCTGGGTGTCTCCTGGTCCACTGTCCCGACGGAGCGCGAAATAGATCTCGAACGCCGTCTCGAAGGCCCGCCAGTGCGAGTTGGATTTCACCAGGGTGGCACCCAGTGCGTACTTCAGCTCGTCGCGGTCGTCGAGGTTCACGTGGTGCATGGCATCGGCGGCATCCAGATGCTCGGTGAGCGACACCGGAAGCCCAGACTGGCGCAACTCCATGACGAACCCTGAGAGAAGATCGAGCACCGATCTCCTCTCAGGTCCCGGCCGAAAGCAGTTCCTTGGCTGCCCGCTCGATGTCCGACTGGTACTTGAGGAGGATGTGGAGCGTGTCACGAGCTCCCGAAGCATCGATCGACTCGATCCCGAGCAGGACGAGGGTTCTCGCCCAATCCAAGGTCTCCGAGACCGACGGGGCCTTCCGCAACTCGATAGTGCGAAGCGACTGCACGATCCTGGCGACCTGATCGGCCAATTCATCCGTGATTCCGGGCACCCTGGTTCGGACAATTTCGCGCTCCCTCTCCAACCCGGGGTAATCGATGTGCAGGTAGAGGCAGCGCCGCTTCAAGGCTTCGGACAGTTCCCGGGTGTTGTTCGAGGTGAGGAACACCATTGGCAGGCGCGTGGCGCGCACGGTGCCAAGCTCGGGTATCGACACCTGGTACTCCGAAAGGACCTCGAGGAGCAGTGCTTCGGTCTCGAGCTCCACTCGGTCGACTTCGTCTACCAACAACACGACTGGCTCGTCCGCTCGGATGGCCTCCAGCAGCGGGCGAGTGAGGAGAAAGTCCTCAGAGAAGATGTCCTCTTCGAGGTGCTTCCATGCAGCACCATCCTTCGTTTGAGCTGCCGAAGCCGCGCGAAGACCGTCGTCCGAACCACCCGAGATCTGCGCCGCCTGTATCCGCAGGAGCTGCTTGCGATAGTTCCATTCGTACAGGGCCTTGGATTCGTCGAGCCCCTCGTAACACTGGAGCCGGATCAGTCGACTGTTGCTGAGCTCGGCCACAGACTTGGCCAGCTGGGTCTTCCCGGTTCCGGCCGGCCCTTCGACCAGGACCGGCTTGGCCAAGCGATCAGCCAGGTACACGACGCCCGCAATCCCGTCGTCAGCCAGGTACCCGATCTCGGCCAGACCGCGCCGTAGCTCGTGCGCCGACTCGAACCTCGCTGGACCACTGTCAGGAATGCCCAGGTCGGCATTCGACCAACTGGTCCGACCTTGCTCGGCGGTATCGCTCACCGGACATGGCCCTCTCCGCGAATGACCCACTTCACGCAAGTGAGCTCCCGAACACCCATCGGCCCTCGGGCGTGAAGCTTCTGAGTGGAAATGCCAACTTCAGCACCCAATCCCAGCTCACCTCCATCGACGAACCTGGTGGATGCGTTTACCACGACGGCAGCGGCATCCACGCCCCGCACGAATCTGTCAGCCGTCGTCAAATTGTTCGTCACGATCGCCTCCGAGTGCCCAGATCCGAACCGAGCTACGTGCTCCAGCGCTCCGTTCACATCGTCGACGACGGCCACGCTGAGCTTCAACGAAAGAAATTCCGTGGCGAAATCCTCTTCGGTAACCTCACCGACGTCGTCCACGAGTAGGCGCACTCGGTCGTCACCGACCCACTCCACGCTCGCCATCTCCTTCCGAAGCCCTGGGAGGAGCTCGGCGGCGACATCCGCGTGCACGAGCAGAGTCTCGACCGCATTACACACCCCGGGGCGCTGCATCTTCGCGTTCACGACGATCTTCCTGGCCATTGTCAAGTCGGCATCCACGTCCACGTAGACGTGGCAGTTCCCGTCTCCGTCCAGAACGTACGGAACGGTAGCGTGCTCCAAGAGTGAGGCAATCAATGCAGGTCCCCCACGGGGGATGAGGCAGTCGATCAGGCCCCTGAGCCGCATGAACTCGATGGCCGCGGCATGGCTCGAATCCTCGACCAGCTGGATGCCATCCTCGGGAAGTCCGACTTTGGCCAAGCTTCTCCTGAGCACACCGACCAGTGCCGAATTCGTCCGCTGAGCTGAAGAAGAGCCCCGGAGCAGGACGGCATTCCCGGCTTTGAGGCACAGTCCGGCTGCATCGCTGGTCACGTTCGGCCGGTTCTCATAGATGACCCCAACGACGCCGAGCGGGACCCGGACACGCTCGATCCGCAGACCGTTCGGCTGGACCCACCCGTCGATGACTTCACCCACCGGATCCGCCAAACCGGCCACGGTCCGCAGTCCGCCGGCCATGCTCTCGAGACGCTCACGGCTCAGGCGGAGCCGGTCCAGTGCCGTCGCGTCCATTCCACTCGCCTGAGCCTGCTCGATATCCGACGCGTTCGCCTCGAGGAGATGGGATGCTTCTGACATCAAGAGGTCCGATGCCACCTCCAGAGCTTCATTTCGGACAACGGCCGACGAAGCTCCTACCAGGAGCGACGCTGATTTGGCCCTGACCCCGAGTTCGTGGATCTCCCGCAATGCCACCGAGTCAGCCTAGCCGTCGCCGGGCCGGCCCTAACCGAGCACGACCAGGTCGTCCCGATGCACGACCTCGCTCCCCAGGTCCTCGGGAAGCTTCTCACTCCGCTTCCCCGTCCACTCCGACGCCCTGCTGGAAGGCGGGCGGCGGATTCCCTTGTCGAACCCCACTACGTCGTGACCAGCTATGTCCACGGCGTCCTCGGGAAAGAAGTCACCGGTCACACCGGTCACTCCTGCGGCCAGAAGTGAACGACCCTGCTCCAACAGCGCCTTCCGAGCACCTTCGTCAACCGTCAGTACGCCGTTGGCGCCCAGGGCGAAGGCGATCCACAACTTGCGCGACGAGATGGTGCGACGTTGAGCCCGGAACACGGTTCCCGAACCCGCCCGTCCTTCCAGGACGGAGCTGAGGACTCCCTCCCGCTGCCCGCTGGCGATCACCACCTCCACTCCCGACCACGTCGCAATCTTCGCCGCGGCCAGCTTCGAGGCCATTCCTCCACTCCCGACATCGGACCCAGGACCACCTGCCAGCGACTCCAGCCGGTGATCGATCTCCTCCACTTCTTCGATCAGCGATGCCTCTGACACCACCCGTGGATCCGCATCCAGCAGACCATCGATATCACTCAGCATGATCAAGCGGTCGGCCCCGACCAGATGGGCGACGAGAGCGCTCAGCCGGTCGTTGTCGCCGAAGCGAATCTCCTCATCGGCGACGGCGTCGTTCTCGTTCACCACCGGTACCACCCCCAGCCCGAGCAGATGGTGCAACGTTTGGCGGGCGTGGAGGTATTGACGGCGATGGATGAAGTCCAAGGGTGCGAGAAGGACTTGACCAGCCAGTAGATCGTGATGTCCGAAGCCGTCCTGCCACGTGCGCATCAACCGGTGCTGCCCTACGGCAGACACTGCTTGGAGCACGGCCGGATCGCGCGGCCTTTGACGCCCGCGACCCAGGATCGACCAGCCGGCAGCGATGGCCCCGGAGGTGACCAGCACCACTTGATGTCCCGAGCGCCAGTGATGTGCTATCTCCGCGGCGATTCTCTCTACCGCTCGAACATTCACGTCACCCGCCGCGTTCGTGACAGTCGAGGACCCGACCTTGACCACAACGGGAGGAGTGCTCACTTGCTTCTCCGAGGTTCTCGTCTCCTCGCTTTACCATGCTTGCTCGAACTTCCTCCGACTCGCCGGACCTCCCGAGCTGATTGGGCCGCCTCCAGAGCTCCCTCGGGCTGATCCCGGACCCACGTGAACGACACTTGGCCGACGTGAACTTCGTCACCGTCGCGTGCGCCAGCCCGGGCCAAGGCCCTATCCACTCCGAGACGGCGGAGCCGTCGCACCGCCTCCCTGATCGCCCCTTCATCCGTCATGTCAGAGAAACCCACAGCCCGCTCGGCGGCACGCCCGGCCACCGCCCATTCGCCGTCGCCTGCGTTCTCGACGGTGATCCCCTGGGGGGCAGGGCGGTGGACGACTACGCCGTTGACCGGTCCGTCCTCCACCTCCCGTTCGCGCGCCCTGAGCACCTCATCGGCCACACGAGCCACGAGCTCGTCGATACCTGATCCGGTCGCTGCCGAGATGACTAGGTCGATGGGAACTTCTCCTAGGGCACCGGGCTCCTCGCCGACCAGCACGTCTCCCTTCGAGCAGACTACGACTCGCGGTCGATCGAGAAGTTCCCGTCGATACCCTGCGAGCTCGTCCATCAGAATGCGAAATTGCTCCTCCGGTGACGTGCCGTCCGAAGCCACGGGGTCGATCATCACCACGAGAACCCTGGCCCGCTCTATGTGGCGTAGGAAGCGATGGCCCAGCCCCCGACCCTCGGCGGCTCCCTCGATCAGCCCGGGGATGTCGGCCATCACGAGCTCGCTCCCCTCTCCCCTCGATGCGTCACGGCGGGGACCGACCCGAACGACCCCGAGGTGAGGCTCCAGAGTGGTGAACGGATAATCAGCGATCTTCGGCTTGGCCGCAGAGACCGTAGAGATGAGGGTCGACTTGCCGACATTGGGAAACCCCACCAAGGCCACGTCGGCCATGAGCTTCAGCTCCAGGTCGAACCACACCTCTTCCCCGAGCTCTCCCTGCTCGGCAAATGCCGGAGCCCTGCGAGAATTCGACAAGAACCGGGCGTTGCCGCGCCCACCCGCTCCCCCACTGGCCGCGAGCCACCGATCCCCCGGGCCGGACAAGTCACAGAGGATCTGCCCCCCGCGGTCCTTCACCACCGTCCCGATCGGGACCGGGACCACGAGATCGGAGCCCCGTGCCCCGTGTCGGCGATTCCCAGCTCCGTGCCCACCGTCCCCGGCACGGCGGTGCGGAAAGTCTCGAAATCCAAGCAACGAAGACTGATTTCGTGTCGAGAGGAGCCACACGTCGCCACCACGCCCACCATCGCCGCCGTCGGGCCCACCCCGGTCCACGTGTGCTTCACGCCTGAACGACGCTGAGCCTGCGCCACCGTCGCCGGCCTTGGCGTGGAGCTGCGCTGCATCGACGAATCCCGACATGGCTCGATCCTACGAGGTGGGTGAGCTGCCGGTGCCACACGTCGAACTCCTCCCGAGGTCCACCACACCGGCGACCACCTGAGCCGTTGCGCTGGTCCCATCTGGAGGATCACCCCGACGCTATGGGGCTATCCGGGGTCGAGGTCCAATCGGCTGGCTCCGCCGCTACCGGAAAAGTCGGGTGTCATCCGCAGCCGCCAGCCGGATCACACCCGACATCACCCGATGGTGGGACGTCGAGTGCCGGATTGCCTTCGAAGAAGCCGACCGGCACAAAGGAAAATCCCGTGTACTCGACCGGCATGACCGGCCAGTCTTCTGGACGTGGGACGTGGGTCACGCCGAACGTGTGCCACAGCACCAGATCAGTGTCGACCAGCTGGCGATCGCGCTCCGTCCAGCTCTTCACGCCCTCGCCTCCTTCATGCTGGTTCGGAAAGTCACCCGCAGCCCTCCGCTGCTCCGATGTGTAGGCAGTAACCCACAGATGGTGGGTGGCGAACCCCGCACGCTTCTCGATGCTCGAACCGGGCTGAGCCAGCAGGGTCGGAGAGCTGAGCGGAACAAGCTTGTACGCGGGAGCCTCACCGAGGGAGTTCGTGGCCGAACGGTTGACCACTTTCCAGTGACGGCTCTTCGATGGGTCGATGAATCGCCTGGCGCTCAACTCACTCGTCAACATCTTCGATGTGGTTCGGAACGCATTTCCCAAGGGATTCTGCGGTCCCAGCGGCTCAGGGACCACGTCGACCTCGTAAACGCAATTCTCGGGCCCGTCAACTTCCACATCCAGGCGAACGTTGAAGAGATGCTGGTGAAGGGGCGCAGCGAGCTGTGGCGCGATCATCGAAGCGTTCGGAGGAGTGTGGTCGGGATGAGCACCCTGGGTGGATAGAATTCCGGTTAGCTTGACTTCGAGCTGCATCGTGCCGTCCAGATAGAAGTACCAGTAGAACCCGTAGTCGTAGTTCCCCACGGTGGCGATGGAGCTCACTACCAACCGTCTCGACCGACGTACTTCGCTTCGCCCGCTGTACCCGTCCGTGTGCTTCCACAGGATCCCGAAGTCCTCTTCGTGCATGCAGATCGCGTTGCGGAGCGTCTGAGGATTCCCTGATTCGTCGGCATAAGGAACGTCGAAGTAGTAGATCTCACCGAGGCAGTCGCACCCAAGCGAAAGCGAATTGGCCATCCGCCCCAGGCCCCACTCACCGGCATCGAACGCACTCTTCCACGAGTGCCCGGAGTCCGGGCTCCCGTAAGGCACCACCATCTCGTCGACTGACGCCCGGTAGAGGATGGGCCGATCCCGTCCCTGGTCACGGTAAGAGACTCGGTGGAGCACGACTCCTTCCACTGGGTCCATCGACACGCGGAACGACCATCGCTGCCATTGGACTAGGTTGCCCTCCACCGAAAAGCTCGGGCCGCGTGGTTGGCGGATCTCCAGTGGACGAAGGTCCTCTCGGAGCCCGGGCATGTCCTCGGGGAAGTACCCTCCCGGCCCGGGGGGAATCGGGACCGATCCCGTGTCCGTCACTTCGAGAACCTCGGCACGCCCCATGTCGACGAATCCCACCACTCCTTCCACGGGACGGGCATATCCGTTGGCTCCGGGCGCATCGCGGACGTACGAGAGACAACGGCTCAAGCGTCGATCCGCTTCAACTTCAAGTCCGAACGCCCCGGCCGGCCATGGATCAATTTGGACTTTGCTGAAATCGTCAATACCCCGCTTCCTCATTGCTGCCTGCCAGCGACCGTCGGCCTTGAGCGCCGCAATGACAGCGATCGCCTCGGTGAAGAGCAGGGCCGGCCGGGCGTCAGGGATCTCCCTCCAGCTCACAATGCTCCTCGTGGACACGGAGACCACCACCTCCATGACGAACGCCCTGGGAGAAGTCACGAGGAGGATCCGGACCTGTCGAGCGACCGGATCACCGGGCCGATAGCTGCGAACGACGTCCTTCGATGGCTCCTCGAGACCGACGTAGGCAAAGATGACCCGGGCATCCACGCGTCCCGAGTCACGAACGACTTCCGTCGCAGTTGCAATCTCTTCCGCGGTCAGAGACTCCAGTGGATGGTCAATCTCAGACTGCTGGGGGCCCTCCGGCATGGCCGCCAGGGTAGGCGATCGTTCTCACCGGAAGCAACGTTCCGACCTCTCCCTACCCGCCGTTCTCAACCCGACCGGGCGTCAGTGGGGGAGGACGTCTACCAGCTTTCGATCCCGACGCATCCCGAATTTCACCACGCCGTCGGCGAGGGCGAACAGAGTGTCGTCCCCTCCCCTTCCGACGTTGATCCCGGGATGAAAGTGGGTTCCCCTCTGCCGAACGATGATCGATCCCGAAGTCACCTCGGTCCCGTCAAATACCTTCACCCCGAGTCTTTGTGCCCGGGAGTCCCGCCCATTGCGCGTGGACCCACCACCCTTGGTCTTCGACATGAAAGGCGGCCTCCCTCAATCGATGACGATGGAGGTGATCTCCACCGTCGTGTAGTGCTGGCGATGGCCCCAGCGACGCCGCTGGTTGGACTTGGGCTTGTAGGTCATTGCGTTGATCTTCGGGCCCATCTCTGATCCCACGACCTCTCCCTTGACCGAGGCACGGGCCAGCTGGTCGGGGGTGGCAAGCACCGTCGCGTCCCTCACCACCAGCACCGGATCGAAATGGACTTCGGCCCCCAAGGGCTCTTCCCGAAGGTCGACCCGCAGTCGCTGCCCTTCAGTGACGCGTTCTTGCCGCCCGCCGGCCTTGATCACAGCATACATGCTGTCACTCTAGCCCATCTCCCGATACCCGCTCACCCCACCGCTGCGTCGTCTAGAACGAACCCCCGCCCTGTGCATACTTCACACATGTTCGACAACGACTCGATGAGCCCTTCGGAGACACGCTTGCGGGTCATCTCCACCAACCCGAGCTCGGAGATGTCGAACGCCTGGGTTCTCGTCTTGTCCCTGGCCAACGCCGCCCTCAGGGCTGACGCCACCTTGTCTCGGTTCTCACGAACTTCCATGTCGATGAAGTCGATCACGATGATCCCGCCGATGTCACGTAAGCGCAGCTGCCGTGCCACTTCTTCGGCTGCTTCAAGGTTGTTGCGGAATACGGTCTCCTCGAGATTCGTCTTGCCCACGTTCTTCCCGGTGTTCACGTCGATAACCGTGAGAGCCTCGGTACGCTCGATGATGAGCGATCCTCCCGAGGGTAGCCACACCTTGCGGTCGAGAGCCTTGTGAAGTTGTTCGTGCACGTGGAATCGCTCGAAGATCGGCTGTCCTTCGGCTTGAGGATCGAAGTACTCGACTCGATCAGCGAGCTCGGGGCTTACGGTGCCGACGTAAGTTCGTACTTGTTCAAAGAGGGTCTGGTCGTCGATGATGACTCCCCGAAACTCCCCATTGAGCTCTTCACGCAGCATCCGCACGGCGAGGTCAGGCTCTTGGTACAGGAGGCCAGGGCGACCCAACTTGAATGATTCGGCTTCGATACGGTGCCATTGATCGAGCAACCCGTTCACGTCCCGCGTGAGCTCTTCTTCGGAGGCATTTTCCGCCGCGGTCCGGACGATGAGACCGTGCCCGTCTGGGCGGATGTTCTCAACGATCCTTCGCAAACGCCTCCGTTCATTGTCGCCCAGGCGCTTGGAGATCCCGTTGGCACTGCTGTTGGGCACGAGCACGGCAAATCGGCCGGGAATCGAGACTTCCTGGGTCAGCCGAGCACCCTTTGCCCCGATCGGGTTCTTCGTGACCTGGCAGAGAATTGTCTGACCGGGTCGGAGGACTTCTTCGATCCTCGGCTGGGGGCCACTCGAAGAGGATCCTTCCACATCGTCTTTGTCATACCGCACGTCGCCCCGGTACAGGACGGCATTCTTCGGGATCCCGATGTCGACAAAAGCCGCCTCCATCCCTGGAAGGACGTTCTGAACTCGGCCACGGTAAATATTGCCGTCGATCTGCGTATTGGCATCTGCGACCCTGGAAACGTAGTGCTCGACGAGCACCCGTCCCTCCAGCATGGCGATCTGGGTCACCTCTGGCTGTACGTGGACGCAGACCAGGTACCGCCCGACTGACTTCCCCTTTCGGTCCCGCGATCCACGGCGTCGCCCCCTCGATCTCCTGGGGGGGGCCGCAGCCGCCGGGCCCTGGGCATCTGCACCCTTTCCGATTCCGAGGTCTCCGACTACCGCTTGAACTGATGATCCAGTGCCAGCAACGGTCGCGTCCGAGGAGGAGGTCCCCGTCACGTCGTCGCCGGGGACGCCCCCCTCCCGTCGACGTCGGCGATCACCACCCCTCGCCGATGGCTCAACTGGAGCTCGTCGCACCGAGGAAGATCCACTCACCGGTCGCGGAGGAGGTGGTGCGGGACGCGTGTCGCCGATGCGCGGCCGCGGCCGCGGAGCCGGCAGGGGCCCCGTGTCCCGAGGTGGACCGTCCGCCGACGGTGCATCGATTCGCTCGTCAGACGGCAGGCCGCCTTGCTCTGAAGGTTCTGCTGCGACCGTGTCGGCTCCCGACATCCCTCGATCGGACTGAGACATGAGGGAGATCCCTCCTTGTGATGTTCATGATGCACGCTCCTGGGCGTGCAGCCCGGTCTCGCCCGGGAGTTCACCAGCTTCGCTGAGCGGTTCCCACCGGGCATCTCCGTGCTCGATCCATTGGTGCGTTCTCCGGGCCCGAACCAGTACCAGGTCGGCTTCGAGCCCCTCTAACAGTTCCCCGGGGCGAACTCCCCGTGGCTTCGTAGCGACCGTGGCAGACAGCGCGACAGTCCCTTCAGTCCCGCGATGATCTCGCCCGCAATCGGCGCCGAGCGTCAGTGAGCGGATGGCTGGACGAATGTCGTCCTCCAGCATCCTGCCCTTGCGAACTCGACGGACCGGGACATTGGAGGAACGCAGCACGGCGTCAATCTGTCTTGCCACCTGCACTTCCGTCACTCCGGCCACCTCCAGCTCCCAGGTGCACGAGCTTACCTCGTGCTGGAGAGAGCCGGATCCCGCTGGTACCGGAGCGACGGCTTGTACCGACAGGCCATCGGGCAGAAGTGAGCTCAGAAACGTGCTCAGGGCGGCACTTGTCACGGGATCAAGTATTCCAATTGCATCATGCGCGACCTCTCGGCCTGGGGAATCCCAGGAGTCGAGCTCGATGTCCAGGTACTCACCGAGCGACTCTGCACCGGTCGGAAGAGCCAGTCCGAAGCTCAGGAGCGGTCGCGGAGAAAAGCCTTTCGACCAGGCAACGGGCAGCCGGCTCCTGCGGAGCGCTCTCTCCCAAAGCCTGGCCACGTCGCGCTGGCTGGTAAACCTGATCTTACCCAACTTGGTGTAGCGAATTCGCAATTGCATCTCAGCGGAAGAGCCGGTCATACTGCGAAAGTCGATGCTTGATCAGGTGCTGAGGTGAAGCGTACTGGGACCTTTGAGGCCGAGCTGAGATCTTGCCCCGTGCCCTGGCTCCCGCCGGCCGGCGGGAGCGAAGACGCCACAATGTGCTCGATTCCCTGGTCCGTGCAGGCCCCGCAGTCGTAGCACGGAGTCCACCGGCAGTCGGCAACCCCACTCCCCTCCAAGGCCTGTTGCCAATCGTCCCACAAGAAGTCACGATGGAGTCCGGCCGAGATGTGGTCCCAGGGTAACGCTTCCTCCGGCCCACGTTCTCGGTGCACGAGCTCGTCGATAGAAAGCCCTTCGGACTCCATCGCGTTGAGCCACAGGTCGAGCCTGAACTGCTCAGACCACTCTTGAAACGTCCCCCCCGCTCTCCATACCTGCTCGATGACTGCACCAATTCTTCGATCGCCTCGGCTGACGATGCCCTCGACGGTGGTCGCGGCAGGATCGTGCCATCGCACGGTCAGGCCCCTTACCTCCCGACTGGCCGCACGCAGCAGCGCCACCTTTCGTTGGAGCTCTTCCATCGAGTCCTGCGCACACCACTGAAATGGAGTGTGCGGTTTGGGAACAAAACCTCCCACTGACGCCACAATCGTCACCGATCGGTGGTAGCGCTGGCCGATCTCCACGCAGCGACGACCGAGCTCCACAATTCCCAAGATGTCCTCGTCCCGTTCGGTAGGAAGCCCGACGAGGAAGTAGAGCTTTACCCGCCTCCATCCCTGTCCGAACGCCGCATCGACTGCACCGTAAAGGTCTTCCTCACGAATCAGCTTGTTGATCACACGGCGCATCCGCCACGTGCCGCCCTCGGGAGCGAAAGTCAGGCCCGTGCGTCGGACCTTTTGAATCTCTGCTGCCGTTGCCACGGTGAAGGCATCGACCCTCAGACTTGGCAAGCTCACTGAGACCCGTCCGCCGTTGGTCGGGTCGTCGATGATGTCGCGCACAGTGGACTCGATACCTGACAAGTCTGCGGTAGAGAGGGAGGTCAGAGCCACTTCGTCGTATCCAGTCCGTTGCAGGCCATCGCGGACCATGTCCCGGATCTGTTGCGCCGGACGCTCACGGACCGGACGGGTGATCATCCCGGCCTGGCAGAAGCGGCACCCCCTGGTGCAGCCCCGGAACACTTCGACGTTCAGGCGATCGTGGACGACTTCGGTCAGTGGAACCAGCTGTTGCCTGGGCAACGGCCATTGGCCGAGGTCGGCCACGGTCCGCTTGATCACCTCTGGAGGGGCGTTCCCCACAGGCACGGTGCCCATGAAGCGTTGGCCATCGTACCGGGATCCATAGAGCGCGGGAACGTACACTCCATCAATCTGCGCCAGGGCCTCGCGCAGGATCCTCCGATCCCGGTCTCCACTGTTCGAATGAAGCCATGAAGAGATCACGGCGTTGATCTCACCCACGACCTCTTCACCATCTCCGATGACGAAGGCGTCGATAAATTCAGCGAGCGGTTCGGGGTTGTAGGTGCAGTGCCCACCGGCCATGACGATCGGGTCACTCACTGCTCGATCCGATGAGCGTAGGGGCACCCCTCCCAGGTCGAGGAGATTGAGCACATTGGTGTACACGAGTTCCGCCGAGAGATTGAAGGCGATCACGTTGAAAGCGGAAGCCGGAAAGTTGTTCTCGATGGAAAAGAGAGGGACCCCGTTCTCCCGCATGGCCTGCTCCATGTCGATCCATGGCGCATACGCACGTTCTGCCAGCGAATCGTTACGGTCATTCAGGATCTCATAGAGAATCTGGAGGCCCTGATTCGGCAACCCTATCTCATAGGTATCAGGATAAACGAGTAACCACGCGACCTGGAAGCCGTCATGCTCAGGTCGACGGGCACCCATCTCGCCACCGATGTAACGTGCCGGTTTGCTCACGTTGGCAAGTAGGGGCTCGATGACTGGCCAGAGTGACTCCATGTTCCCTGGATTGTACGCTCTGGACTCCGGTAATGGATCCACGGTCCCGGGCGCCGGGCTCACCACCCAGGACCGAGGGTCGAGGCACCTCGCCGGTCAGAGGATCCGGGAGTCAGGGCCCAGCGGACGACACGGACGGTACCGTTCGCCAGCACCGCGTTGAAGGCCGCTACCACCGCGATCATGGCAACGAGATCAAGATGCAGGAACTGAGATTCGCCCAGGACGGCGCCAAGGACTGCGTAGGTCACCACCGCCACAGCGCTGGCCGCAACGGCTACAAGGATCGATAGCCACCAGAACTCCCGAGCCAACGAGCCGGTGCTGGCACCCACCGCGAACCCGACCAGGGAGTACACGAGCGCCGACAGACCGAATGGCGTGGGTAGAAGAAGATCGGCAGACAGCCCGGCCAGGAACCCCACGAGTGCACCTTCCTCAGGTCCCCCGGCTATGCCGGCCGCAATGGGAAGGAGGAGCATCAGGTCAGGGTGGACACCGGCAATGCGGATGTCGACCCCAAGGGTCGACTGAATGACCAACCCCAAGAACACCGTCATCACAAGCCGTCCCGCAGTCCGAACAGTCATGGCGCGGACGCCCTGGGCTCTCCCTTTCGGGACCCGTTCACCACGCGCCGCCTTCACCGGAAATCACGGCGTGGGGCTCCACTGCACCACGACTACGTACGCCAATGTGCTCAAGTCCGCAAGGGGTTTCACAACGATGCTCAGCTGGCCACTTTCGGACCCAGTGCGCACCGAACTGACCGACGCAACGGGTATGCCTGGTGGATACTCAGCTCCGGCAAGGCCATTGGTGAACATCAGCTCTCCACGAGTCACCTTGGTCCCCGGAGCGACAAGCTCAGCGGTCATGGGGTTCCCACTCCCCTGACCAGCCACAGTCGCTTGGGCAGAATGCCCGAAGGTCACCCCAATCCGTGATTGCCCATCAGTCACTAAGCGGACCACCGATGTTGTGTGATTCGATTCCACGATCTGTCCGACCAGTCCACCGGCCCCTACCACCGGATCGTTGAGCGCGACCCCCTGAGCACGACCCTTGTCGATGCGAATCGTCGCCGCGAAGTTCGATGTCCCAGTACTCACCGTCTCTGCCATCATCGTGGGGAGGCCCTGCAGGTAAGGCAGTCGCTCAACCGCCAAGAGCTTCTGCAGCTCGGCAAGTTGGCGAGCATCGAAGGTCCTACTGGACTGCTCCTGGCGCAAGCGTCCAATGGTCGCTTGCAGTTTCCGGTTCTCCTGCTCAAGAGAGCCGTAGTTCACGGCGCCTGCGAAGAAGTTCCCGATCGGATCAAGGATGGCATTCACCCCAGAGCGCAGCGGTGAGAAGACGTCACTGGCGATCGATTTCACTCCCGAAGCGATCGAGTGCGTCCGTCCGGACTGGTCCAACGTGATCACGCTGAGGGAAAGCAGCACCAGGATCACCAGGGTGGTGAGCGTTCGGCGTGATCGCCGCGCCTTCGGCACCGGGTCTCAGGTCGCCCAGCTCACCTGGTCAGCGCGAGGCGGACGTAATGAGCACTCGCTTCAGCGCCTCGAATTCCTCGAGACACTGTCCGCTGCCGATAGCCACGCAGTTCAGTGGGTCCCGGGCGACCACGATGGGCATGCCGGTCTCGTGCTGCAGCCGGGAGTCAAGCCCGTGGAGTAGTGCCCCACCGCCAGTGAGAACGATTCCTTGCTCCATGATATCGGCTGCCAGTTCAGGCGGAGTTCGATCGAGGGTGACCTTTACGGCGTCCACGATCGAGGACACCGGCTCGTCGATCGCGTGTCGGATCTCCTCAGTGGACACCACGACCGTCTTCGGAAGTCCGGTGACAAGGTCCCGACCCCGAATCTCGGCATGCAACTCTTCCTCCAACGGGTACGCCGAACCAAGCGCTATCTTGATCTCCTCGGCGGTGCGTTCACCCAATGCGAGGCTGAATTCCTTCTTCACGAACGAGACGATCGCCTCGTCGAGCTCGTCGCCACCGATGCGCACCGACTGGCTGGTCACGATGCCACCGAGTGAGATGACGGCGACTTCCGTCGTACCACCCCCGATGTCGACGACCATGTTCCCCGTGGGCTCGTGCACGGGAAGACCGGCTCCAATCGCCGCCGCCATCGGCTCTTCGATGATGTACGCCTTCCGAGCCCCCGCGTACTCGGCAGCTTCCATGACCGCACGTTGCTCTACGCCGGTGATCCCGGATGGCACGCAGATGACCATTCTCGGCTTGGCGAACCGACGCTGATGGACCCGGTGGATGAAGTAACGGAGCATCTTCTCGCAGATCTCGAAGTCTGCTATCACTCCGTCCTTCAGGGGACGGATTGCCTGAATGTTGCTCGGCGTCCTTCCGATCATCCGCTTCGCTTCGGCGCCAACCGCCAGCGGTCGGCCGTCCTTCACGTCGACGGCCACGACCGACGGCTCGTTCAAGACGATACCGCGTCCTCGTACGTACACGAGCGTGTTGGCGGTTCCAAGGTCGACCGCCATGTCGCGACCCAGAAGGTTCAGGCGATTATCGGCCATAAGAGTTCCGTTCCTCTCGAATTCGACGAAGGTTGGGTGGTCCGCCTGATGACTTTGGGCAGGACCGAGGGGTCGTCGCGTCCCCAGGTTAGGGGATTCACCGGTGCCGCACAAGCGCACCATCGATTCCTCTGGGGCATCCTCACCCCGCTCGGAGCCGTCAGGTCAAGCCCGGAAAGAAGATCCCGATCTCCCGGGCAGCTGCCTCAGGAGAGTCCGAACCGTGGACCAGGTTCTCCGTCAGCTCGATCGCCAGGTCTCCCCTGATGGTTCCCGGCGCTGCCTCCCTCGGATTGGTTGATCCCATGAGCCGGCGAACCACCGCGTACGTCTCGTCACCGGGTCCTTCGACCACGAGCACCCACGCCGGTGAGCGGGTGATGAAGGCCAGGAGATCCTCGTAGAAGGCCTTGCCCTGGTGTTCCTCGTAGTGGCGAGACGCAACTTCGCGCCCGATGGTCCTGAGATCTCCGGCAACGATCCGCAGCCCTTTGCGCTCGATCCGGCTGAGGATCTCGCCGGTCAAGCCTCGTTCCACCCCGTCGGGTTTCACTATCACCAAGGTTCTCGTCACGGAGCGAGCAAGCTAGCACAGTTCCCGAGAAGCCCGGTCCCACGGGTTCTCAGGTACCTGGGTGCCGTAGGTAACGAGGCTGGCGTGGGTCACACGGGAACTTGAAGAAGTTCCCTCGCTGCCGCCACTACGTAGAGAGAGCCCGTCGCCAGGAGCATTCCGTCGTCGCCCAATTCGTTGCGGGCGGCGGACATGGCGGCGGTCACAGTCGCCTGTGACGACACCCGCATCTTCAATGCGCGAGCTGCCTCCTCTATCACCAGGGGTGACAGGGCACGCGGTGACCGCGGTGCGCACGCCACTACCAGGTCGATGCCGGCATCTTTCAACGGTTCCAGCATGGCCAGCGGATCACGGCCGCTCAGCATCCCGACCACCGCAATTTTCGTCCCGGCCGCCGAGAATTCCTCATCAATTGCGACCGAGAGCGCCTGCATGCCAGCGACGTTGTGAGCACCGTCGACGATGCAGAGCGGATGTCGCCCCAGTACTTCGAGGCGCCCCGGCACCCGGACTGCGGCAAAGGCTTCGGTCACGACGTTCGGGGGTAGCGGCGCCCCCACGAACGCTTCGACCGCAGTGAGCGCACACAGCGCGTTCAGTCCCTGGTGCCGACCGTGGAGGGGAACCAGGACATCGGCGTAGAACCCGCCAGGGGTCCTCAAGTCGACCAGGCGACCGCCAACAGCCACTCGGTTCTCGGTACAGTCGAAGTCACGACCCCTCACCCAGAATGCGGCCGCGCCGACGCGAGATGCTGCCTCTTCGGCTATGCCAACCAATGCTGGGGCTGACTCTCCTATCACGGCCGTGCACCCCGCCTTGATGATCCCGCTCTTATCCCGGACGATCCCCTCCAGCGTCGGACCCAGGACGTCAGTGTGGTCGTAGCTGATATTGGTCAGCACCGCCACCCGGCCGTCGACGACGTTCGTGCTGTCCCACGTTCCCCCCAGGCCGACTTCTATCACGCCTGCGTCGACGGCCTCGTCCGAGAACCATCTCAGCGCTGCCCCGGTCAAGAGCTCGAAGCGGGACGCCGGCTCCACCATGCTGGCCTGAGCGATGGCCAGGACATTCATGAGGTCGAGGAAAGACAGGTCGTCGATCGGTCGAGAGTCAATGGACAGACGCTCGTTGATCACCGACAGGTTGGGGCTCGTGTACGTCCCCACCTTCATGCCGAGCGTCCGAAGAAGGCTGGTGACCATCATCGCCGTCGAGCCCTTGCCGTTGGTGCCGGTCAAATGGACGCTCGGGTACGACTGCTCGGGAGACCCGAGCAGATGGGCGAGTTCGCGCATCCGGTCCAGCGAGGGAATCGAAGGGCGAACGGGCATGGCCGACTCAAGGTCGGTATGGGAGTCCAACCAGGCCAGGGCTTCGGGCATCGACGAGAACGCCGGAAAGCGATCGCGCGAAGCGGTCAAGAGGCTGCTCTGCGGCTCCGGCTCGGCTTGGCCGGAGGTGCGTCAACGGGCACCAGCGTCGGATTCACGTGGTCCAGCACCACGGCCCGATCGACGACACACTTCTGCACATCGGTTCGGCTCGGCAGGTCGTACATGACGTCGAGCAAGACCTCTTCCAAGATGGCTCGAAGACCGCGTGCACCCGCTCCTCTCAGGAGTGCTTGCTCCGCCACGGCATCGAGGGCATCCTCGGTGAATTCCAACTCGACGTTGTCCAGCGCGAACACATGCTGGTACTGACGGACCAACGCGTTCTTCGGCTCCACGAGGATCCGGATCAGCGCGTCCTTGTACAATTGGCTGACCGCACCGACGACAGGCAGACGACCGATGAACTCCGGGATCAGGCCGAATTTCATCAAGTCTTCGGGAAGCACCAGGCGGAGGACCTCCGAATCATTGCGTTGAGCCCGCTGGTGCATTTCGGAGCGGAACCCGATTCCCTTGTGCCCGATGCGATTTTCGATGATCTTGTCCAGACCGGCGAACGCGCCCCCACACACGAACAGGATGTTCGTGGTGTCGATCTGGATGAACTCCTGGTGTGGGTGCTTTCGGCCCCCCTGGGGTGGGACCGACGCGGTCGTGCCCTCGAGTATCTTCAGGAGTGCCTGCTGCACCCCCTCGCCAGAGACATCCCGGGTAATCGAGGGGTTCTCGCTCTTCCTGGCGATCTTGTCGATCTCGTCGATGTAGATGATCCCCGTCTCAGCCCGCTTGACGTCGTAATCGGCGGCCTGGATGAGCTTGAGAAGAATGTTCTCGACGTCTTCTCCCACGTAACCGGCCTCGGTCAGAGCCGTGGCGTCAGCGATGGCGAAAGGCACATTCAGCATGCGGGCCAAGGTCTGAGCCAGCAACGTCTTGCCACAACCGGTCGGCCCCAGGAGCAGGATGTTGGACTTGGAAAGCTCGACACTCTCTCCGTCGGCCGCCGCCCCCGCCTGCACTCGCTTGTAGTGGTTGTAGACGGCAACGGAGAGGATCTTCTTGGCGTACTCCTGACCTACGACATAGTCGTTCAGGAATTCGAAGACCTCCCGGGGCTTCGGAAGGTCTTCGAAGCTCAGGTCGGCCGTTTCGGTGAATTCCTCCGCAATGATATCGTTACAAAGATCTATGCATTCGTCACAGATATAGACGCCTGGGCCGGCGATGAGCTTCTTGACCTGTTTCTGAGACTTCCCGCAGAAGCTGCACTTCACGAGGTCGCCACCCTCACCAAACTTCGCCATGTGGACTCATCTCCCCCGCGCCGTGGCAACCGGCTGCCGCCGCTGCCAGAGATTGGCATTGCATCCGTGCGTCACGTGATCCCCGGTACTCACGCTGCTCCCACGGCTTCAAGTGAGGGAGTGTCCCGGACCACGATGACCTCGTCGATGACCCCGTAGGCGACCGCTTCTTCGGCGGTCATGACGAAGTCCCGGTCGGTGTCCTTGGAGACCTTCTCGTGCGACTGACCCGTATCGGCCGCAAGCATGCCGGTCAGCAGATCTCTCATGCGGAGGATCTCCTTGGCCTGAAGCTCGATGTCGCTAGCCTGGCCCTCGACGCCGCCGAACGGCTGGTGGAGAAGTACCCTGGCATGGGGAAGGGCGAACCTCTTCTGATGGGCCCCAGCTGCCAACAGCACGGCCGCGGCAGATGCTGCCTGACCGAAACAGAACGTCGACACGTCCGGCTTGATGTACTTCATAGTGTCATAGATGGCGAAAAGCGCAGTGATGTCGCCACCTGGTGAATTGATGTAGAGGTGGATGTCCTTCTCTGGCTCTTCGGACTCGAGAAACAGCAGCTGCGCGCACACCAGGTTCGCCACCGTGTCATCGATGGGAGTACCCAGAAAGATGATCCGGTCCTTCAGAAGGCGCGAGTACAGGTCGTAAGCGCGCTCACCTCGATTCGAAGACTCAACCACGGTTGGGACGAGATAGTTGCTCGCTCTAACTGGCCACTCACTCATTGTGCGTCTCCCTCGCTCGATGCCAGTGACCTGTCCCCCGAAGTGTCATCTGTGTTCTCGCCTTCCGGGTTTGTCTCATCACCTCGAAGGACATTCCGAGGGACTTCGACACCGTCCTCATCCACCGCCTCGACATGCTCTAGGAGCCACTCCAGCGCCTTTGCCTTGCGCTGCTCCGAGCGTACTGCGGCCAGCCTTCCGGATTCTTCCAGCTGCCGGCGGAGCGCCGATGCCTTGAGATCCATTCTCGAGGCCGTCTCGGCGATCTCGTTGTCCAGTTCGTCCTCGGAGACTTCGATGCTCTCCTGGTCGGCCAGTGCCCTCAGGGCCAGATCGATCTTGACCGCCCGGAAAGCATCGACCCGAACCTCTGCCACCAAGTCATCTGCCGTTCGCCCGGTGAGCTCCAAGAACCGCTCGAACCCGATCCCTTGCTCCTGGAGTCTGTGGACCAGGTCATGCACTCTCTGACGCACTTCGTCCTCGACCAGGACGGTCGGGACCTCGTCGTCCACGACAAGGTCGGCCAGCGCACCGACAGCCCGCTCCTGAAGCAGCAGTCGAGCCTGTGCGACCTTGGCCCTGTTCAACTTCTCGAGAAGGTCCTGACGAAGCTCGGCCAGCGTCGTGAATTCAGAGGATTCCGCCGCCCACTCATCGGTGAGCGGCGGCAGCAACTTCTCCCTTACCGCCTTGACTAGGACCCGGAATCCGGTTCGATCCTCTCCGTCGGCACCCAGAGGTTGCGCGGGTGCCCCTGCTTCGCCGCCTGCCGGGATCACGAGCACATCCCCGGGCTTGCATCCTCGGAGCTGATCGTCCAATCCAGGGACCAGGGTTCCCGATCCCAGTTCGTACGAGAAGTCCTCCAAGCCTTCGTTCGACTCCCCCCCGTCATGGTGGCGCCGCAGATCGATGGTCACACGATCCCCGTCGACGGCTGGACGGTCGACGTCCACCAGCTCGGCGTCGGTGTCCCGGAGACGGTCGAGCTGGGAGTTGATCTCCTCGTCAGTGACCTCGGGCGACGGGATGGTGACGCTCAATCCGGCATAGCCGGGAATCGAGACGATCGGACGCACGGCGACGACGGCGTCGAAGGCAAACGGCCCGCTCTCCTCACCTGCCGTGACATCGATCTCAGGGGGAGCGATCGGGTCCACCTCGGTATCGCGCACCGCCTGAGCGTAGAGATCAGGGATGGCGTCCCTCAGTGCCTCGAGGCGAAGCGCCGCTGCTCCCCCCATCCTCGCTTCGAGCACCTGCTGGGGCACCTTTCCTGGTCGGAATCCCGGCACCCTGATCTGCCGGCTGATCGATCGGACCGCCTCCTTCAGCACGGCGTCGACCTCGGACTCTTCAACCTCCACCGTCAGGCGGACCTTGTTCCCCTCCTCGGGAGCGCACGTCGCTTTCATACCGGAACCTCCACTGTACCGGTCCTCCTGGCGGTCCCCGACCATCCGGAAAGTCGGGTGCTTGACGGCCCCGACGGCTCGACCCCGAAATCCCAGCCCGCCTTCTGGCGATCGAGCTGGTAGCTCCGAATTCGGTGCCCCAGGCTCCCGCAATCGACCGACCCACGCGGTGTGGCATGCAGATACAATGCGATCGGCAGTTTCAAAGGGCTATCGGTGTCGGCAGCGGGGAGGAGCAGTCCCAATGAGCATGAGCGGGACGACTGAGACGCTGGCGGCGCCACAAGACATCTCCGGGGCCGTCACGAGCGTGATCGTGCGCTTCGTCCGGAGCCGTGCGGGCGAGGCCGGCGTAGCCCAGATGATGTACGAAGCCAATGACCGGCGTCCCATCGAGGTCCTCGAGGACCCGAGGAGCTGGAGCACCCACGAAGAGGCAGTAGCGCTGCTCAGCGCCGCCAGTCGCGTCGCTTCCGACCCGGAGATCGGGCGTCACGTTGGCGAGGAGATGCTCCGCCAGCACGACGGGACCGATGTGGCCAATCTTCTCCGTTCCCTCGGGTCCCCGGCCGAACTGCTCCGCAATGTCACCGCGGCGGCGGCGAAATTCACGACCGTATCGACCCTCGAACCACTCGAGGTGGGCGATGCCCACGCGGTGGTGCAAGCGCTCACTCGGCCGGGCTTCGCCCGCCACCAGTTCCTCTGCGACTTCACCAAAGGGCTCCTCTCCCAGGTTCCGGTGCTCTTCGGTCTCGTGCCGGCCGCCGTGACCGAGACCGAGTGCCAGGCCCGCGGAGGGAGGTTCTGCCTCTACAGCGTGGCCTGGGAAGCGGGTCAATGGAGCTCGTTCGTGGACGAGCGTACGAGCTTGTACTCCATGGCCTGGAACCAGCAGGGCGTGGTCGAGGCGCGCTCGGAACTTGAAATGGACGCCGACACCCGTGTTTCCATGCTCCAAGAGCAGCTCCGTCAGATGGGAGAACGCCTGGAAGAGGTGTTCTCCACGGCGTCGGACCTGCTCTCGGGTGAAGACCTGCCTGAGCTGTTGTCCAGTATCACGCGCCGGGCTGCGGGGGCCGTCAATGCCCCGCGGTACCTGCTCGTGGTCCAAACGTCCCCTGAAGAGCCGCTGCAGCTGCACCACCACGGGTTCGCCGAGCACGAGGCCAGGGCTCTGGCCGACGAGCTGTGGCAGCCCCTTCCTGATGACGCCGGCGGATCGCGTCTCATCGTGGACATTGCTTCGTCACGGCGTCGGTACGGCCGCCTTGCCGCCGTCTACCCCCCGGGCATGCGCTTCATGGAGAGGGAGCGGGAAATGTTCTCCCTCTATGCCAACTACGCCGCCACCGCATTGGACTTGGTGACCTCCCTCGCCGAGTCGCGGCGTTCCTCTGAGACCGCACGGGCGCTTCTGGACTTCTCGAAGGCGCTCTCCCGTGTCGGGTCCACCGACGAAGTGTCGCAGACTTTGGCCAACACCGTGCCGGCTGTCGCCCAGTGCGAGCGGGCATCGGTCCTGCTGTGGGACGCATTTGACCAGCAGCTCACCGTCAAGGCGATCTCAGGCACTGACCTGGGCCAGGATCGGGATTCGTCCGAGCCTGTCCTGCCCGTCACCGACGAGCCCATCATCTTCGACGTGGAGTTGGAAGTCGACTTCTTGGGCGAGGAAACCGACGGCAGCAGCCAGGCCTTCACGATCTCAATAGACGACACGCCGATGATCAACACCCTCATGGGTTCACGAGATCTCGTGGTCATCGACCGAAGCACCGAAGACCCCTTCCTTCGCGACGTGTTGGACCGATTCGGCACGAGCGTGAGCATCATGACCCCACTGTTCTCGGATGAGGAATTCCTGGGGGTCGTCGCCGCGGAGTTCTTCAACCCCCCACCGACTGATCCCCGAATGGATCGAGACCTCCACGAGCGCCTTCGGGCCCTCGCCGACCAGGCAGTGACCGCATTCCAGAACGCCTGGCTGCTCGAACAGGTCGGCCACTTGGCCTGGCACGACGCCCTCACGGGCCTCCCGAACCGCCGCCTCCTTGAGGATCGCGTGCACCAGGAGCTCGAGAGGGCCAAGCGGGTGGGCGAACCATCTTCGATGTTCTTCGTCGACCTGGATCGCTTCAAGCGGGTCAACGACACCCTCGGCCACGCGGCCGGTGACGAGCTCATCCGGCAGGTCTCCGAACGCCTCAGGGACGTCGTCCGACGCCAAGACACGGTGGCACGGCTTGGCGGAGACGAGTTCGCCGTCCTTCTTCCGGGGCTCGCCGACATGTCGGGCATTCGCCAACTTTGCCGAAGGATGCTCGAGGTTCTCCACGAGCCCTACTCCATCCAGGGGATCGAGGTGTACACGTCGGCCAGTATCGGCGTCGCCGTCTACCCCGAGCACGGGGAGACCTACGACGACCTCCTGAGCCACGCCGACGAGGCCATGTACCAGTCAAAGAGCAATGGCCGGAACACGTACACGATCTACGCCAACGACGGGTCCGAAATGGACACTCTGGCCCAGGACGCCCAACTGGAGGCGGACCTTCGGCATGCGGTGGAGCGGAACGAGCTGTTCGTTCTCTACCAACCGTACATCGACCTCCACACGAACCAGGTCGTAGGGGTCGAAGCTCTGGTTCGGTGGCGTCACCCGGTGCGAGGCGTCCTCGAGCCGGCGCAGTTCATTCCTCGGGCCGAGGAGAGCGACGTCATCGTCGGGATCGACGCATTCGTCATCCACGAGGCGGTCCGCCAGATGCGGGAGTGGCTGGACGAGGAGCTGCCTCCGCTTCGGATGTCGGTCAACGTCTCTGGCAGGGACCTCCTCCATTCCGGGTTCGTCGACACGGTGCTTTCGGCTCTCGACGAATTCGCCATCGACCCAGACTGCCTCGAAGTGGAGATCACCGAACGGGTGGCGGTCGACAACGACGGGATTATGCGGGCGACCGCTGACCGCCTTCGCCAGCACGGCGTTCGATTCTCCATCGACGATTTCGGTACCGGCACCTCTTCGCTCCAGCAAGTCGCGGCATTCCCGGTCAGCACGCTCAAGATCGACCGCTCCTTCGTCCAGATTCTTGGTCCCTCTGACGAATTGAACTCCCTGGCTTCGGCAATCATCGGAATGGCGGACAAGCTCGGGCTCGAGTGCGTGGCCGAAGGGGTCGAGAACTCGCACCAGAGCCGCGTGCTCCTCCAGCGCGGTTGCAACACCGCCCAGGGGTTCTTCTTCAGCCCTCCGTTGCTTCCCGGAGACGTTCGTCGAATGCTCGAGTCACCTGACGGTGACGGTGACGGTGACGGTGACGGTGACGGCGACGGTGACGGCGACGCCTCACCGTATAGCGCCGTCGCCGATTCTCTGCTGCCGTTCAACTGACACCCAGCGCTCCTTCGCTGGTCTGATCACTGAAGCCAGACCGTCACTCGGGACGGCGGCGTCGTACCATCCCCCCTTCGGCTCCACACGGGCGGTAGCGTCGACCCGTCTCGGTTCGGGGGACAGCCGGGGCCACCCGGAGACGACCAGCATTGAGAGGAGCAGACATGGCGGAATACGAGGGGTACTGCGTGAAGTGCCGCGAGAAGCGGACGTTCGACGGCCAGGAGGTCGAGCTGGCCAACGGTCGGCGCGCCGCACAGGGTGCATGCCCCACCTGCGGCACCAAGATGAACCGCATCCTGGGCAAGAAGTCCTGATCAACAGGGCGGCGGGGATTTTCGCTCGCCGCCCTGTTGATCGCTCCCGGTGGCAGGGGGTCCCTGCTGGCCGCGCCTGAGCTCTCACGCGTTAGCATCGAACGGAGATCACCAGCCGCGGGGAGTGGCGCAGATGGCAGCGCGCCTGCTTTGGGGGCAGGAAGTCGGGGGTTCAAGTCCCCCCTCCCCGACCACGAAGGTCACGAAGGTCTTGACGGGTTGCGTGGGGATCTCTTCAGCTTCGTGCCAGGCGGTCCCGGAGCTCGACGACGACCATGGCCTCGAGGGTCGGCCAGCAGCGAGGGAGCTTGGTTCGTGACCCCGTCGACACCGGGCGGGTGCCGGCTCGGTCAGGTTTGCTCGCCCATGCCACCGGAGCCGGGCCGGGGATCGGATCAAGCCCCGAGGGAAAACTTTCCCGCCAGCTCGGTCGCGGGCACCGGGCGGGAGAACAGGTAACCCTGTGCGTAGTCGCAACCAAGGTGTCTTAGGACATCCAACTGTGCTTCCGTTTCGACCCCTTCGGCGACAACCCGGAGACCGAGGGCGTGAGCCAAGTTGATCACCGCCGCCACGATCTCGCTTCCCTGCTCGTTCCCTAGCTCGTCTACGAAGGACTTGTCGACTTTCAAGATGTCCAAGGGAAAGCGCTGCAGGTAGCTCAGCGAGGAATAGCCGGTCCCGAAGTCGTCGATCGCAAGCGACACGCCGATGCTCTTCAGTGCTCGAAGCACGCCGAGCGCCGCAATGGCATCACGCATCAGGGCACTTTCGGTGATCTCGAGGGTGAGGTTCTCAGGCGGCAACCCCGTCCCTTTCAGGATGTCTTCGACCGTCGTCACAATTCCGGGATGATCAATCTGTCGAGCGGACAGGTTCACTTCCATCATCCCCGAATCATCGCTGTCACCGTGGCTCCGCCAATTTCGAAGTTGGCTGCATGCTTCTTCGAGCACCCAGGCCCCAATCGGGATAATCAACCCGCTCTCCTCTGCCACCGGGATGAAGCGATCCGGCGCAACCAGACCCTGTTCGGGGTGCTGCCAACGAATGAGAGCTTCGACACCTATCGTCGCCGAGGCCGAGATATCGACGACCGGCTGGTAGAAGAGGGTGAGCTCTCGGCGGTCCAATGCCCGGTGAAGAGAGTGCTCGGTGGTCATCCTCTCCACCACGAGGGCCCGCATGGCATCTCCGAACAGTCGCTTTCCCTTGCCTCCCAACCCCTTCGCTTCATGCATCGCCGCGTCGGCGTTCGACAGGAGCTGCGACGCATCGCAGTCCCGCCGATCGGTCGAAGCTATCCCGGCACTCGCCGTGAGAAAGATCTCGCTCTCGCCCACATCGATAGGCTCCTCGATCGATTCCAAAGCCACTTCGGCGAATGCGTCGGCCAGATCTCCGGCCTGTGCCGCTGGATGCTCGAACATGGCCAGGAATTCATCACCTCCCAGCCGACAGAGCATGGGTCGCACCCCGCCGCCGGCCAACCGCAGGCGGGACGCCACGGTCACCAGCACGTCGTCACCTACGTCATGGCCCAGCGCGTCGTTGATCGCCTTGAACCGGTCGAGGTCGATCACCACCACGGCCACGGACCCGGTACTCCCTCCCAGGTCGTCGATCGCCACCCCGAGACGGCGCATGAACAGTGCACGGTTCGGAAGCCCGGTCAACTGATCGTGCAGCCGATCGCGGTCGAGGACCTCGGGTGAGGGGCCGTCTCCAGGCGTTGCTATCCGAAAGTACCCACCGAGCCGGAAATCCGCATCGATGCGGGTGGCAAAGACCATGCCGCTGGTCAGCAACATGCGCCCATCCTTGTGGCGGACGTCGATTGCGAGATTCGGGAAGATGCGCATCATCTCGGCCAAGCTGACGTTCTCGGCCTCGGCCATGGCCCTGAACACGGATACACCCTGTTCTACGACGTCAGTGGCCTGCTCACCGATGATCCCGAACACCGAGCGGCCGAGGAGCTCGGATCGACGCCATCCGAACAGCCGTTCGGCTTCGCCGTTCCACTCGGTGATGAGGCAGTTGCCGTCGATCTCGACGAACGCGTCAGGGCAACTCTCGATAACCTGCTGGAACCGCCACGCAGCATCGTTCGTGCGGACCACGATCCCCCCTCGTCCCCACGGGTCCGCGCCTTGCCAACGCTCCCCCGTGGACCGCCTTCGGGGCGCTCCCCGCCCCGCCGTAGAGTACCAATTCCCCGCCCTTCGATCTGCCGGGCGGTCACGCTTCCTCACCGTTTTACCACAGTTTTGATACCGAAGGCCCTGGCTCGACGGGAGTGGGAGCAGCGTGCCGGCCGGACATCCGAGGGACAGCCGCCAAGATGGCCCCACTGACCCCAGCCCGTGTACCGTGCCGGCGTGCCCGAAGTCACCGGAATCGCCCAGAAGGAGGCGTGGGACCACCACGTGCTTCCTCCGGTCGAGCTCGTACGTCCGGGCTTATGGTCGATCCCGGTCCCCATCCCCGACAATCCGCTCCGCTACGTACTGGTGTACCTCTTCGAGCTCGACCACGGGCTGGCCCTGGTGGACGCGGGGTGGAACACCGACGAAGCCTGGGAAGCTCTCAATCACGGAGTGGCCGAGGCCGGAGGCACGATGAGTGACGTCCAGGCCGTCGTGGTGACGCACATCCATCCTGACCACTACGGACTGGCCGGCAGGGTCCGGGAGGCGTCGGGGGCCTGGGTGGGCCTCCATCCTGCCGACGCCGCCCTCCTGAGAGGCCGCTACGTGGAGACCGACGACCTCGTGGCCCGGATGACCGACCTTTTGGCCATGTCGGGCGTCCCCGAGGACAAGCTCCCCGATCTGGCGCACGCCTCCATGGAGATTCGATCGCTGGTGTCAATGGCCGAACCCGACGTCCTGCTGGACGACAACCAGAAGCTCGACCTGCCAGGTTGGGACCTCCAGACCATCTGGACCCCCGGACATTCTCCGGGACATATCTGCCTTGTCAGTCCACGCCACCGCATTCTGCTGTCGGGAGACCACGTCTTGCCTCGAATCACGCCGAACATCTCCTTTCACAGTCAACAGGACTCGAATCCCCTCGGCGACTACCTCGAATCGCTCGCTCGGCTCCGGTATCTCGATCCAGAAGAAGTCCTACCGGCCCACGAGTACCGGTTCACCGGATTGGCGACACGAATTGGAGAGATCGAGCGGCACCACGGCGACCGGCTCACTTCCATCGAAAGGGCTCTGGCCCGGCAACCCGGCTCCTCTGCGTGGGAGCTCACGCTGTCGCTGGAGTGGTCGCGCCCCTGGGATGAGATCCCGTCCTTCATGCAACGGGCAGCGAACGGCGAGACGCTGGCACACCTGGTCCTCCTGGAGCGCCGCGGTCGGGTGAGGCGAGAGCCGGCGGTACCGACGCGCTTCTACCTCACCTGATCCCCGAGATCCTGCTCATGGGTCCAACGGGCCAGGGAACTCCGCTTCAGCTACTTCAACGAGGGCTGCCAGTCGCCGGTGAACCAGTATCGCCGCCGCCACCACGATCAGCACTGCTGCCACTCCCACGGCAATGTCAACTGGCGTCGTCAGGCGAGTCAACGTCGAGCCGGCGTAGTACGCGCCGAAGGTGTAGATCGCTGCCCACACCACCCCGCCCATGGCGTTGAATGCCAGAAACCGTCGGTAACGCATGATGGCGACACCGGCCAGGAACGCCGCGTACGTTCGTAGGATCGATACGAACCGGCCGAAGAACACCACTTTGCCGCCATGTCGTGTGAAGAGGTAGCGAGCGACCTTGATCTTCGGTTCGTCAATCCGGATGTACCGCCCCCACCGGCGCAGTAGCCGATACCCCCCCCGCCTTCCAATGAGGTAGCCGACCGAATCACCGATGATGGCAGCAGCGCTGGCGACGACGAAGATGGCCGCCACTGACAGGTGACCCGTGGTCCCGGCATAGGTCGCCGCCGCGACCACCGCGGTCTCACCGGGAAGGGGCACGCCAAGGCTCTCCCCGGCCACCAGCCCGAAAACGGCAAGGTAGCCCCCGGTGTCGACCAGGTGTTGGATGCTCACCGGGAGCGACGAACGGTGATCCCCGCCCACACCCGCCGGCGACACAACGGGCAGGTCATCCGATGGTCATAGCGCCCACGGGGCAGCCAGAAGCCGAGGGGAAACTGGAAGATGAGGAGGTCCAGAAGGCCGATCCGGGCCTCGCCTCCGCACGACGCGCACGAGACGACGAATCGACCGCGATCATCGACGGGGCCACGGTCCGACGCGTGCTCTACGCCGTAGGCGATGGCCGGGCTACTCCAACCGTCGCCGTCGACATCGGCCGTGGGGTCCCCAGGGGATGCCGAGAACAGCGCCCGCTTTCCGTCGGCGCGACGACGGACCCCCGTTGAGCTCGACGATTGTCGCGGCGAACGGGGTGGGTCGGTCGGATGCCAGAAGAGGGCCCGTCGTCCCAGGGGATCAGGCGATTGCCGCCGCGCCGACCCCGGGGCGCCCGAAGGCGGCATCCCCGAGCAGCCTTCCGATGCACCGTGTGCATCCACGGTCGGATCGGTCCCGGAGCCGCCGGGATTCTGTTCGTCGATCACCGATCTCCTACTCGGACCCCATGACCCGGACGAGATGGCCGGCCAATTCCCTGTAAGCGGCCGCCCCCGGGCTGTTCGGAGCATGCTGAAGTATCGATCTACCGACCATCGGCGACTCGGCAAACCTCACCGACTTCGGCACTGGGGGTTGCCACACCTCCAATCCGTAGCGTTGGCCCACTCCGTCGAGAACGTGTCGGGAATGCCGGGTGCGTCCATCGAACATGGTCGCCAACACCCCGAGGACCCGCACGTCAGAGTTGGCGAACAACCTCACGTCGTCGATGGTCTCGAGCAGCTGACCCACTCCCCGGTTGCTGAGGGCTTCGCATTGGAGGGGGATCAGGACTCCGTCTGCAGCCGTCAGTCCGTTGATGGTGAGCACGCCGAGAGAGGGTGGGCAGTCGATCAGCAGCACGTCGTAGTCGGCAAGAACCGACTCCAGGGCCCGCCTCAACACGTGCTCCCGCCCGGTCTTGGTCAGGAGGTGGACTTCGGCCCCCGCGAGGTCAATGGTGGCAGGAAGAAGGGACAGCCCCTCCACATCACGCACCGGGACCACCACGTCGGACACCTTGGTTCGTCTCACGAGGACGTCGTGCAGCGACGAATCGAGCGAGTCCGGGTCAATCCCGAACGAGTACGTGAGGCAGGCCTGCGGGTCGAGGTCCACGGCCAATACTCGTTGCCCCTGCTCCGCCATGGCCACCGAGAGCGACTGCACCGTCGTGGTCTTGGCCACACCACCCTTCTGGTTCGCCACGGCCGCGACCTTCATCGACTCCGGAGTGTAGGGCGCTCCCATGGGGTCCGCCGTGGCGGATCTCGTGGATCGCCACCGCATTCCCTCAGGTCGCGTAGCTGGGGGCCCCGGGGCACTCGAAACCCACCGAACGAACCTGCAGATAGTGGTAGCTGGCTGCTGCCGGGAGAGTTCCCAGGGTCGACCACCGACCATCCGAGCCCAACCGTGGCGCAGTGGACCGCTCCAGGCCCGAAATGGCCGTCGGGGCCCCCTAGAGCTAGGAGACCCCGACGCTGCCTGCCACCGGTTCCACCGCACGCCCCCCTCAAGATCCGCCAGGTCTGGGAGCACTTGGCCTGTCATGAACTATGAAGTCTTCCGGCGCGCGAAGCAACAGCCTTCTTCGCGCGTCGGACCTGGGAAAAAGGGAGAGCACCAACGAACTCTGAGCGCCACACCATCGCGTCCTCCCTGGTCAGGGCCGCATCGATGTGAGGCTTCTGCTCGGGGCCCACCAAACCCGATTCGGCGAGCACCGCTTCGATAACGTACTTGCGTGCGAGTGGCAATTGTCGACGACGACCTCTGGGTGAGGCACGGACGCGCGGCCGCTCTGGGCGAGCTCCACGGGTACGCCGTCGTCGAGCTGTCGCCGCGCGAAGCGATGGACTACGGGAGCTCGTGGACCAAGGTCGACGTGGCCCTGGTCGACGCCCATGACGCAACCGAACCCTTCGACCGGTTCCCCGGCGTCCGCGTGGTCGAAGCCATCAGGGCCCACGAGGCACAGAGCCCGACCCTGGTCATCGTGATCAGCGGCCACTTCGGCAACGCGTTCTTGCGCCTCAGAATGGCCGAGGCCGGTGCCGACTACTTCTACCGTCACCAGGACGTCAAGGACCTCGACCTCCTCTTGGCGGCGATCAATTCGCCCGATCCGGCCCGCCGCGTCCGGCCCCCCGAGCCGGCCGTGCTCGCCAAGCTGGGGCTTGGCCCCCGGTCCCGGCCCAATGCTGCGCTCCACTTCTTGGAGGACGAGGGTCTGGTTGATGCATTTGACGGAAGACGCTCCCAGAAGACGCTTGCCCTTTCGCGGCGTTCGATCATGAGGGTCCGACGGGAGATGGCAAGGCTCGCCGGCCTCTCGCCGGTCAGCCCGGTCAGCGCGTCGAGACACCTCGACGTGCCCGAATGGCGAGCCGTGGTCGACTTCGTCAATCGGGCGAGGGGCATGGAGCGCCGGGGAACGAGCGGCCACACAGATCCCCTCGGACCACTGTCCGGCTGACGGCCCGCCATCTGGCTGACGGTTCGCCGGGAGATCGTCGGCCGTTGCAGCAAGTGAGCTTCCTCGTCGTGCCGGCTCGACCACTGGACGTCGGGAACCCGACATCGGCACATCGACCGACCGCTCGGGTCCGAGGCGACTCTGGCCCGGCGTGTCGCAGCGCTGTGGCACGATGCGTGGGCAGCGACTATGACGGCCGGCCAGACGTGAAGTGGGCCCCATCAAAAGGTGAAGACCTCATTCGGCGCCCCCGGCAGGATTCGAACCTGCGTGGTACGGATTAGAAGTCCGTTGCCTCATCCGCTCGGCCACGGGGGCGTCCACCAAGCCTTGCACACCGACATGGGAGCTGCGCCAATGAAGCCGTTGCCAACCTCGCCATCTCCGCACCCAAGTTCGAGATCCCGCATCGGACCCCTCCGCCGTGTGGCACACTGGGCATTCTCGGTGGGCGTAGCTCAGCAGGTTAGAGCGCCAGGTTGTGGCCCTGGAGGCCGGGGGTTCAAGTCCCCTCGCTCACCCCAACCATCCGACGGCCGGGCGCAAGCTGGGCCGCGAGGAGCCACCATCCGAAGAGAGCCCGATCAATGACGCCTGCGAACACGAGCGAGCCGCGTGGCCACCGTGTGGTCCTGGTGACCGGTGCGTCCTCTGGGATAGGCGCGGCCACGGCCCGGCTACTGGCTCGGCGCGGTACAACCGTTGCCCTCGTTGCCCGACGCCAAGACCGGCTCGGCGAAGTACTCAAGACATGTCTCCCCCATGCTCCAAGCTCTCGGATGTGGATCGCAGACCTGTCGGACGTGGAGCGCGCTCGTCACCTGGCGGCTGAGGTCTGGGAGACGTACAACGGACTGGATGTACTGGTGAACAACGCAGGAATCCCCATGCGCAAACCAGTCACCCGAGTGACTATGGATGAAGTTCGGGCGGTCATGGAGGTCAACTATTTTACGCCGGTGGCGATGACCCTCGAACTCGTGCCCCTCATGATGGAGCGGGGTAGCGGGACGATCGTCAACGTTTCCAGCCTCGGCGGAAGGTTGGGGATTGCGACCGAAGCGGCGTACTCGGGGTCGAAGTTCGCTCTTGCCGGCTGGAGTGAGGCAATCGCCGCCGACCTCCTCGGAACTGGCGTACAGGTGAAATTGGTGCTTCCTGGAGCCATCGATACCGAGATCTGGGATCAACCGGGCAACGATGCTCCCGCCTACACTGGCCCGCTGGTGCCGGCATCCGAAGTTGCGGAGGGGATCCTGACGGCAATCGACAGCGAGCTCTTCGAGCACTACGTGCCTGACATGAAGGCAGTGGTCGAGATGAAGACTGTCGACGTTGACGGGTTCTTCGCCGGGATGCGAGCGATGGCCGCGGCATCCGAGGCCCAGAGAAAGGTCGAAGAAGCGTGAAGGCCCTTGTGTTCGGGAGCCCCCGTGACCCCGGAGAAATCATCCCCGCGCCCGCCCACGGCGCAACTACTCGAGCACGATCATCCGGCGACGGCGATGTAGACGAGCTGGGCGAAGTGGACGAGCTGGGCGAAGTGGACGAGCTCATCAGGTCACTTCCCTTCGGCCTCCACGAGATCGAGGACGCCCGACCGCTCCGCCCTGATTGGATCGTCACCCGCCCCATCCTCTCGGGGATCTGCGGGTCCGATTCCAAGTTGGTGCTCGGTGATTTCAACGAGGGCGACATGGACAACCCCATGTCGGCATTCTCGTCTCTTCCGCACGTCCCCGGCCACGAGGTCGTGGCCGAGGTTCTCGAGCTGGGACCCGAGGCCAAAGGTGTGGAGCCCGGTGACCGGGTCGTCATCAACCCATGGTTGACGTGTGGACCCCGCGGCATATCGCCCCCCTGCCCACCGTGTTCGAACGGGGATCTCACCTTGTGCTGGAACTTCACTTCGGGTGCGTTTGGTCCCGGCGTCCACATCGGAGTCATCACTGATGCACCGGGAGCTTGGGCAGAACGGCTAGCGGTGCACGATTCGATGGCTTTCCGTGTTCCCACTGAGATGTCCGACACGGCCGCCGTGCTCGCCGATCCGTTCTCGGTATCGTTTCATGCCATCGTCCGAAATCCACCTCCTTCAGGAGGACGCGCCGTCGTGTACGGCGCCGGCGCCCTCGGGCTCACCAGCGTCGCCATCCTCCGGGCTCTCTACCCCGAAGTGGAAGTAGCCGTGGTCGCCCGGTTCCCCGCCCAGGCGGCGATGGCGCGGCAGTTCGGTGCCGAACTGGTTGTCGAACACGAGCCACGAGAAGAACTCGTCGAAGCACTGGCCAAATGGTCCGGGGGCGTCCTTCATGCCCCCTTGCTTGGCCTGCCCATGACCCGACCAGGTGGCATCGACGTGGTGTACGACACCATCGGCAAAGCCGAGACTTTCGAAGTTGCGGTTCGCGTCCTCGCCGAGCGGGGTTCTCTCGTCTACACCGGAGTGGCGACTCCACAGCGCTGGGAGTGGACGCCGGTCTACTTCAAGGAGCTGAATGTGACCGGTTCCAATGCCTTTGGCATAGAAGAGCTCGACGGAGTTCGTCAGCACGCCATCGCCCACTACCTGGATCTCGTGCAGGACGGCCGGATCGATATCACGCCGATGCTCACCCACCGCTTCGGCTTGGCGCAGTGGTGGGATGCCCTACGAGCGCTCGCCCGCCCCGATCTGAGCGGCGCGTTGAAGGTCGCCTTTCACCCTTGAAAGCCGTGATGCCCACGAGCCATCGGGGGCCGGGGGTCGGGGACCGGAGGCTGAGTGCCGGGGACCGGGGGTTGGGGACCGGAGGCTGAGTGCCGGGGGCTGAGTGCCGGGAGTCGGAGGCTGAGTGCCGGGAGTCGGGGGCCGGCCGAAACGGGGACCAACGCAGGCCCGGTCCGAGGTGGTCCCCTCAGGTTCCCGGTCCCAGATCGGTGAACATCCGGTAGCGCTTCTCGGCCGCCCGGGACCATTCCGGATCTGGGTCGATCCTCCGTCCGGTGCTCGCCCACCGACGCGCCTCATCGATCGACGGTTCGATCCCGGCCGCCACCCTGGCGAGAAAAGCTGCTCCGTATGCGGCGCCGTCGGGAACGGACACGGCGTCGACCGGCAGGCCGGTCGCATCAGCCACTCCCGCCATCCAGGGCTCGACCCGGGTACCACCCCCACTGGCTACTACCCGACGACCTTCTATCCCGGAGCGATCGAGTATCCGTCGGATCACGAACCCGCTGGCCTCGTAGACTGCCCGTTCGATCGCTCTTGGCCCTTGGGTGAGATCCAAGCCATGGATGCTGGCGCGCAGCATGGGGTCGTTGTACGGGGTCCGCTCTCCCCTGATGTACGGCAGCCACACCGGCACCTGACCTGGGTCCCCGTCTCGCCCGTCCGACCCGAACACCTCGTCACCACCCCCAGCGGCAGTGCCGTCCCCCGCCTGACCGACTCCTCGCACATGGGCTCCTTCTCCCCACATCCGACCAGAGCGAGGGCCAGGTCGACGCACTCCCCGAAGGAGATGCCTTGCCCAGTCGGCGAACAGGGCCCCGGCGTTGCTGGGCCCGCCCACCAGCACCCGACCGGAATGGGTGTGGGGCACGGTGATCAAACCAGGGACCTCCACCCATTGGTCGGTCACCACCCATACGACCAGAGTTGCACCGAAGATGGCCAGGACATCCCCGGGCTCGGTGGCTCCGGCTACCAGCTGATCGCACATGGCGTCGATGGATCCACCGGTGATCACGGCGTCCGATCCCGGAAGAGTCCCCGCTGCGGCGCCCATCGGGACCACTGCGGGCATCTGGTCGACCCGGACACCCAGGTTCCCGAGGGCTCGCCCGTCCCAGCCCTTGTGACCGCAGAGCTCACCGAACACCATGGCTGCGGCACTGTCCAGGGCGGCCACCCCGGACAGTGCATGCGTCGCCATTCCCTGGCACGGCCAGAAGCCCGAAGCAGCCGGCGCCTGGTCCGCGGCCCACATGAGGAACCCGGTGGCATCGGGAAGCATCGGCTCCGAAGCTGGCCGCCCTTCCCTGGAGGCCGGCCCGGCTTCTCCGGCACTTGCGGGGTGCCACGAGCTTCGGACGTCTCCGTAGAGCAGACCGGGTAGGAGGGCCCGCCCCGTGGCGTCCACTGCGGTGAGCGAAGGCACCATCGACGCCACCGCGACACCGGCGGTCTCCATTCCCTGCTCCGAGACGGCCGCCGCGATCCTCCGAAAGGCTCTTCGAGGCCCGTTCCTCCACGCCTGGTCGGCAACATGCTCGAGGCGGTCCGGCTCGGGCGTCACGATCCTGTGCGGCACCCGGACCTGTGCGATCACCCGGCCGCCGGCGTCGGCGGCGATCGCCTTCACCGACGTCGTACCGACGTCGACCCCAACAGTGACCACGGACCGGCGCCGCGCCGCCGTCACCTCACCACCAACCTGACATCTGTGTCATAACCGGCCATTATGGAGCACATGACTCCTACCCGCCCGAAAGCACTCGTCACTGCCGCTGTACGCGGTCCCGGCCTGGAGCTTCTGGAGGATCTGGCCGACCTGGTCCTCGACTCATGGCTCGACCAGC